>MPDF01000027.1 GCA_001874365.1 Gammaproteobacteria bacterium MedPE | reverse complement strand
CTAAACGATAGCGATTGCTCAGGCCTTTCATGCGCACGAATTTGGCGAAACAGCGTGCGCCGTTGCCACAGTTTTCTACTTCGCTGCCGTCGCTATTAAATATGCGATAGTGAAAGTCGAGATCAGGATCATAAGGAGATTCAACCATCAGTAATTGGTCAAAGCCAATACCAGTGTGGCGATCTGCCAATTTAATGATTTGATCTTTGCTAAGAAATACATTGTTTGAAACGGCATCAACCATCACAAAGTCGTTGCCCAAACCGTGCATTTTTGAAAAGTTTAATAGCATATTGCTTCTTATATTTATGCAATCGAGGATAACTCTCCAGCGAACACTGAATTATCCGCTGGGATGATAAGTTATCAGTCGATTGATTTAGCTTCGCCTCGCCATAAGTCGCTTAAAGTTTCGCGTTGGCGAATTTGAATGGCGCGATCGTTGTCGACCATAACTTCTGCGGCTTTTACACGAGAATTATAATTGGATGCCATAGTAAAACCATAAGCACCACTGGATCTCACCGCAACATAATCGCCAGCATTTACAGCTAAATCACGTGATTTACCTAAAAAGTCGCCAGTTTCGCAAATGGGACCCACCACATCATAGTTTTTGCTGGTGGCGTTGTTTTGTATAACGGGAATGATCTCTTGCCATGCACTATATAACGCCGGTCTGATTAAGTCATTCATTGCGGCATCAATAATCGCAAAATTCTTATCAGGTGTTTCTTTTAAGTATTCAACTTTAGATACTAAAATACCGGCGTTTGCCATGATGGCACGGCCAGGTTCAAAGATGATGGTTAGATGTTCGCGTCCTTTTAACCCTTGCGCTAGTGCTGCGGCATATTCGCTAGGCGCTGGTGGTTCTTCATCTTGATAGGTAACACCAAGGCCACCACCAACATCAATATGACTAACAGTAATGCCATGCTCTGCGAGTTCATCGACGAGCTTAAGTACGCGTTTTAAGGCGTCTGTAAATGGTGCTAAATCGGTGAGTTGTGAACCAATATGGCAATCAATGCCTTTGACGGCAAGAGACGGTGAATTTTCGGCGAATTGGTAAGCGGGTAGCGCTTGTTCCATGCCAATGCCAAATTTGTTTTCTTTGAGCCCTGTAGAGATATAAGGGTGAGTACCTGCATCGACATCTGGATTCACCCGAATCGAAATAGGCGCTACTTTATTCATGTTGGCGGCAATAGCACTAATACGTTCTAATTCTGGTACTGACTCAACATTAAAGCAATAAATACCAATGTTAAGAGCATAACGAATCTCATCTTCTGATTTACCAACGCCAGAAAACACTACTTTTTGTGGATCGCCGCCAGCCTCTAACACTCGAGCAAGCTCGCCTTTTGAAACAATATCGAATCCCGAGCCCATCTTAGCCATGATATTGAGGATAGCGAGGTTTGAATTGGCTTTAACGGCATAACAAATTAGGTGCTTTTGAGTGCCAGCTGCTTCATCAAAAGCACGCCAATGACGCTCAATCGTTGCGCGTGAATAGATATAAAGTGGTGTATTGTACTGCTCTGCTAATTGCTGAACAGGTAATTGTTCGGCAAATAATTGCTGATCTATAACGTTAAAGTAATCCATATTTACTGCTCTTTAATTGTCGTATCACTTGCGGTGGGTTGATTGGTTGTCGGTGCTTTTTCTTCGTAAAGCGGACCTTTTTGACCGCAGCCAGCAAGTGAAGCCAACAATAAGGCGCCAATAACGTATTTTGACATGGTTTTCTCAGTGCTAATTATTTCAATTGCCCATATAATCGCATTAACGATAACAAAAGCAAGCTTTAGAGGATGATATGAACGACAGTCAGTTTCACCAAATAGTCGATGACTTATTAATGGCCATTGAAGAAGTACTAGATGACGCCATGGTTGATTTTGATTATGAAACCTCAGCCGGTGTTTTGAAATTAGTTTTTAGTGATAAAAGTCAGATCATTATTAATCGTCAAGAACCACTACACCAAATTTGGGTCGCCACTAAATTCGATGGGCATCACTTTGAATTAACCGATGGCAAATGGATTGATAACCGCATGGGTGCAGAGTTAATGCATTTAATTAGCGATAGTATTAAGCGCCAATCAGGCGTTGTTATTGATTTGAGTGGAATTGCCTAATGACGATTGATGCTATTGTAAAAAATCCACAAGGTGAAGCCGATGCTGTTGTTATTTGGCTACACGGTTTAGGCGATTCAGGTGCGGGCTTTAGTGAAGCTGTGCCGGCGTTAAGATTAAACAACGATCACCGCATTAAATTTATTTTCCCTAATGCACCTGAGCAAGCAGTGACCATCAATAATGGTTTTGTGATGCGTTCATGGTATGACATCAAAACGATGGATCTCGATGGCCGCGCTGATATTCCAACGCTTGAGCAAAGCGAACAACTCATTGTTGAGTTAATCGAAGAGCAAATTGCTAATGGCATTAGCAGTGACCGTATTGTACTAACGGGCTTCTCACAAGGTGGTGTACTTTCTTTATATACGGCATTGCGTTTAAAGCATAAGTTAGCAGGCGTAGTCGCGTTATCTTGCTATTTAGCGACGAATGATTTGCCGTTTGAAGGCGCACAGGGTGTTAACCATGACACGCCAATTTTCAGCGCTCATGGTGAACAAGATTTAGTAGTGCCATTTGCAGCGGGTAAAGATGCAGCACAGCGTTTATCTGCGGCAAATTTCAATGTGACTTGGTCACAGTATCCGATGGAACACAGTGTGTGTATTGAGCAGCTAGAAAAACTCGGGCATTGGATTAGTGATAAATTATCGTAGTTAAAACAAGCGTGGTAGTCATTGACTAAGACGCTTGTTTATTTTGTGATTGATTATTCGGACATTACTTTATCTACCAAGTACTTAACTAGTGGCTGTATACAAAAAGCGGCTAAAAAAGCGATTGGCCAAGCAAATAAGAAGGAGTTACGCCAGTTTAACCAAAACTCTGGATGTGTTACTCCTACTTGATGACCGATAATAACCCCACTCATAATCAGCGCCATAAAAAACGACATACAGAGTGACGTTAAAAATCGTTGCTTAAAGCTCATCATTAATTGATATTCCCCCCAACCGTTAAACCGCTTGGCAACCGCGCTGGTTTACCACGATAAAAGCTATTCGTGTTTAAAGTGTTGAGAAATGCAGCAATATCTGCGAAATCTCCTTCGCCGATGGGGGTTTCCAAATCATCACGGCCTTCGTAAGTCGCAATGGCGTCAATAAGTGTTGCGCGTGAACCATCATGCATATAAGGCGCAGTGTGGCTAAGGTTACGCAGTGTCGGCGTACGCACGACTTCGTCGTTAATGATGGCTTCATCGTCGTGAATTTGATTGTCTGATAACATAGGGCCGCTGTGACAACGAGCACAACCGCCGTCGATAAACTTGTTCAGACCGACGATTTCCTGCTGAGTTAATACATTGGTATTACCGCTAATGAATTGGTCAAACCGAGTATTTGGTGAAATAATTCTACGTTGGAATGTGGCTAATGCTTTGCCTATGTTCTCAGGCGTAATTGCATTTTCAGAGCTAAATGCTTGTTCAAATAACTCAACGTATTCTGGAATGGCTTTTAGGCGCTCAACCATAACAGGGAGTGCATCTGCGACGGGAATGTCATCCCCCAGCATTTCAATGGGGTTCTGAATGGGGCCAATTGCCTGTTCTCTGAGCGTATCGGCACGTAAATCCCAGAAATAGCCTCCTGATACAAAGCTGCTCAATTGGCTGTTTATAGTAAGTCCTGTAAAAGCAACATTCATGATGGTTGGTGAGTGAATGTCGGTTACTTGTGAGCCTAAGCGATTTGGGCCTGCACCTACGCCGTCATGTCCTATTGAAAAGCGACGGCCGTCAGCCCAGCCAAAATCAGGGTGGTGACATGATGCGCAGCTGGTGTTTTGGTTACCTGATAATACAGGATCCCAAAATAAGAACTCGCCCAGTCTCTCTTTGGCGGCGTTGTATGGGTTGTCAGCAGGGTAGAGTGCATTTTCTGGCAGCGGCACAAAAAACTCGTTGTAATCACGGACACCTGTATCAACAGTAATATTACCGCCTTCACCACCACCGCCACAGGCTACTAATAAGAATGAAAGACTTCCGATGATTAATTTTTTCATGAGATACTCCAAAGGAACTAATTTTACTAAGTATGCCGATAGAGTGATTGAGGAAGCGTCTATAAAATGTCATTTGTGATGTTATTACGCCACTTATGTGTGATAAGTGGCGTAAAATTACATTAAAGCATTAAAATTGGTAGCTCAGTGCTAAATTGACACTACGACCTTCTTCGTAGAATGATTCTTTAGGGGATAAGCTACCATCACGTTCAAACTCGAGACGGTTCGCATATTCTTTATCAAATAAGTTAGTCACCGATAGACGTACCGATAGGCCTTTGACAGTAACTGGTTGATAGTTGGCAAATACGTCCATTGCAAACCATGTATTCGAACCTTCATTTGGAATATCTTCAAGGCCCTTATCAGAGACTTGTTGCGTCGGTGCATGATTGTGCTTAAAGGCAAAGGTTGCCACACTGCCTAATGACCATTCTTGGTTAAGGGCGAAGTTGGTTTGTAGATTAACTTTATCTGAAGGTATTTCAGCCAGTGAAAACCCGGTATTTGAATCTCGACCACGAGTGCGAGCATAGCTGGCGTTAAGCTCCCAATCATTTAGTTGGTAACTAGTCGAAATTTCAAAACCTTTGAGGCTAACCTGCCCTAGATTGACTTTTTCTCCATCTGGCCATTCGGTGCTGTAAAGATCGGCAATGTAGTCTTTGATATCATTTTTGAATATATTAATGCGGGTGACTAAAGTATCGCTGCTTGAAAATACATGGTAGTTATCGAATACGATACCTACTTCTTTGTTGTCTGCACGTTCAGATTTTAGGTTTGGATTTGGTTTAAATCCACGGCCAGAAGTGAATAGATGACCATCGCTCGGTGGATTGAGTGCTTGGGCAAACGAGGCAAATAACTTTACGTCGCTTGATACTTCATAAACACCGTTTAATGACATAGAAACACGGCTTTCAGTGCGGCCATCACGTAATAGCGGCTCGCCATTTAGACCAATGGCGTTTGAAGACTCGATATAAAATGAATCGTAGCGAATACCTGGAATTACATTCAAGCGATCGGTTACTGGAACTTGTAAGTTAACCCACGTTGCTAACTTTCGCGATTTGCTAGAGGCTTCACTTGCTGCGCTTTCATCTTCGATAATAACACCTGTGATTTGGTCTGACTTAATCACTTCACCATTGTGTGTAGTAAAGTGACCTGACACACCGTAATGCACTAAGCCAAGATCGGTTACAGAGTCGTTACTGATGGTAAAACCGATGCTGTTATCTTGGATATCTTGAGTACCTTGCTCATTATTGCCTTCATCTTCCCATGAGAATGAGTCTACATAATTAATGTAAAACGCTGCGTTGAGGTCAACAAGGTCATTATCGCTTGCTTTGTCACTCCAAACCAATGATGCGCCATTGTATTTTGTATCGCGATAACCAATGTCGTTGCGTACTTGATAGGTTCGGCCATCGTCAGTATTAAAAGTGAATTTTAGCGCTTGATCACTGTTAAATTGATGATTGACTTTCACTAAGCCAGACTGTTGATCTCCACGCGTTTTATCGTAGCTAGGGCCGCCGTTACCGATGTGGTATGGCTGGCGATCCGAGGTTTGGAATGATGCTAGGTAATCAGTGTTGTCATTGATACCAAACACCGTCACACCCATGTCTTTTTGTTGGTTGTTACTGCGGTAACCAAAGTCAAATTTGCTACCAAATATCTCATTGTCAGCCAGTAAATCTCTAGCAGAAATGGTTTCAATAGTGATTTTACCGGCAGCAGCACCAGACGTTGGGCCAGCGGTTACCTGAATCGAGTTAACAAAATTCGGGTTTAAGTACCAGCTGCCACGTTTAGTGGCGAAGTTGCTTTGGTAAATGCCGTCAATTGATATGTAGGCATGTGATTGTGGTAAACCACGGATCGAAATATTTTCACTCGTCGGCGTTGGGCCGCCTAGGATATCGACATTCGGTAAAATGCGCAGTGCTGCTGGCACGTTCTTACTGCCGATATTCTTGATTGTGTCACTTTCAATACTGTTTATAGCTTGTGGTTTCTTGATATTTGCGTGCTTGTTGCTCTCTGAAGAAACAACAGTGATTGAATCGAGGACGTAGATTTTTTGATCTGTCGATGAAGCCGCTAGTGACGGCATGCTTACAACACCAGCAACGAATAGTGCGATTGATGTTTTATAGTAGTTCATATGAATGATTCCCATTGAAAATTAATGTTAATGAGAATCATTATATTTTGTTGTGTGTGAACTAAAGTTCACCAAATCGATTAGTTTGGTAATTATTCGGTAATTTCTAAGGTGAGATATTTTTCGACAGAACGCTCTGTTGCATGGGGATCGTTTTTAAGTTCGAGCTCTTGTTCAACAGCGAGTAAGTATTTACCAGGTTTGTTGACGTTAAAAGAGAACACACCGCGATCTTTTTTACTGAGATCTTTTTCAATTTTTTCACTGTCTTCAAATAAATATTGGTTGCTGCTGCTCAAGGTGACTTCTGCTGCTTCAACAGGCTGGCCGTTATAAGTTATCTCAAAGGTGATCTTTTGGTTTGGGCGTAATTTACTAGGGTGTTGTAGCGGTTTAATAACTAAGCCTTTAGTTGATGGAACTCTGATTTTAGAGAAACCGTTATAACTGACATAAGTCTCACTAGTAATGAGTTTATGAACGGTTTTTAATGGTTTACTGCCTTTAGGAAGCGTGTGCCATTTGGATTTAGGCATGCGCGTTTTTTGGCGCTCGCCTTCACTGTCTTCGTAGATGGTTAAAAACACTTCTGATAGAGGGCTTTGGATATAATATCTACCGCGTTTATCAAAATTTATGTCATATACTTCTTTGGTTTCACCGCTAAATGCGACAAGATTTTTTGATGTCTCACCAGTTGGCGAAGTAACGAATAGTTGTTTAAAGCCATGATTCGCTTCAGCGACGAGTGTTGTACCAGAGCGTGAAACGTCAAAAGAGAAAGTAGTTTGTTCGTCAGTGTGAATTTCATGGCGATCGGCTTTTATCCAGACGTCATGAGCTAATGCCGTTGTGCTTACGAGCGAAACAGTCGCAGCGATAAGTAATTTATTCATAATTTTCCTTTAATAGATATGATTTGCATTTGTATTATCAACTATGTGTTGTCAACCTAATGTCACAACAAACCTTTATTTTCTTAATTTCGGTACGTTGATGCTATAAGGTGCTAAGTCAATCAGTCTTTATTGCACCTTTATATTTGATTGACGTTTATATGGTGTTTGTCTTTTTGTTTTTTATCGATATGTGCTAGTCACCATCAAGTTGTGAAGCATGCTAAGGGTAAGCGATAAAACACTCAGTTAGTTACTCCTGAACAGGCTCTTGTCTGGATATGAGGCATTAGGGCAATGTAGAATATCGCTGCCGAGAATAACCATTAACTAAGAACCATACTTGTATTAGTATGCAATTGGCGTTTTGGAACCCGTTGCATGAGGATTAACTGTAATGGCTATTATTTATTTCTCGTGTGAAAGTTAGTCAGTTCTTACAATTAATTTACTCTTTCTTAGGCCGTTAATTTTTTCTTAGCGACCACAAAGAGAGCAGGACTTAATAATAAAATCGTGGCTATAGAGAATATTGTGCCAAAACTTAAACTAATGGCCATGGGTATCAAGTAAAGTGCTTGAGTCGATGTTTCAAACAATAGCGGGATTAATCCAACAGCCGTTGTTATTGCGGTTATGATAACAGGTCTAAAACGCGACAGTGCGGCCTGTTCTATTGAAGTCATTAGATCATCGCCACGCTTTATGGCTAGATTGATTTGTACCAGCATGACAAATGCGCCATTGATGACCAAACCAGCTAATGCAATCATTCCGAATAGGCTCATTACACTTAAATCAACACCAAGTAATATATGACCAAGTAATGCGGCACTCAAGCAAAATGGGATCACTACAATGACTAACAAAGGGGCTAAATAACTTTTAAAATAGATGGCTAAAATAGCGTATATGAGCGCTAAACTGATGAGTGCGCCATAAATTAGCGGCATATTTACCTTAGATTCTACGCGAGCGCTACCGCCGAGCTCAACGCTTAATCCATCAAACTCTTCGACTAGGGCTGGGATGAGATCTAATTCAATACGATTCATGACCGCTGTTGCACTCGCTGTTTGGCGCAGTACACTCCCAGTAATCTCAACAAACTGGTTGCCGTCTAAGCGATCGATTGCGGTAGTCGCAATTGTGTGATTAATATTGGCCACTTCGCCTAATGGAATTCCTTGACCACTAGGTGAAGTAATAATGAGATCATTAATATGTGTGGCAAACGGGCGGATGTCTTTATCCATTCGCAGTTTTATTTTTACCTCATCACCATCAATGATTTGGCGGTGTAGGATATCACCATAGAAAATAGAACGAACAGTCTGCCCAAGGCTATCACTGTCAAAACCTAGTGATTTTCCTAACTGATTAACGGTTAAATCAAGTTCTGGCTTTCCGTCAACTAGAGCGCTATCAACATCGGCAACGCCAGATATGTTGCTGAGTTTTTTCATCATTTTTTTACTAGCGTTGGCTAGAATTTGACTGTTCTGGTGACCTAATTCAATCACAATTTCTTGCCCTCCACCAGGTCCAACTTGATAGTCAAAAAATATTGATTTAACGCCAGCAACAGGGCCTATTTTATTGCGCCATGCATCAACAAAATCTAATGCGCTAAAGGTCCTTAAGTCATCGCTTACTAAGCGAAACGTGACAGAGGCTTCGCTGGCAATGAGGTCTTGCATGACATATTTATGAGCGTTAATGCCATCGAGCTTATTTAGTGCTTTATAGCCTGCGTCTTGAATATAGTTGACGATATCGGATTTTTGTTGATATGGCAGCCCACTTGGGAATTCGATTTCTGCATCAATGCGTGTGGATTCTATTTTAGGAACAAAGCTTTGATCAACGCGGTCGCTCAAGGTCCAGGAAAATATGACGCTAGTGATGGCGACAAATATTGTAATAACAAGGATTGGTTGAGCCATAACTTTCTTTAAAAGTGCTGCATAGTAACGGCTTTTAAGGATGTTAAAGCTATTTACGCTTGCTTGCTGCCATCGCATCACTAAGGTGGTATTGACCTTTGGTTTTAAGCCACTTAAGTGGTGGGGTAAAATAAACAATGCTTCGATTAAGCTCACAAAGAAAATAGCAAAAATTAGCATAGTCATTGGCTTAAACATAACGCCAAGTTCGCCCGGTACAAATAGTACAGGTAAGAAGGCTATCATATTGGTTGCCACTGAAATAATAATGGGCATTGCCATTTCACCAACGCCATCTTTGAGGGCGGTTTTTATTTCAATGCCTTGCAGTACTTTTTGATGAATATTTTCAGCAACAACAACGCTATCATCGACTAATATCCCTAAGGTTATAATAAACGCAAACAACGTGATCATATTAATGGGTAGTGAGAGTAGAGGCATTAAACCAAGTGCACCAATAATAGCCACAGGTATACTCATACTTACCCAAAATGCCAATCGTATATCGACGAACATTGCTAATACGAACATAATTAACAGCATACCTATTAAGCCATTTTCAAACAGTAATGCTATGCGTTTTTGGTAATCTTCAGCCTCATCTTGAAGGACGGTCAAGGTAAGGTTTTCTGGAATGTTCTCTTGGTATTCATTTATAAATTCAACAATTTCAGCACTGAGTTCCACGGGTTTGGCGAACGTATCTTGATAAGCAATCAATACTATCCCGGGTTGAGAATTGAGCATAAACGGTTGAATATTTTCACCAAACTCATAGTTTAAATCGGCAATATCGCCAAGTAATATTGAATGGTTATCCTGATTGATAATGCTAATGTTGGAGAAGTCATCAAGGTTATTGGCGCGGCCAAGCGTTCTAATTACAATATCTCCGCCGTTGGTGGCTACATTGCCGACTGGGACGTCTGTGAGATTTCGAGTGAGCGCCGCTGAAATATCGGCAAGGCTTATATCATATTGCCTAAGTACCATTTCTTTGACTTCGATAACTATTTCAGCACTGCCTTGCCCTTCGAGAATGACTTTTGAAACATCAAGTTCACTGGCCATTGCATTTTTAAGACGCTGGGCGTGGTAATAAAGTGTGAGAGGCGATACGTTACCGTGTAAACCTATCTCAATTAGGCTGTCTTCTTCTTGTACCAAAGAGACGATAATTGGTTCCATTTGTTTGGGAAAGGTAGATACGCGATCGATAGCATTTTTAATTTCATTGAGTGCTGATTCACGATTAACCCAATCGTGAAGTGACAGGGTGACCTTTGCATCCCCTTCTTCTATTTGCGCGCTCAATTCGTCAACATAGCTGTGGTTAAGTAATAATTGCTCAATAGCTAGTACTATAGATTGCTCCATATCCTGCGCTGTAGCACCGGGATAGCTAGCTATGATCTCAATTTCATTGACCTTAAATGAGGGACTAGTTTCTTGTTGGATACTGCTAAAAGACAATAGTCCAACGAGGAGAATAACCACTGTTAACAAATTGGTCGCGACAGGATTGTCGATCATCGAGTGCAAAAGACGATTTAATAATAATTGATTTTTTTTCATACTACTGACTTACCAAGCTTACTGGTTTAGCGATTATCGTGACTTTGGTACCGATTCGGGGACCAGATAGTTTGTGCTCTACGACGTGTTCATTAACGGCCAAATTGTTAATGGCATAAGCCCAATGTTTATCGTTCCAGACAACCTTGATGGCTTTATTTTGTAATGTATTTGTATTATCCACTACCCACACCGTTTCATTGCTGATAGCGGTTAATGGAAGTTTGATGATGTTCTTACGACGTTTAAGTGATAAGTCTATTTCGACAAATTCGTCTAATATGAAGTTATTATCATCCAAAATAATAATGATTTTCTGAAGTTGTGTTTTGGTATCAAGTTTAGGAACAATGTGGTTAATATGGCCTAAAGTTGACTGATTATCAGCAGTTCTTACAAGAACTTCTTGATTGAGACTAAGTTGCTTAGCAACATTTTTTGGCACCAGCGTCTCAATACGTAACGTTGATAAATCTGCCAGTGTTGCTAAGGCTTGTCCTTGTGAGACAAAATCACCTAGGTGAACACTTCGCTCAATGATCTGATAGGTTCTTGGGCTAATAAATGTGGCTTTTTCTAGCGCCAAACTAGCCAATTCAGTCGCTTTCTTTGAAATTGCAACTTCACTCTGAGCGGCAATCATTTGCGGTTCTCGCAAGCGAATGGCTTTATCAGTGATTGCGTTATCGTATTCTTGAGCTATCAATGCTAGCTCTTTACTTGCGACTGTTTGCTGCGCCTTTTCTAGTTCTAGCTGTGCTTTAGCGATAGCGTATTGATTTTGTGCACTAATTAGTTGATTTTTTAACGGTCGATCGTCAATTTTTGAAACTATTTCGCCTTTTTTAATGAGGGCGCCAAGTTCAAAATTAGGGTGCAGAGCTGTTATCTCGCCAGTTATTTGTGCACGTAATGTTAACTGTTCACGTGCTGCAATACGGCCGTAGGATGTATAGGTCGGTTGAAACTCAATAATTTGGGGTTTTATGGTGTTAACGTATGTTGTACTTGATTCATTTTTGTCATGGGCAGGGCTGGGGGCTGATAAAAAAATAATACTGCACGTAATTACTGTGATCAGTGAGATAACAACGACAGCCTTAGTCTGTATATTTTTTGACATGACTCATCCTTTCGATTGAATTTATAGTTTCCGATTAAATATAAACTTAGTGACGTCTAATTTTAGTCATTGCAGCCCTCATTTTATATTTAGAGGCATTATTTTTATGGGTTGATAGTCCAGATTAAAGGAAGGACTAATATTGGCTTTCTGTAATTTTAGCGTACTAGTAGAGCGTTTTATTTGGAGAGCACTACTGAGCAGAAATAGGCTAGTATATTGAAGCTGCGTTGGATTTGTTAATTTAGATTTATTACAAAAAATGCCTATATTATGTAATTGGAATATAGTGAACTTAAAAGGTGGCTTCTAACCACCTTTATGATCTTTCCGGCTCAATACTTCCTTTGATTTATGATCTATTACAAAGAGTTTTTAGCTATTTTATAACGGGTTTTTGAACAACCGTTGCTTGATGAGATACCAGCTGCCACTTTTTATCTAAGAGGTGATAAACTCTTGTAAACACACCGTATTTGGTGGGTTTCACAGCCTCGTTTACTTTTTTGCTATTTTCATAGTGTCCTGTAACAATGGCCATATTGTTAAACAGTCTTGTCGAAAGGTCGCGTAGTTTAAAGTGATTAAACTTCCCTTTAGCTGAGCGCATTTTTTCCAAGTATTGTGCTTTGGTGCGCAATGAGCCGTCTGTTGTTATGTGTATAGCATTGGCAGCCATGATCGCATCTAAGCTTTGCAAGTCTTTATTTAACATAGCGTCGATACGATTATTTTCGATATCAATGATTTGTTGGGATACCGACTTATGCAGGGCACTCGCTGGTAATGCAAGCAACAGTGCAACAGCAATGGCTATTCTTCTCGCTGTGTTAAAGCTGGTCATTTAGTGAGCCTCGCTAATGTGACGTTGTAACCAGTTCTGGCCGTAATCGTTACTTGGATCGCGCACAATAATATGGGGATGAGTATTCCAGTCAAAGCCTGTGCGTTGATCGACAAAGTCGATGAGGATCGATGGACCATGTACGCGGTAAAATACTTTTTCACTACCATCACTTGGCCCCATCCACATAAAGAATAATGAATCTTTACCATCTTTTTTAATTTTAGCTAGTTGTTGCTCTGCAACGTCAAAGTCTGCATTATTGACGTACTCTTCAACTAATACCCACAATAGTTTACGTTGTGGTGCTGACATGTCTGAGGCTTTTAATCCACGGTATTTTCGCTTGGTATCTTTTTTACCCGGACCTGCAAAGTCGGTTGGCCCAAATTTATTCGCTGGGTATTCTTTAGCAACGATAGCGACTGCTCTTTGCTTGTCAGTTAGACTTTTTAATAGCTCGACCCCGCGTTTTCTTTCTTGAGGTAAAAATTGATGACCTGCGTGTGCGCCATGGTTAATAACCGCGGGGTCAGCACCGTAAAACATAGGGACGAAGGTTGTTTTGCCATCGACAATTGTAAAGTTAGCTGCCAGATGATGGCCAGTAATCATGTAGCCCCATTGTTTATCGGTCACAGGGTTGCCATAAAATGAAACCCAATAGTCGATTGCGCCAAGACTTTGGTTCTTGCCGAAAAACTTGTCGCTGGTTAATTCACGATTTTCACCTTCGTGTTTTAACTCATCATCTCCTCGAACCGCGCCCCAAATTTTCTGATAACCTTGAGAGCTTGTAGAAGCGATAAGCAGTTCATGGAGCAGATGACGTTGTTTGATACTGAATCGGCCAATAGGTAATCCATTTCGTGCTTTAGAATGAATAGGAGCATTACTCCATTTAGTGCGTTCTTTGTTATCGACAAAAGATAATAGCAATGCTTTTTTTTGAGTTAGAGTGAGTGAATTAACAAGCGCTGTTGCAGTTTCTGTCATTTGAAATGCACTTTGGCTTGCCTTTGGAACATTGTGAGATTGATGCTCGTGAGCGAAAGATTGTCGTGTGTATGCCAGTGTAGTGACGATACCAATTGCCATTAAAAGAGTTTTATTCATCATATGCCTTATTAGTTATTTATTGTTAAGGTACATGCTGAATTGTCTAAAAATTGTCTTTCATTATCTGATTAGTGTTTCAATGGCTACATCGAAATAGATGTTTAATGTAGCCATATTTAGTTATTTGTTTAGTTTTGTATTTTCATCACTCGTAAGCCAAATAAGTCTACTTTATTCACCGGTCCTTTAGTGCCGCCTGCGCCGCTGTAACTGTGGTTATTTTTCAGATAACTCATGTTGAAAAAGTCTGATAACGCTATTTGGTAACTGCCGACATCAAGGTTGGAAATTAACGGTGTTGAATAGGCTTTAGCTGCTTCGTTATGTGGCATTTGTACCACACCACTGGCCACTAATTTTCCGCTGTTATCTCGTACAGTCATCCATTTCACCCCAGCGGTAATACCAGTATTAATTTGATGCTGCATGTTGTGATATTGCCACGATAGCGCGTACGAACCTTTGGTTTTTATTTCGATGCTATTTATTTTCAGTGTATCTTTCGGTGCGCCCCAATTTAGCAGGGCATCATTCTCAGGCTGTTGATTACCCGTTACATTCTCAGCGCTTAAGCGGTATAACTCTCCTTTGTTTTGACACTGAACTGGTGCGTGATGTGATGTGTTACCAGAGCTGGTAAAGATGGCGCTAACGCTATAACAAGCTTGTGTCTCATGGCGGCTATCTTGCCAAGTTAATGATGATAATTGCGGCTTAACCAACTGGCCATTGCGATAAACTTGATAAATGACAGCTGAGCTATCGCTACTTTCATCAATGGTTATTACATTGTGTTTGTCGCTTGTTTTTAATGTGAAGGTAGGTGTTCGAGGGGCAAAGCTGGCTTCATCATGTGGGCCAGTTTTAGCATTAACCAACGTCAATGATTGAGCTGGCGAATTCGGCGTAGTCAGTGTCACTTTTAAGGTATTAGTTGCCGCTAAATCACTGTCATTTAGAGGGCGTGAATCCAGTTGCTTACCGTTGAGAGTAAGTGACGCGATATTATAGATACCCGCAGTTGTACCAAGCGTTGGCAGTTGCAAGGTAACGTCAATTTTCTTACCGTGCCAGTTTAGATTGTTCAGGGTGATGTGTGATTGCGCTGCGAAGTAATCTTGATGTAGTTTTGTGGTTATTAGTGGCTCAATAACCAAGCCTTGAGTGGTGCTTTGTATACCGAATAATGATTCGATTACCATGTTCAGATAGCCAGCGACTGACCACAGTTGGCGCTTTGAATTAATCGCTGGCCCTGATAATGCTGGATTTTCTTTCTCTAGCCACATGGCTTGTGCTGATAGCCATTCGAGGTTTTCCATATTGGATAGGTTAATAGCCGCACCGCGAATTAGGGTTTGATAGGCACTGTTTGCAACCGCCGCATTGTGGCCGACTTTAGCGGCTTTTAAACCATAGGCGGTGACAAATGGCCAGATAGCGCGGTTGTGGTAAACGCCAATGTCAGGTTGTTGTGGAAAAATGACTGGTGCGCCCATCACGCCGTGTGGATAGTGACTCAAAATTTGTTGGCGTTGATTGTCATCGGCAATACCCGTGATGATGGCAAGCGATTGACCCAGCCAATCGAATTTGGCCAATGGTGTGTTATCAAAATGTCCTGCAGTAAGACTGCTGTACATGCCTTTATCTGCGAGCCACAGTTCTTTATTAATTGACTGCTTAAGTGCAAGTTGCCATTGAGCATAACGTTTGGCTAATGCTGGTTTGTTTAATTCACTGGCTAACTCTTTAGCCAGTTTAATTGCTTGATAATGACCAGTATTGGTGGAAATAGACTTGCTGGTGGCCATTGATGATAAATCATCTTTTATCCACGGCGCATAGCTTTGTTCACGCCAATCTAAGAATGATTGTTCACCGTTGTACAGGCCAGTAGCTTGGTCGAAGGCCACTTGGCGATCAATTTCTATTGTGTTGCTAAGGGCTGTGAATGCTGTGTTAGCAAAGTCATTGCGTGCTTGTCCGGTTAAGTTGTTTAATGCTGATGTTGCGCCAAATGCCCAAGTTACACGGTCGGTACTGATTGGCCAGCTACCGCCGCTACCAGTATCTTGAATAATTTGTAAACCGTCGCTGCTACCTGCGATGGTGGCGGCTTTAGGGACGCTATTGCGATAAGGTGATAACTTGAAGTTAAGCGAGTTGGTAACGCGCTGTGGATCTAAGAATCCTAAGCTTAGGTGAGCGGAGTAGGCGAGATCTCGTGTCCAAACGTAATTCCACTTTTCCCCAGTTTCGAAACAGCTACAGGCAATGGCGTTGCCGTCGTTATAATTATTGTCGCGGATCACCTCTACTGCATCGAGTTTCATTTCGTCGATGGCTAATGCAAACAGGGCGTCAAACGCTGTATTACCACTGCGTAAGTAAGGCTGCTTTGGATCTTCTTTATACACTGAAAATGAGGGGACGGGATCACGTAACACGGCTGTTGTTTCGTGGACGTATTCTTTTAAGCCGTCAACGTCTGCACTTGAGAAGGTCGCTGTTTCGGCTTTTCGATCATAGGTGTTAAATGTTAATTGCTGTGTTTCGCCTTGATGTGGTGCGACATCGGCAGGATAGACGTAGCTAGTTTTGTTAATTGATAGCGTAAAAGGCGTTGTTTTCGTGTTAAGCGAGATCAGATATTGTCCCGGCTCTGTCACCATTAAATAAGATTTTCCGCCAGCTTTGTTACTGCTGACATCATAGCGCTGCGCATCGCTTAAGACATCTAGTGTAATGTCTTTTTCCGCTTGTACGACGAATTCTTGTGACCAACTGTCGGTGGCAAATTTAAATTCAAATACACCGTAGCTCAAGCGTATTTTTGATGACAAAACGCCATCATTCATCATTAGTCTGTCTTTGGTACCCCAACCGTTAAAACTGCCGCGAATAAAGAGTGGCGGTAATGCTGGATTTTCGATTTGTTGGGATGTCACATCTGGTGCAGTAGGAGAGGTACTAACCGAAGAGTCACAGCCAACAATAGTCGCCGCAAGCAGAGAAGGTAATAACCAATGACGTGTTGAGTAAAGAGGCGACAGGCGCATGAGTTTAGAATTCCTTAGCTAAATTAACAACTAAGGATAATGCCTAACTTTAAGGGATTTATTAAATGAATACGTATGTAACTAATTCAAAAGCCAGCAACGATGTAATGTCGCTGGCTTGGGTATGCTACTTTTTCGGGGCTACGTGATACAGCGACGTCATACCTGCTGAGATGTGATCATTGACATGACAGTGATACATCCAAGTTCCTGGATTATTTACCGTCATATCTAGTGTTTTCATTGATGCTGGCAGTAGTTCTACAACGTCAGTACGACGGCCATTAATAAGACCTGTGTGTCCGTGCCAGTGCGGTGTATGCAAATCGACTTCGGTGCCTAGCGCGATTAAATGCCAGCGCACTTTGTCGCCATCAACCATATTTAAGCCGGGTAAATTTGCGAATAAATAGCCGTTGATCATGTGCATTAGGTTGCCTTCTACGAATTCCTCATCGTCGCTATCAACGTCTTTGCCGATATAGTTTTTGATGTTGTCGTTTAAGAAGTGGCTCTCATTTTCATCCATGACTGTGTACAAGTTGACGAATTCACGATCTACATCTTTCGGCGTACCGTCGGGGTTAGCCATGCCTTTCGCTGTGACGATAATTGCGCCAACTAAACCAGAGTTTGAATCTTGAATACTTTGCACGTGCGAGTGATACACCCAAACAATAGAGCTGTTATCAGCAGGGCCTGGTCCTGCTGTTTCTGGCACGTTCCAGTTATAAGTATAGGTGGTTCCCGGCATTACACGATCATCACCTTTTTGCGCTTTGCTCGTACCATCGTTAGTTGGTGCGCCTTCATTAGCCTTGGTATAAAACACGCCATGTGGATGGATAGTGTAAGGAAGAGAACCATTGTTTTTGAATACAACTTTGATGGTGTCGCCAACTTCGGCGCGAAATAGTGGACCTAATAATCCAAGATGCTCTTCGTGGGCTGGGCGTTTTTTTAATGTTGTGAACGTGGCGTCAGTGTATTCGCGATAAATCGCCTTTTTATATTTACTGCCAATTGTTTGGTCAGAGCTTTCAACAAACACTTTTTGTGAATCTTTCAGCGGCATATTCATCATGAGATTGAAATGCTTCGGTGCATAATCCCATTCTACTTCGTCTGCGGCAACATAATACAGACGCTCAACGGCATTTGCGGATAACGTCACAGCAAATAATACGCCTAGTGTAAGAGTTTGAATTATTTTAGTCATGAGGAACCAATGTGGTGATTTAAAAACTGATACACTATAACATAAATGCGAATGAAAATAGCTCTTTTTTAGTTTTTGGTCTTTATCTAAAACAGGATGTTTTACAATGGCGGCAATAATGTGGTTTTGGGAAGTAATATCGACCTGAATCACAGCATGGCATCATTCAGGCGATGGTTTATATTAGATTAGTGATCAAGTATATCAGTGTGTAGATTCTGAAACAGAAAAGGGTTGCTTGATTGAATAAGCGTTAGCATTCTGCGCCATTTACGATCGATCTTTTTTCTGGCAAATATTGCTATAAACTCAGAGATTCTTATGAATTCGGAGTTGCCAATATCATCGATAATGATCAGCTTAAATTGATTTGCGATAGGGTTTAACACGATATTTCTCGGCTGAAGCGAAGTGGTTAAGATCTGATTGTCTCGCATATAAGTATATAACTCTTTGAGGGCTGCGATAAGCTCATTGAGATGTGTTGCCACAAAATTCTTATCGGCAAGATAATCCTCTAAATTCTTGGCTATTTCGCCATGACAATCACGAACGAGTTGATAAACACTGCTGTATCCCAAATTGGTTTCTGTGTCTCCGTGATAGCGAGACAGGTGAGTCCACGAAATGTTCTTTTTTGCCAAATTGCGGTAATAACGGTTTTCTCTATCAATATTTTTCATAAGGCCACGTGTTCTGTCGCCTTGATCCGTTAGTGGGATCTTTACACATAACTCGTTATTGTCAGGATGAAAGTAACACTTTCTAGTAGTACCTTGAGAAAAGTAATGAGAGTTGTTGAGGATGAGCATTCACAGCCTTCCGTTGCGTGACATTTGTGTGACTATTATATTGATTACGGCTTAAAATGAAAAGCATTTGCATTTTTAGTAATTATTAATTGCGTAGGTAGATACACAAATGGAGGCGAAGATTAGAATAATTCTTCAGCTTGGCGATCGAATGGTTCGATGATAATGACGCTATTTTGCAGTTTTATGCGGTTAAATTGCGGTAAATTGAAGCTAATTCCAAGCTTTTCTTGGCTTTTGTTCTTTTGCTCTTTAGTAAAGGTGTAAAAACGGTAGATCTCACGTAGCAGCTCTAATTCGTTATGTTCGTCTTGCCAATAACTGGAGAGGTGATTGTTTTCATCCAGAATATAAACTTTGATCCCTTGTTTTCGCTGTTCTAAGAAAAACTGAACGTAGCCCATGCTGGCGTGTTCGTAGATTAGGCGTTTAACCTTGCTGGTGGTTGGCTGCTTGCTTGGTACTTGGGTAAGGGCGTTTTTACTTAATGTTTGGTATAGCTCAACAGCATTACTAATTGCTTTGTATTCGACATTTTCACGATGAAAAAACAAGCCGTATAGCTTGCCTGCAACAACTATTGATTTGACCTGAATGCCTTTTTTACTGGATTTTTTAAGTATCTCGAAACATTCATCTAACAAAAAGCTTACGTGATCTCGCAATAGCGTCTGATGGTTTTTAGCCACGCTTAAAATTGAAATTTCTGGGGTGTCGTTACTCGATCTAATTAAGGTAAATAAATGGCTTAATAATTCAAGAATCGCGGTGTTACCGTTGAATACCATGGCATGATGTTCATTCCAGCTATTGCGATAGACCAGATCAATGCTCGAAATCAAACTGCGCTTTTCTCGCCCAATTGAAAATACGTTGCTCATTAGCCAATCCATCATCTGGGTTTGGCCATCAAAGTCGATGGTTGCATCGTCGAGCATATTAATAATGATGGATACTTGTTCTATTTGACTCGATTGTACTAATGCATTTTTAGTTGCCTGCGCTTCACCTGTAAACTGTTCGGTAAGATGATGAAGGGCGCGGTTTACCTTGTGTTTATATTTAGCATTGTCGCTGGGTAATTTTATTTGTGTTGTTGGGCTAATTAATTGATTCATCGCGGCCCACGTTAGCAGCTTTATAATGTGAGTATCTTTATGAATAATATAGTCTTTACCAAAAACGGGTGGTTGGCTTAACAATAGCCATATTCTGCGCTTATTATCGTCGATGCCGCGGCGTAAATAAAAATTGTTGTTGGTGTGTTTTACAGATTTTAGTGACGTTAAACGGCTAACTTTCGTGCTAGAGCCTTGGTAAGCCGAGTAGAGTTTACGGCTTAAAATAGTGAGCTCTTGTGGATACATTGCTTCATCAACGTGGTGTGACTTAGCGAGATCTTTCATCAAACGGTAACTTTCGAGTAATGCTGCAACTAACGCTTGATGATGTTGTTGGCTATCAACAGGACTCCAACGAGCTTGTCGATCAAGGTGTTGAATGTGCTCGCTGCTAAATTGCCATTGTTCTACTAATTCTTTGAGTTGTTGCTGCTGATAATTGAGTGATGTTCCTTGTTTAATGTAGCTTAACGCGGGAGCACACTTAAGATAGAAGCATTCACGGACCAATTTTAGACGTTTGCGATCGTTAAGCCGTGTGAGGTGATCGCTAATGCGTTGCAAAAGTAGAAGATAGTGATCGGTAAACTGCCCATTGAGCATTAATTTTTGCCACTGAACTGACAGTAATTGAGTATTTGGAAAGTCACTAAAATATGATTCCAAAAGTAAGGCCTTAAGCAGCGACTTTTCTGGCGAATCAATCCCTTTATATAACTGCCACATCATAGCACCGAAATATTCTTGCGCTGGTATATGACTTGGTTGTCCTAAATCAATAGCATTAAGATGTTGATTTTCTGTCGTAAGGTGCCATTGAATCGGTTGTCCTGCTAAGGTGATCGCTGAGCGGTAGAATTCATCAAGTAATAGCCAATGTTGAGCGCTACCACTAGATTCTTTATCAAATCCAGATTTTACCCCTTGCTCAAATTGGTTTTCAGTGACTAAAAATAAATGTAACTCAACGCCTATCTGATTCGCCCAAGCCTCAATAAGCTGACATTTTTGTTGAATCATAATTCGGGTTTCTGGTTCTATATTGTCCTTAATACATAACCAAACATCCCAATCAGATTTGATACTTTGTCCTAAACTTCCAAGACTACCTATGGTGTATAGGCCGCGATAAAGTGTCGGTTTATCTTTAGTTGCATTGGGGATTTTTATATTAAACAGTGCTTTGGCAAGTTGCTGTGCTTGCATAGATAGCTGAAAGTCAGCAATGACTGCCCCACTGAATTGTTTAACGAAGCCTGGTAAGCCAGAAATATTTTCATTGATCAATAGCGGCAATAAATAGGCAAGTTGGCTGTTCTCTGGCGAGAGCTGTTGGAAAATTTGATTGATATGACTCGTACGTTGCGAGCAAGTTGCTGCAAAATCGCTACGAAGTTGGTAATGATCAATCATGTTTATAATCTCAATTTTCCTAAGTCAGCATTCTAGCGAATAAGTGACCTTAAGATCTATACCTGAAGTCATTAGATCTGCCATATTCGTTTTTGGCTTTAGCTTACTGTTGGTATATGATGTTATCTCTTCAATCGCAAATGGAAGTGTCCCTGTGCAGCTTAAAATTAAAATTGATTTGGCCCCAGAAAATAGCGCAACTGTATCAGCGCAGGCTCCTTTCGATCCCATTAAAATTCGTAACTTCCTCTTAGTGTTAGTGATGCTTTCTAGCTTGGTGTGTTCTATGGCTTATAGTATGTGGCCATCTGGTCAGGCATATGCAGAGACACTTGATAGTAACACCGCGGAAAATGTTGGTATTTTACCAATTATCATGGAAGACGACGAACCGCCAAAACAACCTGATATTGTGCTTGGAGATACGCATCTATTAGTCGAAAAGGTTACTGCATTAGATTCTGAGACTACCGTTAAAGTACTGGATGTTAATACTGCACAAAACGCTGAATTGGAGCCGTCAAATGAAGCGGCATCTATTATTGAAAATGAGCATGTGGCGCGTGCGCAACTGACGTCTGCAATCGTAAGGCGCGAACCTATTGATAACATTACGTTACTTAGTCTCGCTAACAATAAACAAATATTCTATTTTACCCAGATTAATCAACTTAAAGACAAGGTGATTTCTCATCGCTGGCGTTTAAACGGCAAAGTAATGGCGCAAGTTAGTTTGTCAATTGGTGGTGATAAATGGCGAACATATTCAAGCAAAACATTTAACAACAGTATGCTTGGTCGCTGGGAAGTTGCAGTTCTTGACGAGAACGAAAATGTACTTAGTGTCACTGAATTTGATGTGACGCAGTAAATTAGTCTAAAACTACCAAAAATTCAGCCTTAATTTTTGCCATTCGTCATGGTGGTGATATCATTGCCGCCATACTAATTTCACACTTCTTTTGGAACCCTTATGTCTGTAGATATCGTGCGAATTGCCACTCGAAAAAGCCCTCTGGCATTATGGCAAGCAGAGTTTGTAAAAGCACAATTAGAGCACTTTCACCCGAACATCAAAGTTGAGCTAGTAACCATGGTTACGAAAGGCGATAAAATTTTAGATACGCCGCTTGCAAAGGTTGGCGGAAAGGGATTATTTGTAAAAGAACTTGAAACAGCGATGTTAGAAGGGCGGGCTGATATTGCGGTTCATTCAATGAAAGACGTGCCAGTTGAGTTTCCTGATGGACTGGGCTTGGAAGTCATTTGTGAGCGTGAAGACCCTCGCGATGCATTTGTATCAAACAATTTTAAATCAATCGATGAATTACCAGAAGGTTCAGTGGTTGGAACATCGAGCCTACGTCGCCAATGCCAAATCCGTGCTGCTCGTCCAGATCTTATCATTCGTGATTTACGTGGCAACGTAGGGACACGCCTAGGAAAACTTGATGCAGGTGAGTACGACGCAATCATCTTGGCGGCGGCTGGATTAATTCGTCTTGAAATGAACGAGCGCATTGCGTCATTCATTGAACCTGAACAGTCACTCCCAGCGGTAGGTCAAGGCGCTGTAGGTATTGAATGTCGTGAAGATGATGAGCGAATCAAAGCATTACTCGCCCCGCTAGAACATTTGGAAACACGCCAGCGAGTATTAGCTGAGCGTGCATTGAATAAACGTCTAGAAGGTGGCTGTCAGGTGCCAATCGGCAGTTACTGTGTCATTGAAGGTAATGATTTTTGGTTGCGCGCACTCGTTGGTAATCCTGATGGTAGTGTTATGTTGACGGAAGAAGCGCGTGGTTCGCTACAAGATGCAGAGCAAGTTGCAATTGAAATGGCTGACAAGTTATTAAATCGCGGTGGCAGAGAAATTCTACAACAGGTTTATGCACAAGCTTAGTCAGAAAAATCGACGTGTTTTAATTACACGTCCACAAGCAAAGTCTGAGCAATTACAGGCTTTGCTGTTATCCCATCAGCTTTATTGTCTATCTTATCCATTAGTACAATTTTCCTCTAAAACTTTTCCACAGGCGCAGTATTTTGTGTCGCAAGCAGATATTATTATCGGTGTGAGTGAAAATGCAGTGATTTATGCCGATCAGCAGATTGATGACTGGCCGGTATTGGCACAATATTTTGCTGTTGGTAAAGCGACTCAGCAGCAGTTTTCTCAATTGGGTCTTAGTGCCGATTCGCCTGAACAAGCGACATCTGAAGGTTTGTTGGCGTTGACTAATTTGGCGAATGTTCAGAACAAACGTGTTGTTATTTTGCGTGGTGAAGGAGGAAGAGAATATCTTGCTCAAGAGTTAACTCGCCGCGGCGCACATGTGGAATATATAGAAACATATTGCCGTGAACTAATGCCAATGAACAATTCGTATCAGGTATTGCAATGGCAACAAGAGCAAATAAACACTATAGTGGTGACAAGTGGTGAAATATTGCAGTATTTATGGGATAACATCGGCGAAATAAACCAATGTTGGCTAAAGCAGTTATCTTTAATAGTACCTAGTCAGCGTATTGTAACTCTTGCTGAAAATTTGGGTTTTCAAGTAATTGAGTTAAGTAATGGCGCTGACAATGAATCAATTTTAAAAATTTTATTGAATGAGTGTTAAATGACAAAATCTAGTGATGATACATCGAGCAAAGGATCTTCTGACAACGAAGTCGATATCAAACAGCAAGTAGAAAAGTCAGTTGATGAAATAGAGCAGAATGTTGAAATATCAGATAAATATGAAGATGATTCGCTTGATAGTGAAAACGTTGTTGTGAATGAAACGCCTAAACTCAGCCAAACGTCAGCGCCTTCAGAAAAACATGTGGAAACCGCCGTGGTACATCAAAAAACGCCCATTAGTAAATTAGCAATACTTTGTCTTATTTTAGTGTTATTGCTAGCTGGCGTAGCGGGGTACGGCGTCGATAAATACCTGAAAGAGCAAGTTGCCCAACAAGCGAAAATTGATGCTCTAGTCGCCAAACAATCAAGTGTCATTGACGAGATTACCACTCAATTAAACCAACAAGTGAAAGAACTACAGACGCGTAATCAGTCGTTAACACAAAAACTGACTGACAATGTCGAAACACAGCTTGCATCTCAACAGCAATCACAAACGCTAATTAATCAAAAAATTGCGGAGTTGTCAGGACGTCGCCCAAGCGATTGGCTATTGGCAGAAGCAAACTATCTAGTGACCATTGCAGGTCGCAAATTATGGCAAGAAAAAGACCAAAAAACCGCTGCAGCCTTGTTAGCGACTGCTGATAAACGTATTGCAGAGATGCACGATGAGTCGTTAATTGATATTCGCCGAGCGCTCGCAAAAGATATTGCGACGTTGTCTGCGCTACCACAAGACAAGAGTCAGGATATTGCCTTGGCTATTGATGGCTTAATAACCCAAGTCGATAACTTAAAATTAAACACAGTGACATTGCCGGACGCTATTGAAGACGATGTACAACAATCAGCCGCTGACGCATCATGGCAAGATAACTTGAGACAAACTTGGTATAACTTTATCGATGGTATGATCACTATTAGGAAACGTGAAAGTAATGTTGTTCCATTGATGTCAGCAAAACAGCGTTGGTACTTAGAAGAAAACTTAAAAAACAAGCTAGTACAAGCTCAATTAGCTGTTTATCGTAAACAACAGCAAGCATTTACGAGTTCTATCGAGGTTAGTCGTACCTGGGTTTTACAATTTTTTGATCGAGAAGACAGCGCGACCACTTTTATGTTGGACGAACTAGCTAAATTAGAAAAAGCATCAATAGCAGTAAGCTATCCTCGTGATTTATTGAGCCGAAACCTCATTGGCGATGAAGTCGTTCGCCGAAATATAAGCTCTGCACAAGGCATGGAGCGTTAATATGATTCGATTGCTTTTACTTGCCATTATAATCTTCGTTGGAATTCTAATTGGTCCATCGTTAATGGGACATGATACTTATGTGTTGGTTGCTGTTAATGGCTGGACTATGGAAACTAGTCTAGTTGTTATGATCATGATGGTTATTTTGTTTTATGCCTTACTACAATTTGCAGAGTGGGCGTTGGTTAATACCATCGCTATGTGGGGACGAACACGTCATTGGTTTGGTTGGCGCAAAGAGCGAATTGCCCAACAAAAGACTCTTGATGGTGTACTTGAGTTTGCCGCAGGTCACTTTTCACAAGCTGAGCAGTTAAGTGTTACTCATGTGAAACATAGTAAAGAGCCATTGTTGAATTACTTTACCGCAATAAATGCGGCGGCAACCCAAGGTAAAACACAACAAAGAGATGACTATATTCAGCAAGCGTTAGCGTTTGCACCTGATAACACGGCGTTAATAGCAACCAAACTGAAATTTCTAATTGAAGCTGGCGATTATGAAAACGCTAAAGGCTGGCTAGAACAGCAATCAGATAAAACCGCCAAGCATAGTGATGTATTGCCGTTAGCCCTTAAAGTACGTGAATTTTTTGGTGAGTGGGCTGCTGTCATTGAAATATATGATGCCATGCTAAAGCATCGAATAATTACACCGCCAGAGCATCAAGCTCAAATTCGTCGTAGTTACGCGGCCCAATTAAGTTGCCTTAGTACAAGTGATTTAGATGTAGTTAAGCAAGATTACCAATCCATTCCGAGAAAATATCGCAATGATATCGACATCTTTTGCGAGTATGCTAAGTTAGTTATTAAACTTGATCAGGCAACACTGATTGAAAAGGAATTGTTTAAGCGTTTAACGAAACAACTCAGGTTGAGTTTGTTAAGTGTCATTGCACTATGTCCAACCAAGAGCGCAAACCAATGGAGCGAGCGTTTAATTGGTTTTGAAAATTATCATAATGACGCCAATTTTATTGATGCTATTGTGCAGCTTTCTGTATTAGATAGACAATGGCAAAGTGCAAAAAATTGGTTGCTGAAATCAATCCAAATTGAACCGTCAGTGTTACGTTATCAAAAGCTTGCTCAGATTCAACAAGAGCTTGGCGAAAGCAGTGGTGCTTTGGATAGTTTCAATAAGGCGTTGAATTTTCGTCAGGCGACGTAACAGGGAAGTTAAGTAATGAAAGATAACTCGAACTTTGACGAGTCAGTTAAAACGCTAAAAAAAACTATTCCGCTGATGATGAAATACAGTGTGCCAGTTAATCCAACCAACTACGCACTGTGGTATACCTATGCCTCAAATGAAGTACCTAATTTAAACCGAGAACTGGACTCGGCGCTTAAGCTATACAATACCTGCCCTAAGTTCAGAGCTGAACAACTTTATACAAAACACGTAAAAAATGAAGCTGTTGATCAGGCAAGAACATTGCAACAATCAATCGATAAGATGATGAGTAAAGTTGGTGACTCTATTGGCAATACACAAACTAATGCTAAAAGCTTTGAACAGGAAATGTCGTTGTGTCATGACGAATTGGCAGAGTTAGATTCTATTGAAACACCCATGACGCCAGAGGCGGTTTCAGGCTTTGTTGGAGAGCTACTTACTAAATCAATGGCGATGCGTGATAACGCAAAGTCATTGGGTGATAGTCTTGAGTCTGCCCAAAGAGAAATTAAATCACTACGAATGAAGCTTGCTGATAGTCAGCAAGATGCATTGTACGACGCGTTAACAGGTTTGTTAAATCGACGTGCATTTGAGCACGAAATGGATGGTTTATTAGCTTTGCCTGATGCTCAAGCCTGTTTAATTATTGCCGATATCGATAACTTTAAAGACTTTAATGATAAACACGGCCATACGATGGGAGACCAAGTATTGAAAGCGGTTGGTAAACGCTTGGCAATTTCAACGTCCAATGGCGCTTTAGCATTTCGGTATGGTGGTGAAGAGTTTGCGGTATTAATGCCTAAATCAACAATTATTAGAGCGCATGAGATGGCTGAAAAAATTCGCTTATCGATTGAGCGATTGATTATCAAAGACCGTAAATCGGGTGAAACGATTGCCAATATCACCTGTTCATTTGGCGTTGCGACCTTACTAAAAGGGAAGGAGCCTATTGAATCTATTAACCTTGCTGATCAGCGTTTATACAACGCCAAACAGCAAGGAAGAAACAAAGTTATATCAATGGGCTAATGCGTCAACTTATTGAATCGATGCGTCATTAATGCGGCTGAAATAGTGAGGCCGCATATTATGGCAACCCAATACCCCTTTACACCCCAACCTCCAAATTCTGACAGCACATAACCAATGGGGAAGCCGATAACCCAATAAGCAACGACACAGATATACATCGGTACTTTAGTGTCTTTCATACCACGTAATGCACCGCTAGCATTAACTTGTATGCCATCAGAAATTTGGAATATCGCTGCCAAAATTATAAGCTGACTTGCAACTGTAAACACAAGTTCATCTGAGGTGAAAATACCAATAAAGGATTCGTGGAATAATACCATGCATGTAGCAGTGAACATTGAAATAATGATGCCAAAGCATATGCCCATAAAGCCAGTTTGGCGTGCTTGCGCTGCATCTTTACGGCCAATGTGATAACCAACTCTCGCTGTAACGGCGATGGATAGTCCGAGTGACAATGTAAACGCTAAAGATGATATGTTTATCGCAATTTGATGGCCAGCAATGTCAGGCACCGTGTAGCGACCAATCATTAACCCAACGGCACCAAATAGAGCAACTTCTAATCCTAAGCCAATGCCCATTGGGGTACCAACTTTCAACACTTCCATATAGTCGTCTAACCTAGGTTTTAACCAGTTACTAAATAGACTAAAGCCGTGATAGCGTGCCGATGTTAAAGTATAGATAACAAGCGATATTGCCATGATTGTCCAGACAACTATCGTTGCCCAAGCAACACCAATAGCGCCCATTGCTGGTACGCCAAAACCACCGTTGATAAACCAGTAGTTACAGGCGACATTGAAGGGTAATGCTATTATCGAGCAATACATAATCGCTTTAGTTGCAAACATTCCTTCGTTACAAAAACGTAATGCAAAAAAGAAATACAAAGGGAACACTCCCCATGCTAAGACATTCAAATAGCCACTAGCCAATGGAACAATTTCTTCTGTAATACCAATAGCCCAAAGTACAGGTTCTAATGAAATAAGAATCAGCGCACTGGGCAATGCTAATAATAGCGACATCACTACCCCAGTTTGGAAAGAACGCTTTACGCCAAGTTTATTTTCTTCACCGTTGTACTGGGCGGTAATTGGGCTTAATGCCAAAAATATTCCAATGATAAAAACGATAATCGGATTGAAAATACTGACACCAATTGCAACCGCCGCCAATGCATCCGCACTATATCGGCCTGCCATAATGGTATCTATGACACCGAAAGACATTTGTGCTAATTGAGCGAGAATCGCAGGGATCGCCAGCTTGATTAATTGGCTGCTTTCTTTTTTATAAGCCGGTGTAATATTTTGGGTTATTCTTTTCAATCGTGTTCACTCTAGATAGGTTGGCAAAGCCTTGGGCGTTGTCGGTTGATTATTATCACTCATGTAGCCCTTGCTGTCATTGTTTCAGTTTGATTATTTTAATGCCATAAATCCGTCATAGTAAGGATGTAGCATACGCTTCGAAATGTTGAAATCACTTGTAACAAACTAGCTACGCAAAGGATATTAACGTTGTGTTAACTTAGTTTTTCAGTGAATTTATAAGATGAAAAGCCATGGTTAATCTTTTTTGTAATGGCTGCATATTTCAGCAAAATATATCAATTTTTCATTGAACTTGTAGTCATTAATTTGGTCAAAAATCTCACGGTAATCATGGAACATATAGCGTATGAAAAATTTCACTAAAAACTCCATCAAACAAATCGTTAAATATGTAAAGATTTTCTTTGAAGGAACCCTTCGTGTAGAAAGCTTAGGTGTATTTAGTTTTCAGCAAGGGCTGTTACAGGCACCATCTAATGCGACGGAACAACAGCATTCATTTGTTAGTAAAATTAATCAATTAATTAAATTACGTCAGCCTGTCGCACAATGGGAATAACTTTTTCTTTACCAGCTAAAACAACCAATAAAAAAGCCAATCGTTAGATTGGCTTTTTAGTTTTACGATTCATTACGTTTAATGAATCGAGCCACTACGGCGGTCAATACTGAGATGTTGGTGACTTAATTGTTGGCTATAACAGTTAAGTTGAATTTGCGGTTGAGTACTCGCCGTTGGTTTAAATAAAAACGTTAACGCGCTTGTACGTTTGGCTGCTAATTGCAGGCGTTTTAGATCGCGATTATCAATTTCTCCAGGCCAGCCTAATACGGCACTTGAATTACCAGACATTAATGCTTGTTCCATTGCCCATAGCGCGTCAACTTGATCTTTAGGGTGTACTAGTAATACACGAGAAGTATCTATTCCATTACTTTCAAGTAATGATTTTAAGCCAAATTTCGGTGCGCCGACTAAAACGATCCAGCGTCCTTGCTCACTTAGTTTAATGAGTGTTGGTAATAAAATAGCTAGTTGTTCGCTAATAGAGTCAGCGCTGATCACCTCATTAATCGTTTGTGATTGCCAGCCGCCGTGAGTGAGTGACTGATCAATATAATCAATACCTGAACTCATCGAAAAACTATGGTCGTTAAAGTTGCTGCTAATAACTAATGATTTCATTGCCATGCTCCATTTCTGATAACACCAACGGCTAATCCCTCAATCTCAACTGATTGATATTCCAAATCTACAACGATGGTTGAGAACTCTGGGTTTTCTGGGTGTAATAAAATTTTGTTTGCTTGCTTTTCAAAACGCTTAACTGTCACATCGTTTTCAACACGAGCAACAACAACTTGTCCTTCGCGAACTTGATTTGTTTTATGTACCGCTAATAAATCGCCATCCATAATGCCAATGTCTTTCATGCTTTCACCATTCACGCGCAATAAATAATCAGCGCTTGGGTGAAACATATTTGGGTCAACTTGATAATGAGCTTCAACATGCTCTTGAGCGAGGATAGGTTCACCTGCTGCCACTTGACCAATAAGTGGTAAACCTGCTTCTGGTTCAGGATCGTTAGCAGCTTCTACTAATCGAATGCCACGTGATGTACCAGGGATGATTTCAATAGCACCTTTTTTAGCAAGTGCTTTTAAGTGCTCTTCTGCGGCATTCGCTGATCTGAATCCTAACTGTTTAGCAATTTCAGCCCGAGTCGGTGGCATGCCAGTCATGGAAATATTATTTTTGATGAGCTGTAAAATTTCTGCTTGTCTATTCGTTAACTTTTTCATGCTGATGCCTTTCACTGGATACATTTATTAAACTGTTTTTCTATACAGTACCCTGTCAGTATATACAGTAAAAAATGTTGTGCAAGGATTAATCAGTATTTGTGTTTATTTTTTTATGTTATCACATAGGACTTTAACAAATTATTGTCGAATATTTTAAATTTAACTCTATTAAGGTAATGATATTAATCATTATTTTATTCTC
>MPDF01000026.1 GCA_001874365.1 Gammaproteobacteria bacterium MedPE | reverse complement strand
GCCGCTAATAATGAATGTTGGCGATCGCTAATGTTTTTCATGTTCTGAAATGATTCACTCATTCCAATAACGGCTTCACCTAACAAACCTGACGTGCGATCAATTTCGTTACCAATAACCTGCCGTTCGCAAGAAAAAGTTTGTTCTAATTCAACAAACATTTCACCCAACTTATTTTCTATATTTTCATCGACGATTGGTGCTATTGAGTTTTCAGTAATCGCAATATTGGCCTGATCATAATTGTCGTCCAGCGTCTTACGATAAACAAAATACTGGGCAACTTGCAACACCGCTAATATCCCAAGTACTGCAAATAGAGACCAGCGCTCAAAATCACTTAGAATGCCTCCAACCATCAAAAGTAAGCAGATTAGCTGCCCTAGCAATAACACTATATTATGCCGATTCATTCGACTTCCTTACAATCTGCGATTGATTGAGTTTGTCATGAACTTTAGTTAATAATTTCGGTGCTATTTTCGACATTGGTAAATCATCACAATGGGCATCAATTAAAAATGCAGCACCTGGCATCCCCCAGATCATACTCGTTGCTTTATTTTGAATCGCCGTATAATAACCATAATCTTTCAACTCCTTTAATCCATTCGCTCCATCACTGCCCATACCTGTTAATAATGCACCGTATACATGGGTATTGGTCAACTTGGCGAGTGATTGAAACATCACATCAACCGAGGGTTTATGTCGATTACAAGGCGCCGAATCATCTAAGCGACAACGATATTGGTGACTCTGCTGTTGAATCACTAAATGGTGGGAACCAGGTGCAATATAAATATTGCCAGGTTCAATGAGCTGCCCGTCCTTTGCTTCATAAACGTTCATTTTGCAATATTCACCTAATCGTTGCGCAAACCGTTTGCTAAAACTCTCTGGAATATGCTGCGTCACAACAACTGCTGGCGAGTTAGCAGGCAACATGGATAATACGTCACGTAATGCTTCTGTTCCCCCCGTCGAAGCGCCTAGCGCAATAATGTGATGTTTGATATGTAAGGGATTTAAGTCTACCGATAAAGGATCGTATGATCGCTTAGCACCGACTTTTTGAACATTGACTTTAGACGCAAGCTTAATTTTTTGATGAAGCTCTTCGCTAAATTGCGACAAATCATTTAACAGTGCACTTGAGCGAGGCTTTGAAATAAAATCGACAGCACCACAAGCAAGAGACTCAAGCGTCGTTTCAGCACCCTCTTGCGTTAACGTAGATAACATCACGACAGGCATTGGGCGTAATCGCATAAGATTTTTTAGAAAGGTAATGCCATCCATCTTTGGCATTTCAACATCGAGTGTCAGCACGTCAGGATCTAATTGCTTGATCATCTCTCGTGCTTCAAATGCGTCTTTGGCTGCGCCAACGGATTCAACATCGTCGAAGTCAGCAATGACTTCACTGACGATTTCTCTAACCAACTTTGAATCATCAACAATAAGAACTTTAATCATGTCTTTGTTACCTTATTTAATCAAACAACTCAATGTCATCATTTGTTTGCTGTTGAATACTTCTCTGGTTTTCTAACTCAAGTGCCATGGTGCGCTCATTATTACTATCTTTAAGCTTTTGAACCATCAATTGGCCTGTTTTTGCAATATATTGGATACGCCTAGCTTGCAAACCACCAACATCTAACGCTGAAACAGCAAGCCCTTCAGTTTTTAAAAACTGCTGTACAAATGCAATATTTCTTTGCCCTATATCATTCGCTCCGGCCATCATATTTCCACCTCCGACAACTTTAATTTCGAAGTTTTCTCGTTGACCGCCATATTTGATTATGGCATTAATCAGCTGCTCCATCGCAAAAACACCGTAACGATTTGAGGAAGATAAAATATCACAATCTGCATCAGGTAAAAGAAAGTGATTTATGCCACCAACACCGATTGTGGTATCACGAATACAAGTAGAAACACATGAACCTAACACTGTACAAATAACTTCATCTTGACTTGAAACATAATAATCACCAGCGACCACTTTAACAGCAACACGTTTACGCTTGGGCATCCAAAACTGACGAACATGTCGAAATTCTGGATACTGCGGCAATGAATGAACAGGTGTTCTCGTCTGCATGTCTTTTGTATTCATGCCAATCGCTTTTGATACATAGTACGCCCAAGGAGCTGGTAATCTTTCATTGATCGCGCTGGCGATTCAGAGTGACCAATAAATAACATACCGCCAGGCTTCAACAGGTCAGTCATACGGTTCAAAAGCCTAGTTTGCGTTTCTTTGTCGAAATAAATCATCACATTTCGACAAAAAATCACATCGAGTTTCTCTTGAATATTCCATGGTTCCATCAAGTTACAGTGTTCAAACTGCAACATTGCTTTCACGCAGGGTTTGACAATAACTTTATCACTATGACTATCCTTTCCTCGTAGAAATCCAAGCTTTTTACGAGTTAAAGACAACCCATCAACTCGGTCAATGGGATAGATTCCTTCTTTAGCCGTTGCCAATACATCGGTATCGATATCCGTTGCGTAAATTTTGATATCCCACCGTTCTGGAGATATTCCCGCTTCCAAAAGGCTAATAGCAATGCTGTACGGCTCTTCGCCAACAGAGCATGCAGAAGACCATATGCGCAATTTACGTTGCCCGGATTGTTCTAGCTGCGGAATATACGTTTCACTTAAAAACTCAAAATGATGTGCTTCACGATAAAATGACGTCAAATTAGTGGTCATGGCATTCACAAACTGAGACATTTCAGCAGGCGCGCTATCTAAAAACTTCAGGTAACTATTAAATGAATCGATTTCAAGCGCACGTAAACGCCTCACTAAGCGGTTATACACCAGATCTTTTTTGTGATCGGCTAAAGAGATACCGGCATGGTTATAAATCTTTTGCCGAACTTGTTCAAAGTCTGCTTGTTGGTAGGGAAATTCGCGCTCACGTTCTTCTTGAGTGGAAATTCCTTTTCCTTGTCCAAGTTTAACTGGATCCATAAATAGTCCCTAGAATTCTTCCCATTCCATATCAGATTCACTGACAGCACTGGTGAGATTAGTCGAATTTTTATGTGAAGCCTGAAGCCTAGATGCTTCAGTCACCTTCTGTTCTTGTTTTACACTTGGGACTGATGATGAGGACTCACCAACAGAGAAAAATCGTACTAACTGTCTCAGTTGAACAGCTTGTTCTTCCATTCCTTCAGAAGCAGCGGCAACTTCTTCAACTAAAGCTGCATTTTGTTGAGTACCTTCATCCATATCATTAATAGCAACATTCACTTGATCGATACCCGTTGCTTGCTCTTTAGAAGCCATCGCTATTTCATTAACAATGCTAGACACTTCATGAATGGCTGCCACAATCTCTGTTAGCGCTTTTCCTGACTCATCGACAAATCGGCCACCTTCTTCGACTTTTGACACACTATCACTAATTAGACCTTTTATTTCTTTCGCTGCGCTAGCACTGCGCTGAGCAAGGTTTCGAACTTCTGCCGCCACCACGGCGAAACCACGCCCTTGTTCACCTGCACGAGCCGCCTCAACCGCAGCGTTTAACGCCAAGAGGTTTGTTTGAAAGGCAATTTCATCAATAACACCGATAATTTCTGATATCTGCGTGCTAGAACTGCTTATCTCACTCATTGAATGAACAACTTTCTCAGAAATTTCACCGCCTTTTTCCGCCAATACTTTGGCATTTTCGGCTAATGAATTAGCTTGTGATGCATTGTCTGCATTTTGTTTAACCGTCGCAGTCATCTCTTCCATACTTGCCGCGGTTTCTTCAAGACTCGCAGCCTGTGCTTCAGTACGCGTGCTTAACGTTGTGTTACCTTTAGAGATTTCTTCAGCGCCAGCGGCAATTGAGCCACTATTAGTGCGAATTTCGCCAACAATTTCTTCAAGTTTCACCATGGCTATTTGCAAGGAATTATCTAACTCACTAAATTCACCTTTAAAATCACCTGACATACGAGAATCTAACTTGCCCTTAGACAAATCTGAAACAACGCGTTTAACTTCACCAATCGGCTCAACGATGGCGTCTAACATCTCATTCATACCACGCGCGACATTGCCTATAAACCCACTGTAACGTTCAGTATTTAACCTCGAGTCTAAAATACCAATTGACGCATCTTGGATAATTTTCTCAACATCTGCTTGTGCAGCAAGCTCTTGAGTAACATCTGACCATTCAATAACAGAACCTAAGCGCGTTCCATCAGCTTCGATTACTGGTGCTGCGATCAAATTGAAACGGCGACTTCCCATCGACAATTTCGAATCAAACGGGCTTCTCAATGCATCCAGTAGTGACTGCTCGTGACCTTGTTCGATATCGAATATTGACATACTTTGACCCAGTAAATTACCCGCATCAAAAGTTCCGACATGCTGACGAATATCTTCTTGTGCCGTACTAAACATTTCAATAACAGCGTCATTTACATAGATAATGTTGCCATTATTATCTGCCATCATCACACTTGAAGAGACATTATCTAATGCAACTTTAATTCGTTCAGCCCGTTGTGCTTTCTGCTTAGCATCATTAACTTCAAATCCGAGTTTGATTTGAATTGATTTAACCATGCGCATCAATTCGCCCGATTCCCCCTCTTGCGTTACATTAATCTCACGGCTGTAATCACCCTCGGTTATCTTTTGCAGCTCTAGAATCGAATTATCAATACCGGGTAATACTGATTCTCTAAATACTTTATAAGCGCCATAGGTAAGTATCGCCATACCAACCAATGGACCAATAAAGTCAAGCGCAGCAATGGATGTGAAAAAGAGTGGAACACTGATTAGCACAGCGACAAATACACTACCATATATCCATTTATTGAAAGTCGACTTAAATTCTTGCGCTTTAATGCTGCTTGGCTCAGGTAAACTTGCTTCATTACGATTGAGCTGAGCGTAAAGTACCTCTGCTTCATCAACCTCTTGTTCAGTCGGTGTTGCTCTAACCGACATATACTCGTTGACTCGCCCACCTTTCATCAATGGTGTTACATTCGCCTTAACCCAATAATAATCACCGTTTTTACAGCGATTCTTTACCATGCCAACCCAAGGTCTACCCATTTCCAAGGTCGACCACATATTTTTAAAAGCAGCTTGTGGCATGTCAGGATGACGCACAATATTATGGTGTTCACCTAGCAATTCCTGCTCAGTAAAGCCACTGATTTCAATGAAAGCCGGATTAACATAGGTGATTCGACCCTGAAGATCAGTCTTTGTTACTAAATCTTGTCCCGGAATAAGCGGAATTCGGCGATCGGTCACCGGTGTATTGTTCCTCATCGTTGTTCTCCTCGAACAGATAATCCATTAAGCGACGTTGTCATTAATCGTTGGGGTTAACTCTTTTGACGTTAGTAATTCATCAACATCTAATAAAATAAGCATTTTGTCATCAGCACTCGCCAATCCAATAATAAACTCATCATCAATTACGCTAATTTTACTGGGTGCAGCTTTAATTTCATCTTCATTAATGTCATAGGTCTCTGCAAATGCATCAACTAGCAAGCCCATTAATCGTGTCTTTTGGCCATCATCAATATTTAGCACAATAACAATTCTATTTTTCAAATCATTATCTTTTGGCAAAGAAAAACGTGTTCTCAAATTAATAATTGGAATAATTTGGCCACGAAGGTTGGTCACACCTTCAACATAATCTGGTCCATTGGGAACAATAGTCGCATTGGTCCAATCTCTAATTTCTTGTACTTTTAAAATATCGGTGGCGTACTCTTCGCCTGCCAAAATAAAAGAAAGAAATTGACGACTAGAATTAACCACACTTAAACTTTCATGTTCAGTCACGCGACACTCTCCGATGTATGCTCAAAGGGGTGAGATATTTCGCAAGACATCTGCTGTTTAAGCGCATTGAGTCCTTTGATATCAACAATAAGGGCAACACCACCATCACCCAGAATAGTCGCACCAGAAATGCCTTCAACCGCCATATAATTTGAATCAAGACTTTTAAGAACAACCTGTTGTTGATCCAGTAAATCGTCAACCAACAAGGCATACTTATGACCGCTACTCTCAACCATAATCATCATTGATTCATCGAGCGGTGATTGACTATTCGGCAATGCGAATAACTGGCGAATAGAATAAATTGGGATGTATTCATCGCGGAAGAAGTAAAGACTTGGGTTTCCTGCAACCGCTTTAACATTGTTGTGGTTAAGCTGTGCAGATTCAATAATAGAAATTAGCGGCACGATATAAGTTTCAGAGGCAACACGAATTAATTGCCCATCAAGAATCGCCAAGGTTAATGGAAGGCTAACTGAGAATGTCGAGCCTTTACCGGGCGTCGAAGTCAACGCAACATGTCCCCCTAAAGACTCAATATTTCGTCTAACGACATCCATTCCGACACCGCGACCAGAAAGGTCACTCACCTGCTCTGCAGTCGAGAAGCCTGGCGCGAAAATTAATTCGTTAACTTCTTGATCTGATAAATGTTGATCGGGTGTAATCAACCCTTTTTCTAATGCTTTCTCTTTAATTCTTTCAGTATTGAGTCCACGGCCATCATCAATAATATCGATAACAATGTACCCCCCCTGATGATACGCATGTAAATGAACGGTCCCCGTTTCATCTTTACCGGCTTCGATACGTTCTTCTGGCATTTCTAACCCATGATCGAGGGAATTTCTCACGAGGTGAACTAAGGGATCACCTATTTTCTCCATCACTGTTTTATCAAGTTCAGTCTGCTCACCAGACAGCTTGAGTTCAATTTTTTTACCAAGTTTACTGCTAATGTCATACACCATGCGCGGGAAGCGATTAAAGACAAAGCTAATCGGCAACATACGGATCCGCATAACATCTTCTTGCAAATCACGGGTATTGCCCTCTAGTTGAACTAAACCTTCAAGGAGTTTTTCAACTAAACCGTCTTCATGATGGCTCAAGTCTGTGCCAACCTGCTTCAGCATCGCCTGGGTTATCACTAACTCTCCCACGCGGTTAATCAATGCATCAACTTTATCAATGCCAACGCGAATTGACCCGCCATCAGGGTTAGCTATTTTGGTTTTTACGGCGGTGACAGGTTCTGAGGGCGCCTTTTTAATATCTGTCGTAGCAGGCTCAGATTCAGGGTTCGCTACAACTTTTGTTTCTTCGATAATCTCTGCTGATTCTTCTGTCACCAACTCGATAATGAGGTCACATTCGTCCTCTACCCATTCAAAGACTTCGTCGATGTCACCTTTATCACAATGTGATTGGAGCGTTATCTGCCATGACAAATAACACTCTTCTGGATGGATAGAATCAAGTGGGGGAATATTTTCGCTTTCAACAACCTGCGTTACAGGGCCTAATTCTGCCAGTGCATTAATAATGTAAAGAACATCGTTGCCGGTTTGCAACATTTCATGATGGGGAATAAAACTAATTTTCCATGATGGGCAGGTATTACTTACCGTATTTTCAACAACATCAGGCTCTGATTCTAAAGGCTCAGCCGTATTACTAATTTCCTTATTTAATGTTTTAGCGAGTGCTCGATGAACGTCCTGAATATTTGGCGCGTCACATTCAACGCCATCGCGAGCGGCTTCTATGAGTAGTCGAATACAATCAACAGAGCGTAATAATAAATCGACATCACTTTGCTCTATGCTGCGGCGACCATCACGCATTTCATCGAGTAATGTTTCAACATCATGAGTAAAATCAGTAACGTGATTAAATCCAAATGTTCCTGCACCACCTTTTATTGAGTGCGCCGCTCTGAAAATAGCATTTATTGTATCGATATCGCCTTGTTCAAGATTGAGTAAACTTGATTCCATCAACTCCAAGCCTTCAAAGCTTTCTTCTAAAAAGGTTGGAATAAATTGGGACAGATCGATACTCATAAATTGTTTCTACCTTATGACGCGCTTAATCGTAGACAATAGTTTCTCTGGGTTAAATGGCTTAACCAACCAGCCTGTCGCACCAGCTGCTTTTCCACGCTGTTTCATTTCAGCCGAACTTTCAGTGGTCAGCATTAACACAGGCGTAAATTTAAACGCTGGTAGTTGGCGTAACTCGCCACACAACGCAATGCCATCCATTACTGGCATATTGACGTCAGTAATCACCAAATCAAATCGCTCGCTTTTCGCTTTATCTAGCCCTTCTTTGCCATCACACGCTTCAACAGTATCGTACTGCTGTTGTTTAAGTGTGAATGAAACCATATTTCTAATTGAAGCAGAGTCGTCAACTACTAAGATCTTTGCCATTATTTCTTCCTATACATTCAGGGGTTAGTTTAATTTAAGAAGGTGGTTTAAGCCGAGGCGAGAAGCACTTAACAATAATTCGTCATTTACATTCTCCCACGACAAATCGATACTTTTTCGATTGATATCAATAACTAACGCGGTAAGTAGCTGCAAGCCAGCCGTATCAATGCGAGATAACTCTCCAGCATCAATATTGACTTGCTCGATGTCTTGTTGGGATTGAAGTTGCGCTAACATCATTTGCTGAGTCTCGTTAACAACCGAGATATCTAATGATTGTGGCAAACAGAATGTGATCGCGTCCATGCAATGTCCTTAGGCTCGTTGTGTATCGCATGAGCGCCATCAACTGATTTACATCAATTTATTGGTTCATGCTGACTATAAATCTAGCATATCCATAATTTTGTATTAGAGTCAAGCAAAGCTTGATAATAAAGAATAAGTTTTAATATAGAAAATGCACCCGAAGGTGCATTTCAAATCATCTAGGCTTGCGCTAATTTTAGGAGTGACCTAACTTCGTGTCTTATGATCGGCTTTTAATATATTGCTCAACATACTGAAAACAAGCATGTTAACGAGCCTTAGCTAGAAAACGAAAAGTTGGTCTATTGTCGTGACTGGTGTTCATGTTTTGCAAAACGTAACACCATGTAACCTAAGACACCCGAGCCAAATGAGCCAACCAATATCGCCAGTTTATCTGCAAACATGAATTGAGCCGGTTCGCTAAAAGCTAATGAGTTGACAAACAGGCTCATTGTGAAACCAATCCCCGTTAATATTGCCACCCCGTAAAGCTGTGTCATGCTACTATTGTCTGGTAATTTGGCTAATCCTAATCTTATGGCTAGCCAACTAAAGCCAAATACCCCTAATTGTTTGCCGATAAACAGGCCTGCAGCAATACCGATAGGTACTGGCGTTAAAATTTGATCTGCTGATATTGACGTAAAATCTACGCCCGCATTAACAAAGGCAAACAGCGGTAAAATGAAAAAGGCAACCCAGTAATGTAAATCATGTTCCATTGATTTAAGCATTGAACGCTCTTGATATCCCACTGGTACTTTTCGCTGTTTAATGGGAATAGTAAATGCCAGTGCAACACCAGCCAACGTTGCGTGTACACCGGATTTAAGTACACTAACCCACAAAATGACGCCTAAAATCACATAGGCTGCTTTTCGGTCTACGCCTAAACGATTCAAAATGACTAAGCCGGTTAAGGCCGCCATAGCGACGCCAATCGATAGCGTTGAAAGCTCTGCAGTATAGAATAATGCAATAATCACAATCGCCCCCAAATCATCAATAATGGCTAATGCCATAAGGAAGATTTTTAACGATACTGGCACCCGTTTTCCTAATAAAGATAAAACACCCAGCGCAAAAGCTATATCGGTAGCCGTTGGAATGGCCCAACCTTGAGTTCCGCCAGTGTCAGTGCCAACAAAGTAAAGATAAACTGCCGCAGGAACAACCATACCACCAACGGCAGCAAAACCAGGTAACACAACTTGCGCAGGTGTTGAGAGATGCCCTTCAATAATTTCCCGTTTAACTTCTAATCCTATTAATAAGAAGAATACGGCCATTAATCCATCATTTATCCACAGCAATAATGGCTTATCGATATGTAACGCACCAAATCGAATCTCAACTGGTGTGTCGAGAAACGCATCATAAATCTCGGAAAGGCCGGTATTTTTTAACAGTAAGGCAATAATGGTAACAAATATCAGAACGATACCTGCTGAGGACTCTTTCTTAATAAACTCTTCTACGGCGTTCATTGATGTACTCCAAAAATATAATGGCGCTATCATAAGATAAACACCTCTCAAAGTCGACATATTATGTCCCATAATATGTCAGTCTTGAGGCTATTTTTAAGAATAATAAATTTACGCGCTGTGTTGCTGTGCAAACTGCTCCATAAAGTCCACTAGTGCTTTAACACCTTCTATTGGCATCGCGTTGTATATACTTGCACGCATACCGCCCACGCTGCGATGACCTTTAAGCGCCATTAGCCCAGCGGCCTCAGCTTGCGCTAAGAATTGCTTGTCTAAACCAGGATCAGAGAGCAAAAATGTCACGTTCATTCGTGAGCGATATTCTAATGCTACTTTATTGACATAAAAATCAGAGCTATCAATGGCATCATAAAGTAATTTGGCTTTTTCAATATTCTTTTGCTCAATGGCTTTAACACCGCCTTGCTCTAACAGCCACTTAAACACCTCACCGGCGAGGTACCATGCAAAGGTAGGCGGCGTATTGAACATAGAATCGTTATCACTCGCCAACTTATAATCCATAATTGATGGCGTTGTTGGCAAACTGTGCCCTAATAAATCATCGCGAATAATAACAATAGATAATCCCGACGGCCCAATGTTCTTTTGAGCGCCAGCGTATATCACGCCATACTTAGATACATCGATTTCACGAGACAAAATAGTTGAAGACAAATCAGCCACCAAGGGTACATTAACTTGTGGCTCTTCACTCATTTCGATGCCATCAACAGTTTCATTAGGACAATAGTGAAAATAAGCAGCATCGTCACTTAATTGCCAATCACCTGCCGAGGCGACACCATTTTGACCATCAATAGATGTTTGGGTAGCAACAACATTAACCTCACCGTATTTCTTCGCTTCAGTCACCGCCGATTTTGACCACGATCCCGTCACTAAGTAGTCAGCTTTTCCCGTCATGCCAATCAAATTCATTGGTACTGCGGAGAATTGACCACGACCGCCGCCATGGCAGAACAACACTTTATAATTATCGGGGATACTCATGAGTGTTCGCAAGTTTGCTTCAGCAGCTTGAGCTACGTCCATAAAGTTTTTGTCACGATGACTAAACTCCATAATAGAAATACCGTGCTGCTGCCAATTAATAAATTCACTTTGCGCCTTTTCCATTACCGCCTTAGGTAACATCGCAGGACCTGCACAAAAGTTATAAACCGCGTTCATTCTAATCCCTCATAAATTGTATAAAATAAATTAATGTACAAACAAAAAGAGCGCCCTTAGGCGCTCTTTCAAATTGTGCTGTTACTCGGCGTCAGCGGGCGGTGTTTCATCACCATCTGCTTGCGGCGCGACATTGTCGCTCACTTCACCGTCAACAACCTCACCTTCAATTGCTTCACCGTCATGTTCAGGTGCTTGAATTTCTTCAATACGTTGTAGAGCTACAACTTTCTCACCTTCAACTGTGCGGATCAAGGTAACACCTTGTGTATTACGACCAACGGTAGACACCCCATCAACAGGTGTACGAACAAGTGTGCCTTTATCAGAGATAATCATGATTTCATCATTTTCATCAACCTGAACAGCGCCAATCACTAAACCGTTACGTTCACTAACTTTGATTGATACAACACCTTGTGTTGCACGACTCTTCGCTGGGTAATCATCAAGTACAGTACGTTTACCGAAACCGTTTTCTGTCACGGTTAAGATACAACCATCACCGTGAGGAACGATTAATGAAACGACCTTCTGGCCTTCTTTCAGTTTCATACCGCGAACACCGGTACCGGTACGACCGATAGCACGACATTGCTCTTGGCTAAAGCGAACAACTTTACCTTCGTCAGAGAACAGCATGATTTCGCTATCTTCTTCCGTTAATGCAACGCCAACTAACTCGTCATCGTCACGTAAGTTAACAGCAATAATACCGTTCGCACGTGGACGTGAGTAAGCTGTTAATACCGTTTTTTTAACGGTACCAGCAGCAGTCGCCATGAGAATGCACTTATCTTCAGTGTATTCACGCACAGGCAAGATAGCGGTAATACGCTCGTCTTTTTCCAGTGGCAATAAGTTAACAATTGGCTTACCACGCGCTTGACGAGACGCTAATGGTAATTGGTAAGTCTTGAGCCAGTACATTTTGCCGCGGTTTGAGAAACACAACATGGTGTCATGGGTGTTTGCTACAATTAGCCGTTCGATGAAATCTTCATCTTTCATCTTAGTCGCTGCTTTACCTTTACCACCACGGCGCTGCGCTTCATATTCAGTCAGCGGTTGATACTTCACATAACCTTCGTGAGACAGCGTTACAACAACATCTTCTTCATTGATTAAATCTTCAAGTGATAAATCGTGTGATGCGTTAGTAATTTCGGTGCGGCGCTCATCACCAAACTCTGCAAGAATCGCTTCTAACTCTTCGACAATGACTTCCATTAAGCGCGCTGGGCTACCTAAGATATGTAAAAGCTCAGCAATGAGATCAAGAATATCTTTGTATTCACCTAAGATTTTCTCGTGCTCAAGTCCTGTTAAACGATGAAGTTTAAGTTCTAGAATTGCTTGTGCTTGTGTTTCTGTTAAGTAGTATTTGCCATCGCGAATACCAAACTCAGGTTCTAACCACTCAGGACGAGCCGCGTCATCACCAGCGCTTTCTAGCATCGCTGCAACATTGCCTAAATCCCAACCTTGAGCAACTAATGCAACTTTTGCATCCGCTGGTGTTGGTGAGTTACGAATGACTTCGATAACCGGGTCAATATTTGCTAATGCGATAGCCAATGCTTCAAGGATATGAGCACGGTCACGCGCTTTACGCAGTTCAAATACCGTACGACGTGTAACAACCTCACGGCGGTGACGTACGAAACTTTGAAGCATTTCTTTTAGGTTAAACAATTTCGGACGATTGTCCTCAAGTGCAACCATGTTGATACCAAATGATACTTGCATTTGCGTTTGTGAATAAAGATTGTTTAGTACAACCTCACCCACTTCGCCGCGTTTGATTTCAATAACCATACGCATACCGTCTTTATCAGACTCGTCACGTAGTGCACTAATGCCTTCAACTTTCTTATCGCGAACAAGCTCTGCCATTTTTTCAATCAAGCGTGCTTTGTTTACTTGATATGGAAGCTCATGAACAATAATGGTCTCTTTGCCATTATCCGCCACTTCAATCTCAGCCTTTGCACGAATACGTACTTTACCACGACCTGTTTTATAAGCGTCGATAATGCCTTGACGACCACTGATAATACCTGCCGTTGGGAAATCAGGACCTGGAATATAATCCAATAGTTCGTCAATGGTAATGTCTTCGTTTTCAATCAGCGCTAAACAACCTGACACCACTTCATTTAAGTTATGTGGCGGAATATTTGTTGCCATGCCGACCGCGATACCTGATGAACCGTTAACCAGTAAGTTAGGAATTCGGGTTGGCAAGACAACCGGAATTTGTTCTGTGCCATCATAGTTAGGCGCAAAATCAACCGTCTCTTTTTCAAGATCGATTAATAATGAATGAGCCATTTTCTTCATTCTGATTTCGGTATAACGCATTGCCGCCGCGCTATCACCATCAACAGAACCAAAGTTACCTTGGCCATCAACCAACGGATAACGCAAAGAGAAAGGCTGTGCCATACGTACGATAGTATCGTAAACAGCGCTATCACCATGGGGGTGATACTTACCAATTACGTCACCGACCACACGGGCAGATTTTTTGTACGCTTTATTCCAGTCATTACCTAATACGTCCATTGCAAAAAGAACGCGGCGATGTACGGGTTTTAAACCATCTCGTACATCAGGCAAAGCACGACCAACGATTACACTCATGGCGTAATCTAGGTACGAATTTTTTAATTCGTCTTCGATATTAATCGGCGATACACTATTGGCCAACTCAGTCATAAATCCCTAAGATCCCTGTGTTTGTTAAAACAAAACCTATTTGTGTGTAACATTTATTATTGTAATACGGCACAAAAGGCAAAAAATAGAGCCTGATTCTAGCACAGTGTGTCGATGTTACTAGGACTAATATCCGTTAATTTTGGATTCTAGGGCCATTAACGGCCAAATTTGATAAAACGAGGTTTTATTTGGTCACTTATCAACCAACTATAAAAAAGCCTTAAATTGACGCTCAGGCGCTGCACGTTATTAAGCGTGTGATTGTGATAACAAGCGCCTTATCCCTAACGTCTCATTCGACAAAGTGATAAGTAACCAATAGCGGCGTCATTAGCTGCTGATCAGGAATAACCCAACCGCCTATCTTGAGCCTTACTGTTGGTACGCTTCTCACATTCCGATAACTAGCATCTTGAGATGGCTTGGGTATATAATGTTGCCTTTCTCGTTACTGATGTTTACCTTTCTATGTCTCAATCTAATCTAGAACAGCCAATAAATGATGCTGTTAATGTCGATCCACAAGAAATTGAAAAATTCTCTGCGTTAGCACAGCAATGGTGGGATCTACACGGTGAGTTTAAACCGCTACATTTAATGAACCCAACACGCTTAAATTACGTGAGTGATAAGGCCGACGGATTATTTGGTAAGCGCGTCATCGATGTTGGTTGTGGCGGCGGGATATTAAGTGAATCAATGGCCAAGCTTGGAGCTGATGTTTTAGGTATTGATATGGCTGAACAATCGCTTAATGTGGCCAAATTGCATGCGCTTGAAACAGGCGTTAATAACGTAAACTATCAACAAATACCTGTTGAAACCTTAGCGGAGCAACAGCCCGACAGCTTTGACGTCGTTACTTGTATGGAAATGCTAGAGCACGTACCAGATCCTCAATCAATTGTGCGCGCGTGCTTTAAACTTGTTAAACCGGGTGGCCAGGTGTTTTTCTCAACACTTAATCGCACAAACCGTGCCTATTTACTGGCTATTATTGGTGCAGAGCATTTACTTAAACTTGTCCCTAAAGGCACACACGAACATAAAAAGTTTATTCGTCCAAGCGAGCTAATTCGATTTGTAGATAATAGTGGCGCTCGTTGTTTAGATGCTATCGGTGTTCATTACAACCCACTGACAGAGCAATTTAAAACCAATAACGATTTATCAGTGAATTACCTTATTCATTGTCAGCCAAATAACTAAATCAAATTTCTCAGAATGTTAAAAGGAAGTACCATGAATGATTCAATGAATATTAGAGCCGTATTATTCGACCTCGATGGTACTTTACTCGATACGGCACTCGATCTGGGCGGCGCAGCTAATAGATTACTGGCGCGAGATAATTTACCACTCCTGACAAATGACGTTATTTATCAAACGGCCTCTCAAGGTTCGTTAGCGTTAGTCAAAGCAGGTTATGGATTATCACTATCACCAGAGCATTACACGCGTCTTCGTCGCGAGTTTTTGGATAATTACACCGCTCATATCAATGAGCAAACAACCTATTTTGATGGGGTTAACCAATTACTCGACACACTGGATAAGCATAATATTATCTGGGGCGTAGTCACTAACAAGCCAACATTATATACAACACAGTTGTTGGCCCATTACCCACGACTAGCAAATTGTGCGGTTGTCATTTGCGGTGACACGTTAGATGTCGCGAAACCTGATCCTAGGCCATTATTGTTAGCGGCTGAAAAAATCGACATTAGCCCAGATAGAATTATGTATGTTGGTGATGCCAGAACCGATATTGAAGCATCTGTAGCCGCAAATATGAAAAGCGTTGCTGCAAACTACGGCTATATTCCTGAAAACGATCCGACTAACACGTGGAATAGTGATCATTTAATCGATCGTTGTTTGGATCTTTGTACTATTTTAGCGATCGACGAATAAAAGTTGGCATTTTGTATAAGATTAATCACTATCAATACGGTGTTAAATCAAGCGTTCGAATGATAAAAAAAATATTTAAAAAATGATGATTTAAAATTGAAAATTTTAAAATTAACCAGAGGTAATCCTCAAAATGATAGTTCCCACTAACCTGTGTTACTAAATGGAATTTATCCACAGCTTATCCTATTTTTTAACACTTGCAATATCCCGTAATCCACCTTATCTTGTATCCCACATTTTTTAAAAACCTATATCTTGTGTATTTAGGCCAAAGCAAACACTAGGGTAAATAAAGTGATTTTAGCGCGCTTTATTATCCTTACTATGAGATTTGCAAAATAAAAGGACTACTTACCAGTGAGATGCATTGCATCACGTAACGTGGGTTCGTAATAACAGCGACGGATAATAATAATGAATACAAATCTTCTGGTGACCAAACGAAGTGGTAAACAAGAACCTATCGATCTAGATAAGATCCATAAGGTACTCGATTGGGCTGCAAAAGGGTTAGACAATGTCTCAGTTTCTCAAGTAGAGATCAAAGCACATATTCAGTTTTACATGGGCATTGAAACCAAAGATATTCATGAAACTATTATCAAGGCAGCTGCTGACCAGATTTCAGAGACCACGCCTGATTATCAATACATGGCAGCTCGTCTCGCGATTTTCCATCTTCGTAAAAAAGCCTATGGCCAATTTGAGCCACCGCATATCTATCACCACACTGTAAAAATGTGTGCAGAGAAACGCTATGATGAACATCTATTAGCCGATTACACGCGTGAAGAGTTTAATCAAATGAACGACGCGTTAGATCATTCTCGCGATTTAAATTTCAGCTATGCAGCGGTTAAGCAACTAGAAGGTAAATATCTACTTCAAAATCGCAGTACAGGCGAAATCTTTGAGAGCGCGCAATTCTTGTATATGCTTATCGCAGCAGCGCTGTTTTCAAAATACCCAACAGAAACGCGTATGGATTACATCGTGCGTTTCTACGATGCAGTGTCACAATTTAAGATTTCATTACCGACGCCTATTATGGCTGGCGTGCGCACGCCGACGCGCCAATTTAGCTCATGTGTATTAATTGAGTGTGATGATAATCTCGATTCGATTAATGCAACGTCAAGCTCAATTGTTAAATACGTTAGCCAACGTGCAGGTATTGGTATTAATGCGGGACGTATTCGCGCATTAGGTAGCCCAATTCGTGGCGGCGAAGCAAACCATACTGGTTGTATTCCATTTTACAAGCATTTCCAGACAGCGGTTAAAAGCTGTTCGCAAGGTGGCGTACGCGGCGGTGCAGCTACCCTATTCTATCCTTTGTGGCATTTGGAAGTTCAATCGCTGCTCGTGCTTAAAAATAATCGCGGTGTTGAAGAAAACCGCGTCCGTCATATGGATTATGGCGTGCAGTTCAACAAAACCATGTATCAGCGTTTGATTAAGGGGGAAGACATCACCTTATTCTCACCAAGCGATGTGCCTGGTTTATATGACGCATTCTTTGCTGATCAAGACAAATTTGAAGCGTTATACACGCAATATGAGCAAGATGATTCAATTCGCAAAGAGTCTATTAAAGCCTCTGAGCTATTTTCATTATTTGCCCAAGAGCGTGCAAGTACAGGTCGTATTTATTTACAAAATGTTGATCACTGTAATACCCACAGTCCGTTCGAGCCAAGTGTTGCGCCTATTAAGCAATCTAACTTGTGTTTGGAGATTGCGCTACCGACTAAGCCACTACAAAGTTTTGACGATCCAAACGGTGAAATTGCGTTATGTACACTGTCTGCGTTTAACTTAGGCATCATTAAATCTCTTGATGAATTAGAAGAGCTTGCCGAGCTAGCCGTGCGCGCACTCGATAATCTACTGAGCTATCAAGATTACCCTATTATTGCTGCGCAACAATCAAGCTTAGCTCGTCGTACATTAGGCATAGGCGTCATTAACTACGCTTATTATCTTGCTAAGAATGGCGTGCGTTATTCAGATGGTAGTGCCAACCAGCTCACCCACGACACGTTTGAAGCGATACAATACTACTTGTTAAAAGCGTCAAATAAGCTAGCAAAAGAAGTGGGGGCATGTGATTGGTTTAATGAAACAACTTACGCTAAAGGCATTTTACCGATAGATACGTACAAGAAAGATCTAGATGCACTTTGTTCTAACGAATTAAAACTGGATTGGGAATCACTACGTCAAGATATTAAAGAACACGGTTTACGTAACTCGACGTTGTCGGCCTTAATGCCATCAGAGACGTCATCTCAAATTTCAAATGCCACCAACGGCATTGAGCCACCACGTGGTTTAATTAGCGTAAAAACCAGTAAAGACGGTATTTTAAAGCAAGTTGTTCCGGATTATTTACATCTTAAAAACGACTATGAGTTACTATGGAATATTCCGAGTAATGATGGTTACTTGCACCTGGTAGGTTTAATGCAGAAGTTTGTCGATCAGGCTATTTCAGCAAATACTAATTACGATCCAGCGAAATTTGATAGCGGTAAAGTCCCTATTAAACGTATTATTAAAGATCTATTAACGGCGTACAAATATGGTGTTAAAACGCTGTATTACCATAACACTCGCGATGGTGCTGATGATGCACAAGGCGATATCGTTATTGAAAAAGAAGATGAAGGCTGTGAAGGCGGCGCGTGTAAAATTTAGAAAAGATGGCTCAGGAACTGTCACCTGAGCCATTGCTATCGACCAAGATAATAATAAGCCGTCAGGCAATTTAAGGATAAGTTAGAGGCCACCATGACCTACTCAACGTTTAACCAAACAAAAAATGATCCACTACTTGAACCAATGTTTTTGGGCAATTCCGTAAACGTATCGCGTTTTGATCAGCAAAAGTTACCAATTTTTGAAAAGCTCATTGAAAAGCAAATTTCATTTTTCTGGCGCCCAGAAGAAGTCGATATTTCAAAAGATCGCATGGATTGGCAAAAGCTTACCAAAAGCGAACAACATATATTCATTAGTAATCTTAAATACCAAACGTTATTAGATTCAATTGCCGCACGTAGTGTAAACGTGACTTTATTGCCGTTAGTATCATTGCCAGAAATGGAAACGTGGATCGAAACATGGGGCTTTTTTGAAACGATTCATTCTCGTTCTTACACCCATATTCTTCGTAACCTATTTACCGACCCTTCGGACGTATTTGACGATATTTTGATTAACGAAAATATCTTAGATCGCGCATCAGATATTGCTAAATATTTTGACGATGTCATTGTCACTACACAGCTTTTACAAGCTCAAGGTGAAGGCACATACAACGTTGAAGGACGCAGTATTGAAGTTAGCCAGCGTAAACTTAAAGAACGCTTATTCTTATGTATGTGTTCTGTTAACGCGTTAGAAGCGGTTCGTTTTTACGTTAGTTTTGCGTGTTCATTTGCGTTTGCAGAGCGTAAATTACTTGAAGGTAACTCTAAGATAATAAAATTAATTGCCCGTGATGAATCAGTTCATTTAACAGGTACCCAACACATTCTTAATTTATGGGCTGAAGGTAAAGACGATCCTGAGATGAAAGAAATCAGTGAGCAAATGAAAGACGAAGGCTTACAGATTTTCATGAATGTGGTTGAACAAGAAAAGAATTGGGCAGATTATTTATTCAAAGATGGCTCAATGATTGGCATGAATAGCGAAATCTTAAAACAATACGTTGAATACATCGCTAATCAACGATTGATCGCTATTGGCCACGAGCCACCTTTTGCAACGAAAACAAACCCTCTGCCGTGGATTAACACTTACTTAGTCTCTGATAATGTACAGGTTGCTCCTCAAGAAAGTGAAATTTCATCGTACCTCGTTGGTCAAATAGATAGCGAGTTAGATAACGATGAATTTGATGATTTTGATCTGTAAAATTTAACTGTATTATAGTCTTATGAACAAAACAGTGACCTACAATAACGTGCAGTGTGATGATGCTATCGCGCCAGATAGTAAAATTACGACGTTAGAATACCTTGAGTCCCAAGGACTCAAGGTAAACTATCATTGCCGTGATGGCACCTGCGGTGCTTGTCGCTGTCAGCTGAATCGTGGCTCAGTTGCCTATACAACAGAGCCGCTAGCCTATATTAGAGAAGGCGAAATTCTTACTTGCTGCACGACGCCAACGTCAGATATTGACATTACTTGTGAGTTTTAATGCATAATTAACGTCATATTTATTCAACATGCCATAAAGTTGTAACATTTCTTAATATTCTCTAGAATAGACTTTATGGTAATTATTGGTTCTTTTTTATGGCTACTTCTCAAATTTCTAGCCCAATTACATCAACACTTTCAACAACTTCTCCTTTTGATAAACTCGATCACGTCGTCGCCATTGGTGGCGGACATGGCTTAGGACGTGTTCTTTCCTCACTCTCTCATTTGGGTGAAAAACTAACAGGTATTGTTACCACAACAGACAACGGTGGCTCGACAGGCCGACTGCGTGAAGCAGAAAACTGTATTGCTTGGGGTGACCTACGAAATTGTATTAATCAGCTAACAACACGTCCAACAATCGCCAGTCAGTTATTTGAATATCGTTTCACGGGTCAAAGCGATCTTGCTGAGCATAATCTTGGTAATTTAATGCTGTTAGCAATGGACCAAATGAGCGTAAGACCTTTGGATGCTATTAATGTCATTCGAGAAATGCTCGATGTTAAAAGTAGTATTATTCCAATGTCTGAGCAGCCAACTCACCTTGTTGCAGTCACTCAAACTAGGCAACGAGTTTTTGGCGAAACTCATATCGATGAAATGTCGACTATGCCACAAAGCCTCTTGCTAGAGCCTCAAGTGAAAGCAACGCCAGAGGCAATACAAGCGATAGAAAAAGCACAATTATTAATTATAGGCCCAGGTAGCCTGCTCACTAGCATCATGCCACCGCTGATCATGCCCGAGCTGCAACATGCAATTGCGAAAAGTAAAGCCAAGAAAATATTTATTACTAACTTAATTGCAGAGAACAGCCCTGCCGGTCATATTTCAAAAAGTGCGCTGTTAAAATGGTCAACAGATATCACAACCTTAGCCGGTCCCGATGCAATTCTTATTAATTCGACGTGTTCTAAATCTAAGGGAGACTATTATTATCGCGATATTGCCAGTAAAACATCCCCTTATCATGACCGTGTAAAACTAAAAGCGGCACTCATTGATGTTTACAATGAAATATCGCTTGCAGCAATAACAGCAACTAACTGATCAACCTCATCGCGATATTTATTAAGCGCCGCAATTAATTGCGGCGTTTTAGATTCTGCTAATCCCATACACCACAGCCAGCTTACTAATGCATAATAAAGTTTAAAATAAACGAGTTTGTCACGATCAACAACGTCATCTAACTGTGATTGTATATATTCAATAAACGGTCCTTCAATCTCCTGATCACATTCCACTATAAACGCAGCATAATCAAAATAAGCATCTCCAACGCTGGCATACTCCCAGTCTAACCACACGACGCCGTTATTGTGTGTATTTACGATTAAATTGCTTAAGTTGAGATCGCCGTGAATGAGCGATGTGTTTTCAAAAGATAAATGACGCAACAGTTCATAACAATGCTGATAACGACTAATATCTTGAGCTGAAGCATTAGCGACTAGTTGCCAATAGTCATCAATTAGTGAAAGTTTATTCACCGATGGACGCTTTACTGGCGAGCTAGGTAAGCTTTGGTGCAATGACGTTAACTGCTCTGCGATTATAGTGAGATGCTCATCATTCAAGCAAACGTCTTTGGCCAAATCCCCTTGAATGAATTCCATGATTATCAAGCTGACTAATTGGCCGTCGATACTCATGCGCTCAAGTGCTTTTATACTGGCAGAAAGCACACTGGCATGTCCCATCAACGCGTATTCTTGAGTGGCTAATAACTCATCGTTTATACATCGAACAACACATTGCGTGGCTGTTCCATTAGCGTGATAAGTGACTAAATAAAGGCGATGACTCAAGCCACCCATCATCGGCGTAATATCGATAATAGGTCGACCTGAGAAATATAAAGTTGATGAAAGCGCAGATGCACTAAGCACGTTGCGGTGCCAATGTTTCAGTGGACGTTAGATACTGAGCGCGCCATTTGAAATAACCAAATACAACCATCACACAATAAAACATGAATAACAACGCCGTTGGATTAAACCCTTTCGCTACATATAAATAGATAGAAGCGGCATCAATCACCAACCAATATATCCAATTCTCTAATATTTTTTGCGTGACCATCCATGTGGTAAAAATAGCAAATACCGTTGTTACTGTATCAAGGTAGGCAAAATCTGCATGGGTATAATTCGCCATGATATAGCCACCAATTACACTCATCAATGAAAGGCCACCGATGACCTTTACATGAGTTTGCCATCGCCACGATTGAATAGTGTTTGATTGACCAGAGTCACTCTTTTTATGCCATGCCCACCAGCCATAAATAGCCATTAGCAAGTAATAAGCATTAAGCGCCGATTCCATTAATAAAGCACTGTCCCAAAATAGCACCGTATATATCGTCGTTGACCCAAAAGCCGCTGGCCAACACCATTGACTCTGCTTCATTGCCAATAACAAATAAGCAATTGCTAGAGCAACGGCCAACAGCTCCCAATGCGAACTCGCAAGTAGTCCGTTAAGGGCGTTGGTAAAAAATTCAATCATCATGGGGCTTTAGCACTGGGTCTAAATCTGCATTAATGAATTTACATACAAAGATCATTTTTCCAAAATGCTCAAATGAATATTTCATTGCCTGATTTAATACATCCATAACAACATCATAATCACCAAAAATTTGAGTGCTCATCGTATTGCAACTAATGCGTAAGCCATTAGTCGCTTTGAGTCGCTCAATAAAATCCTTAATCGGCGGAATATAATCCTCATTAAGCGGGTAATTACTAATCTCAACGGATAATTTCATTACCAGTTAACCTCTAATGACAAATTAACTGTTGAAGGCGTACCTAACTGGACATAGTTTCGTGCTTCATAACCATTTCGAGGGTCATTACCAAAATAAAAACCACGTACGGCGTATTCGCGATCAAAGACATTGTTTGCAGCAAAATTTACGCGCCAATCATTACCTTGATAACCTAACGAAATATTAGTTAATGCATAAAAATCTGATTGTTGGTTATGGCTATCTGAGTAAAAGAACGAATCTTTACCTTGTACTTCAACATTGGCATAAAAGCCATTATCCGCTCGATATTTAGCGCCTGCACTAAATTGATATTCCGGTGCATGCGCCATATTGCGATTATGCATATTTACATTCTGACCGGACTCTTTGACTACTTCATAGTCTTTGATACGCGTGATCAAATAGCCTACGTTGTAAAAAAGTTCTAAATTATCAGTGAAGTTATAACGTGTTTCCAGCTCAATACCGTAACCACGACCTGAGCCAGCATTATCATTAAAGCCAACGAATGTTTCAGCCTCACTTTCACCAACTTTATCCGTAATCCACCCTTTTAACTGGGGTTCACTGCGGTAATTATAAAAAGCGGCCAGACGAATATTTAAACGATCGTCCAAACTACGCCCTTTCACACCAAATTCAGCACTGTAAAGCGTTTCAGGCTCGAAGGTTGCATTATCCAATAACTGCGCTTTAAGGGTTGGGCTGGAAATATCATCTACTTTAGCTAATGCATCACCATTGACACCGCCAGCCTTATCACTGCGTGACAAGGTTATATAAGTCATTGCTTGTTCATTCACTTGATTAGTCACATTAAAATGTAAACCAACTAAGGTATCGTCTAGTGACTGAGTAACCTGCTTACTGTCTGAATAATCAATATCATATTGGCCAACACGACCGCCAAACGTCATCGTCGTTTTAGGTGACATTTGATAGGTCAATTGTCCATAAACAGCGACATCAGAATGTTCATTGTCACTGATAATATTCTTAGAATCATTAGTATAATCACGATGTAAACCACTATCACGTTGACTCACATAAATGCCACTCACCCAAGACACTGTATTGTCAAATAAAGTAAATCCTTTAGATAAAAAACGTAGATCAAGGTCTGCTTGTTCACGTGAACGCGTATACGTATCTGTATAGCTATAGCCCCAATCATGAATACCGACATATGACCAGTCTTCGTCATAACTGTAAACTAAATCGCTTTCAAGGGCCGATGTGTTTAATTGAACATCAACTGACTCGAAGCCTGTATAATTAAGGTTAATTCCAATGGCTTTTGTACGTTGTGCATCTCGACCAGGCTCGTCAGATAACGTCCGACCATTCTCATCGAGGCTAAATGCATCATAGCCATTATCTACATCGACATAATGTAATGTGGTGTCTATGGTTAAATCATTTGAGACTAACCAGCGAGTTTTTAATTTAACGTTACTTTCATCAATATTATTGGTGTCATCACGGTTGAGGTGATCATTAGTTACATAGCCATCACTCTGCTGTGTATGTGCTGATAAACGAACATTAAATGAATCAGAAACCGCACCGCCGCCAGCAACACCGGCACTATATGACCCGTAATCACCAACACTAAATAACGCGCGGTTAATTTGCTCACTCGTCGCCGCCGTTGTATCTAATGTGATAATCCCCGCCATTGCATCATTACCAAATTGTGTCCCTTGAGGCCCGCGATAAAGATTAAACGCTTCAACATCAAAGAGTGAACCGGCACCGCCAAGACCCGAGTAATTAATGCCATCGATTAACAACCCGACAGATGGATTAATTGGATCTACAAATTGGCTGCGTAGTCCAATACCTCGGATCTGCACAAAATTTCCGCGACTTGCGCCACTAGAAAAATTCACGTTAGCTAATGAACCTAGCAGATTTTCAGTATGTAATGCATTACGATCAACAATGTCATTGTTACCAATAACAGAAATGCTACCAGCAGTTTTCATTATATTTGATTGGCGAAAGTTTGAAGTTACTTCAATAACTTCCAATTCTTTTTCAGCGTCAGTAGTTGCGAATGTAGGCGAAGATAGAATGGCTAAACTAATAAGCGATAATGCTGTTTTCATTGATTTTCCAGTTAAATTTTATATTGGCTCGACACTAACTGACGAGCCGTAAATAGGTTTGCTGCGACTATCACAGTCCTTGCTATTTCTTTTTCTTATAAATGCAGTTCTCGCCCTCTGGGCGCGTTTTTAATATACGTAATATCCACATATATTGCGTCAAATCTCTCATAATTAAATCTTCTAACAAATGATTTAAGAATTGCGCTTCTGACTCTTTACAATCCTCAGCGCCTGAACAATCAAACGGAGGTTCAATGGTCAAATTAAAACGATGATATTCGACGTCATAGGCAATATGTAAAGGAATTATTCGCCCGTTAGTCGCTTTACATAAACGACTTAAAATAGGCAGTGACGCTTTTTGGGTATCAAAAAAGGTTGCAAACTCGCATTTATCAGCACCGTGGTCTTGATCAGGAAGAAAAAACAAATGTTTTCCCTCTTTCATGCCCTTTAGCATAACGCGAATACCGCCTTCACGCACATAAACACTATCGCAGAAACGAGTACGCTGTCGCACAGATAACCAATTATAGATCGGATTCTTATGCTCATTAATAAAAGTAACCATCGGCATGCCGCCGGCCATAAAGTAAGTCCCAGCGTATTCAAGTCCCCACGTATGTCCAGCAACGAATATAGCCTGCTCACCGTCATCAACTATTTTTTTAAAGTGCTCAAGCCCCTGAACGTTATAACGACTCATAATGTGGCACTTAGAGCGAAATGCTAACTCGGCTTGACCAAGCACTGAAAGTAAAAACATTTCAATATTTTTGTAAATTAAAGATTTGCGTTCCTCTTCAGTCATATCTGAAAAACACGCTTTCAAATTACAATCAATGATATGAACTGGCTTTTTAGCAATACGATATACAAACCCTGTTAACCGTACCGCAATCCAATCTCTTATTTTTACTGGCGTATAGGCGCAAATCACCAAAAACAACACCATTAGCCAAGTTCCCCAATATTTGGGGTGTAAAAAGCTCCACTTGAACGGAACTTTGTAAAGGTATTTATCCAAACTGCTCATTAAAAACTCATTAGCTTATTATTATCTACGTTTTTCTCTAAAGTAATTCTTATTATCGTAAAACGTTTTATCTTCATTTGCTGGCCACCATCCAGGGACACCTAACATAGGTAAAGGATGCAAACGTCGGTTATCTTTCAACAACTCCGGCAAATTTTGCGCCAATAGTGTATCTAAATATTGGTACTTATCCCAGAATTTAAATGTAAAAAAGTCTGGTTGTACTTTTAAATACAGTGCTTTACCAGTAAATCCAATGTAAGGGTCGAGTGATTTCTCATAATTAGCATGGCCAATAATAGTCGCACTCACTTCTTTATCCCACTTCGCCCTCGTGTCAACAAACCCTGAACGCCACTCGTGATTTCGTAAATGCTCCACAATATCATCATTAGTGTAAGCAATAATCACACCGCACTCATCAAACAAAGTAATGGCATCACGGCATGGCGTACGCTTGTGACTGCTAAACATGGCCATATGTTCCACATGAAGACGATTCATTTCTTTTTTAGTGTGCGGAAATAGTAAAAAGATAAGCGCATTAAAAAAATCATGCCAATTCGCAGGACGGGTCGGTACTAATCCTTGTTCAAATATTCGTTGCTCATAATAAATACCATCACTCAGCAATTCATCATTTTGTTCAACCAAGGTTAAGGGTTGACCTTGATAATTAGCCAAATCATTGGGTAATAATTTGTTTAATTCTTCGCAACTTGGCCAACTCGACCAACCCTTATGGCCTAAAAGACGATTTAAATCATTAAAAATAGGCGATTTCTTAAAAAAATCAGCTTGCCACTGTTGCATCACTTATACAAACCATTATACCTTAACTAGATATCGGTATTGTAACGCTTTTACATTACATACTGCCAATTAGGAACGACAAAAATATGATAAAAATAATAAAACGCTCAGTATTTTTAGCGACTTGTTTATTTGTAGTGCCATCATTTGCAACAACTAGCGAAATGAATATTCCAGAAAAGGCAAATGCCTTAGCACCCTATCAGGCAAGTTATACATTGTTTAGAAAAGGTAGCGAACTTGGAAAAGGCCATCGTAAACTCATCGCGACTCAAGATGGCTATAAACTTTCATCTAGCAGCAACATCAAATGGCTATTACTATCTGATACTCGTAAAGAAAATAGCGAGTTTTCACTTAACAAAGATATTTTTGAGCCAAAGAATTATCATTATGAACGCACAGGAACTGGGCGAGACCGCGAAGAAACAATCAAATTTTCTGATAAAAGCATCACCTCCGTCTATAAAAATAACGAGAAGGTCTTTCGCCCTATTCAACTGACCTTTGACCCTTTAATTTATCAATTAGCGCTGCGTAAAGACCTAATTGCTGACAAAAAGGTTTTGTCATATCACATGGTTCGTCGCGGTAGCGAGACGAATTATACTTTCGAACGCGTTGGCACTGAAACAGTAAAAACACCTATTGGCCGATTTGAAGCAATAAAATTACGTCGCGTTCGTGAAAATTCAACCCGTAATACACTCATTTGGATTGCCCCGTCATTAAATTATAGCGTGGTTAAAATGACCCAATATAAAGATGGTCAAGAGCAAGCAGACTTGCAGCTAAATTGGCTACATTTCGATTAACCTGATACATCTAGCTATACTATTGAAAATGCCGCATATCATACGATAGCGGCATTTTTTACTTCAGTTGTAGCATTCAACAATACTATTAAGCGCAATACACCACAGGGTTATCCCCGGCCTGCCAACATGGAAATTGAGTCATTACTTTTGAGAATATCGCATGTTGCAAATAACGATTAAGCCAGCGTTTCACATTAGGGTAAGGTGACTGCACATACCATTTACGCTCAACACGGGCGAATTGTCTGACAAAAGGTAATATTGCAATATCAGCTAAACTCTCTTGCTCGTCCATCACAAATTGATGACAACCTAAACGCTGTTCTAATTCGTTGATAAAAACCTCACAAACAGCCCGTTGTTCACTCACATTATCCTCGTGATAGCGCTTTGCGCATTTGTAATCTTCTAATGCCGACTTAAATCCATGATCAAACCGATAAATAAATGTCAGTATGTCATTGAATTTATTGTCGTCGTTATGACGTAACAAATTCTGCGGATCATTTTGCGCTAAACTCCATAGCATCACCTCCAAACTCTCTTCAATAATTAGCGACTGAGATACCACCAGTATTGGTACAGTGGCTTTGGGTGAGTCGATGACCATAGCGCTTGGTTTATTACGTAAATCAACTTCTCGAATAAATACGGGTTGCGCCGATTTATAAATTGCAAGACGAGCACGCATCGCAAATGGACAATTTCGTAGAGAGTATAGGTAAGGAAAATCATGCATCAGCTAGTGCTCTTTTAATAAATAGTTCAAATTCTGTCATTGATTCACACATTCTATCATCTCAGGGTCTCCCCAAACTATATAGTTCTATCATCATTGCTAATAACTGCGTAAAATCCCTGCCATTAAAAATATAGTAACGTAGCAAAGTTGTAGAGCATGAAACCAAATATTGAATTACTCGCCCCAGGTGGTGATATAGAAGCTATTAAAGCCGCCATTATTGCAGGTGCAGACGCCGTCTACTGTGGCCTAGATGCCTTTAATGCACGTAACCGAGCGTCGAATATTTCATTTGACGAATTAGTTGGTTGCATTCGCTTGGCCCACCAGTATGACTGTGAAATATTCCTAACGTTAAATATTGTTATTTTGGAGCGTGAATTTAAAACGTTGGCTAAATTACTCAGCCGACTAGTTAACACCACCTTAGATGGTGTTATCGTGCAAGATATTGGCATGCTTTACATACTTAAAAAATATTTTCCGACGTTAGATATTCACGCATCAACACAAATGACCACCCACAACCTTGGTCAGATCCCATTCTTGAAAAAGCTAGGCGCATCGCGCGTTAATTTATCTCGTGAATTGAATCTGCGTGAAGTTACTGCCATGACTATGGCCGGCAAAGAACAAGACGTTCTAATGGAAGTCTTTGTACACGGTTCATTGTGTGTTGCTTTCTCAGGCCTCTGCTACTCCACGTCAGCCAGTGTCGGTAACTCAGGAAACCGTGGTCGCTGCTCGCAAGCCTGTCGTGAAGAGTATGAAACGACAAATGCAGGAAACAACTTCCCCCTTAATTTGAAAGATAATTCTGCCTTTTTCGACCTACCAGCACTTATTGATGCCGGTGTTCACTCACTAAAAGTGGAAGGTCGCATTAAAGGCGCAAGTTATGTTCACACCGTTATTGATAGCTTTAGAAAACAAATTGACGGTTATTTAGAAACAGGCGAACTAACCCAAGACGGTGAACGTTTATACAAGGTATTCAATCGCGATCTCACTAATAAGTTCTTAAAGGGCGATTTGAACCAATCGATGTTTATCGAAAACCCTCGTGACAATTCAACAAATCATGCGTTAAATGCAAAAAACGCCATTTCAGTGGTTCAAATTCACGATGCCAAGCAAGAGTTATCGCAAGAGCGTGACGCATTGCAAGCAGATGTTAACGAGAAAATTAAATACCTAAGCATCGAGAAAATGAATCTTAGCCTTGCCTTTAGCGGTGTTGAGAATCAACCTCTTACGGTTACAGCCACTATTGTTGAAGCATCACCACTGCCTGACAGTCAACCGGTTGTGCGCGTAATAGAGATACACTCCGATCAAGTATTAGTGAGCACACAATCATCAAATACAACGCATGACGACTTGGTGAAACGCTTTAAGAACTTAAACAACTCACAATATACACTGGAATCAATGAGCTCTGACGCATTAACATCAGGCTTAAGTTTATCGTTCAAATCGCTAACAGCCCTAAAGAATGAGGTTGCCCGACAACTCAATGACGGCCAAGCAATCTTGCCAGAAATACTGCTGCCAAAACTTGAAAAGCACCCGAAAACGGATGCTGATACACCAGCAGCATTATCACTGCTTATCTGCGATGAAAGCGACGTCTATTTAAGTGAATTTACTGATGCCGATATCTATTTCAAATTACCAGATGCCTATAAACGCGGCTGTACTAAATACGTTGATTTCCTTAACGACAACCCACGCCTAATTCCTTGGTTCCCACCCGTACTTATTGGCAAAGACTTTGAGGTCGCCGTCAATATTCTAGAACAAGTTAAGCCAGCGCTTATTGTGACGAACAATACGGGTATTGCTCACCGTGCTTATGAGCTAGGTATAAAATGGATTGCAGGACCATTTTTAAATACCACTAATTCTTATGCGTTACTTGCGCTACAAGAATCGTTTGATTGTAGCGGTGCTTTTATCTCTAACGAAATAAACCGCCAACAAATACAAACCATTGCCCGTCCGAAAAACTTTAAGATGATGTATAGCATTTATCATCCCATTTTATTGATGACCAGTAGACAGTGTTTCTTCCAACAAAGTGTTGGTTGTGACAAGCCACGTATTGATAATGGCTGTATGTTGTCGTGTGACAAGTCCACCAGCATTACTAACTTAAAGGGCGACTCATTCGCTATCGATAAACAAAAAGCCGGTTATCCGAGTATATATAACCAAGACCAGTTTATGAATATGGAAATCATTAACGACTTAAGCCACTTATTTGATGGCTTTATGATTGACTTAACTAACATTGGCGCCGGTGATAAAGAGTCTCCAGATAAGGCTGAACTTATTCGTCAATTTGAACTGTTGCTAGCAGGCCAACAAGACGTATCTAGCACATTAGATGCCCTTGTTCCTGCGTCAACGAATGTTCAGTATCACAACGGGCTTTAATACTACCACTGGGTATCGTAATAGCCGCTACGATACTCAATTTTACTTCATCAAATTGATGCTGCTTGGATTATCTATAGCACTAAGTGCGATGATGATTGAAATAGGAAAAAATAGAATTAGATGGTACAAGTGGCGTAGTCAAGGTACTGAACCAATAGTTATTGTTGGTGAGTTAGTTAAATTAGTTCGCTTAGAAGGCAAAAAGCGGGCCGCCAAATATTGCATATATCATCAACAGAACAGGATATTGAGTTATATTCCCGTTTGTCAAAAACGCAACAGCAAACTATTACACGTATAAATCATAAAATGAATATTTCATTTGTACCGTCGCCATT
>MPDF01000025.1 GCA_001874365.1 Gammaproteobacteria bacterium MedPE | reverse complement strand
GTTCTCAATAAAGGCGAGCTTAATCGCCTTTATTTTCAAAGTGCACAAAATCAATCAGAAAAACGACGCCTAATATAAAAGCCTTAACAGAGACGTCGGCATTGCTAGGGAAAATCACGCCAAAGTTATCTGCATCACTAAAGCTTTCTTTCATCAGTCCACTCCATTTCTTAGTTATTTTTCCAACCACTTGGTCATGCTTCATAATATTAAATGTCCACGGCTTAAGAAGCGGCCCTTTAAGAGTAAATAACTCTTTGCCAGCAGCATCATATAAACAATAACGCTTGCTCATAATGGAGAATTTCTTTTTAACAATACCCAACACGTTGTCATTTTCATCATGCACAGTTACTTCTGGGAAGAAAAACCGAAAGGGCCTAGAAACGTTCATCACTTGATGACCCGCATTATTGAGAATAGCTAACTCAAATGGACGATTCGCTTTCAAAAACTGTCTCGCGAACCACGACCCTTTTCGTTCAGCAGCAAAGTAAAGTTGGTTGCCTTGGCTGTCAAAAATGGCATATTTATTCTTTGTTTCGAACCCAGTGATTATCTCCCCCCATTCTTTTTGCTGCTTCACCATAAGTTGTGAATGATTGATAAGCTGTTGCATAAACGATACTCCATTAAATTAGGTTAATTTCTTATACTGACCCTGTTGCCAAGCATTCAGCTCACTGAGATACCAAGGGGATAAAAAGTTATCCGAAGGTCCACCAGCCATTGATGTATACAAAACTGGTTCATTCATGTCAGTCACGACTCGAATAGTCGGTCCAAAACTAGTTTGCCGATTAGCACTTGTATATATCTGCCCCTGACTTGGTGTCGCTCTGCCACCTTGAAGTGCAATAGATGGAGTAGTTGCCCCCAACCACTGGGGAAGTTTGTCACCAAGCAAAATATTAGTAAAAGGTAATTGATTTTCTGTCCCCCAATCTTTGTTTAGACAGCTTTCATCAATCGTCAAAAAGGCATTTATAAAACAAGTTGATTGAGCACATTCGTCGTACCATGCAGAGTGCTGATTGAGCAAAATGTCATCGAACTGTTGATAAAAATCGATAAATATTCCCGTTTCACAAGCTAGGTAGCGTCCAACTTTATCGCCAAAGCTATGATTTTGTTTGGCAAATACAAGATGGCGCAAGGCACTGTAAAAAGCCTCAAACACCACAGCCCCTTTTGACTTGAGATCGTAACGACAATCCCAGTTATTTAATACTTTATATAATGAGCTCTCTTCATTTTTATCTTTTAACAGGGGCAATAAAATATGTAAAAATTGATGTGCTTGCTTAGAATACACATCAAGCTGGATTTCCTGACAGCTAGCAATATTATGCACAGCCTTCTTTTCGATTAACTGAGAAATTCGTTGTGCACGGTAGCCGCCCATCGGCATATTAATTGGCGAATGATTGCCAAAATGATTGAGATCTTGATTGGCAGTCACGATGTAGTCAGATGTTGGGTTATAAACGCGAGGCAAATCTGCTGCGTCGACAAATCCTTGCCAATCGTAAGTGCTTTGCCAGCCGAGTTGAGGAACAAAGCCATTCCACCCCGCCAAACGCGTCGGCATAAGACCTGACATTTGATAGCCAATGTTATCTTCACTATCACAAACAACCCAGTTCCATGCAGACTCTACTTGCCCGAGAACAGTTAATGCAGTTTTAGTATCTGTCACCGTAAACATATCAATAGCAGCAGTTAATGATGCAGCACCACCTGAAGCACCACTCCATTTAGTGCTCAAGTAAAGCCCATCAATAGCTGGATCACCATTTAGCACGCCATGATGATTATCAAAATAGGTTACCAGATGATCTGGTGATTTTTTACGTTTGATAACCTCTTTCCTAACATCGAAATCGCAGCGAATATTATCGCGAAGATATTGACCGTTTTTACAGTCTTCAATCCAACTATCGACGCTATCCATAAAGGCATAGGTAACGCCCCAAGCCAGATCATGGCTGCGGCCAATGACGACCCCAGGCAATCCAGGCATGCCTAAGCCTTTAATACGTTCATCGCCATACTCAAGTATTTGTTCGCACCACACATTAGGTAATCGATTGACTTCAAGATGCGGATCATTAGCGAGCATTGCTTTTCCACTCTCGGTTTTGTTACCACTAATAACCCAGTTATTGGAAGCCATCATGCGAGGTAAAACGCAATTCCATAAAACATGCGATGGAATAATCGAATCTTCGAGTGAAACCTTATTGAGTAGCTCAAGATTGATGTCTTGATCAGTAATTGGAAATAGTTCTTTTAAGAGATCTATTTTTATTCCAGCTTGCACACACTCAATGAAAAAATGTTCTATTTCTGTTTGCGACTGCGCCAACGTGAGATAGCCTGTCATGCGTGAGATCAAAATAGAATCTTCAATAGTCCAAGACTCGTGTTTGTAGCCGAGTACCTTAAGCATCGATAATCCTTTGTTCTTAAGCCCCTCATTAACGCCATCACAGTAATGTTGACACATAGCACGTGTATGCTGATCGAGTTTTTTGATCTCGTCAGCAATATTGTTATGCCAATTAGCTTTTCTAAAAAAAGTGTCTATCTCCAGATTAGCTTGTGTGTCTTCTAACAATTCACATAATCGACCTTGACCAATTATTCGCATCAAGAGCAGCTGAGTATAGCGGTCAACGGCATGAGCATATCCACTCCCCCATAATACGGTATCAAGCGCTGGCGCTTTTAGACAAATAACACCATGTTCATTACGGGATATAGAAAGTGTACTAGGTGCTGTAGATGGTAAATTTATCTTCCGTGACGAGAACATAGACAAACTTGAATCCTTTATTTATTTTAATTATTGATACCAATCGAAGCTTACTTTAGCTGAACAACAGGCATAAAAAAACCCGATGAATCAATCATCGGGTTTTTTAAGACGTCAACTAATTAGTTGATTACTCGTCACCACCTAGGCTACCAAGTAAATCAGCTAAGTTAGCTTCTGCTTCATCAGTGTCAATCTTAACAACTTCTGGCTCGTTTCCAGCTGCACGACGTTTCTCGTGATAAGCGAAACCAGTACCAGCAGGGATCAGACGACCAACGATTACGTTTTCTTTCAGACCACGTAAATCATCGCGCTTACCGCTTACCGCAGCTTCAGTAAGTACACGTGTTGTTTCTTGGAACGATGCTGCTGAGATAAATGACTCAGTTGCAAGCGACGCTTTAGTGATACCCATTAGGTTACGCTCAAAACGTGCTGGCTCTTTACCAGCTTCTTCCAATTCACGGTTAGCCACTTTAACTTGAGAGTACTCAAGCATTTCGCCCACTAGGAAGTTACTGTCACCAGAGAAGGTAATAGTACACTTACGTAGCATTTGACGAATGATCGCTTCACAGTGCTTATCATTGATTTTTACACCCTGTAGACGGTATACGTCTTGAACTTCGTTCACGATGTAATTCGCAACGTGTGTAATACCACGTAAACGAAGAATATCATGTGGAGACTCAGGTCCATCGGCGATTACCTCACCTTTTTCAACCTTCTCACCCTCGAACGCGTTCAGGTTACGCCACTTAGGAATCATTTCCTCGTAGTGATCGCTACCATCAGCTGGTGTAATAACCAGACGACGCTTACCTTTGGTTTCTTTACCAAATGAAATCGTACCGCTAATCTCAGCCAAGATAGCTGGTTCTTTTGGCTTACGTGCTTCGAATAAGTCAGCTACGCGAGGTAGACCACCCGTGATATCACGAGTCTTCGAACTCTCTTGTGGAATACGCGCTAACGCGTCACCAACGTTTACTGTTGCACCATCTTCTAGGTTAACGATTGCGTTACCTGGTAAGAAGTAGATTGCAGGAACGTCAGTACCAGCGATTAATACGTCATTGCCTTTCGCATCAACAAGTTTTACTGCAGGGCGCATTTCTTTACCAGCAGCAGTACGTTGTGCAGCATCGATAACAACTACTGAAGATAAACCAGTGAGATCATCAGTCTTCTTATCCATGGTAATACCATCGATTAAGTCAACGAATTGAATCTTACCTTGTACCTCAGTAATGATTGGATGCGTATGCGGATCCCAGTTTGCTACGATTTCGCCAGCAGCGACTGTTGCATCTTCACCCTTCTCTAAGATCGTACCGTAAGGCACTTTATAGCGCTCTTTCTCACGACCCATTTCATCGATAATGGTAAGCTCAGATGAACGAGAAACGATAACCAATTTGCCTTCAGAGTTATCAACGTGCTTAGAGTTATGAAGCTTGATAGTACCAGCATTCTTAACTTGAACGTTGTTCTCAGCTGACGCTCTAGATGCCGCACCACCGATATGGAACGTACGCATCGTAAGCTGTGTACCCGGCTCACCGATTGACTGAGCAGCAACAACACCGACTGCCTCACCCATGTTAATCAAGTGACCACGTGCTAAATCACGACCATAACAGTTGGCACAAACACCAAAGTCAGAATCACATGTGATGATAGAACGTACTTTAACTTGGTCAACAGAATTAGCTTCAATCATGTCTACAAGACCTTCATCAAGCATAACGTTACGCTCAACAAGTACTTCGTCTGTTGTACCTGGCTTGATAATATCTTCTGCAACTACACGACCTAATACACGTTCGCGTAGTGGTTCAACAACATCACCACCTTCGATTAATGGCGTCATCATTAGACCGTCTAATGTGCCACAATCTTGATCAGAGATTACTAAATCTTGTGCAACATCTACTAGACGACGCGTTAAGTAACCCGAGTTAGCCGTCTTAAGTGCCGTATCCGCTAGACCTTTACGAGCACCGTGAGTAGAGATGAAGTATTGGTTTACGTTCAGACCTTCACGGAAGTTCGCAATGATTGGCGTTTCGATGATTGAGCCATCTGGCTTAGCCATCAGACCACGCATACCAGCTAGCTGACGGATCTGAGCAGCACTACCACGAGCGCCCGAGTCAGCCATCATAAATACGCTGTTAAACGATGGTTGAGTTTCTTCTTCGCCGTCGCGGTTAATAACCGTTTCAGTTGAAAGATTGTCCATCATCGCTTTCGATACTTTCTCATTGGTACCAGCCCAGATATCGATCGCTTTGTTGTAACGCTCACCAGCAGTTACAAGACCTTGAGCGAACTGCTCAGAGATTTCTGCAACTTCTGCTTGTGCTTCTTCGATAAGAGTCTTCTTCTCATCTGGAATCACCATGTCGTCGATACCAACAGAACAACCAGACACTGTTGCATAACCGAAACCGGTATACATTAATTGGTCAGCAAAGATAACAGTATCTTTTAGGCCAACTTCACGGTAACAAGTGTTTAGTAGCGTTGAAATTTGTTTCTTACCTAATGGCTTGTCTAATAAAGAATAAGACAGACCCTTTGGCATAATACGTGAGAATAACGCACGACCAACAGTAGTATCAGTTAGCTTAGTGCTAGCTTGTAATTCACCGTTTTCGTCTTTTTGGTATTCTGTAATACGTACTTTAATGCGAGCGTGTAGTTGAGCATGACCTGTACGGTAAGCTTTTTCTACTTCATCGATATCACTAAATGCCATCGCTTCACCTTTACCGTTAACACAATCGCGTGTTAAGTAGTAAAGACCCAATACAACGTCCTGTGAAGGAACGATGATCGGCTCACCATTAGCTGGTGATAGGATGTTGTTCGTCGACATCATAAGCGCGCGCGCTTCAAGCTGTGCTTCAATAGTTAACGGTACGTGTACCGCCATTTGGTCACCATCGAAATCGGCGTTGTATGCCGCACAAACCAATGGATGAAGCTGAATTGCTTTACCTTCGATTAGTACAGGTTCGAACGCTTGGATACCTAGTCTATGAAGCGTAGGTGCACGGTTAAGCATGACTGGATGTTCGCGGATAACGTCAGATAAGATATCCCACACTTCGCCAACTTCGCGCTCAACCATTTTCTTAGCAGCTTTAATGGTAGTTGCCATGCCAAGTGATTCTAATTTTCCGTAGATAAATGGCTTGAATAGCTCAAGTGCCATCTTCTTAGGAAGACCACATTGGTGTAAACGCAGAGTAGGACCAACGGTAATAACCGAACGACCAGAGTAATCAACACGCTTACCAAGTAAGTTTTGACGGAAACGACCTTGCTTACCTTTGATCATGTCTGCAAGCGATTTCAATGGACGCTTGTTAGAACCAGTAATAGCACGACCACGACGACCATTATCTAGTAGGGCATCAACAGACTCTTGTAACATACGCTTTTCGTTACGTACGATAATGTCTGGAGCCGCTAAGTCTAGAAGACGTTTTAGACGGTTGTTACGGTTGATTACACGACGGTATAAATCGTTTAGATCTGACGTCGCAAAGCGGCCGCCTTCTAGCGGTACTAATGGACGAAGATCTGGTGGAAGAACTGGTAATACAGTCATGATCATCCACTCAGGGTTATTACCTGATTCGTGGAATGCTTCCATTAATTTAAGACGCTTAGTGATCTTTTTACGCTTAGTCTCAGAGTTAATTGAAGGTAGCTCTTCGCGCATTTCTTCAATTTCACGAGCAAGTTCAAGGTGACCTAATAGGGCTAGAACAGCTTCAGCACCCATTTTCGCTTCGAACTCATCGCCATGCTCTTCTAAGGCATCTAAGTATTCTTCTTCAGTCAGGATTTGAGATGCTTCTAGATCTGTCATACCTGGCTCTGTTACAACGAATGATTCGAAGTAAAGAACACGCTCAATGTCACGTAACGTAAGATCTAGTAATAGACCGATACGGGACGGAAGCGATTTTAAGAACCAAATGTGAGCCACTGGGCTTGCTAAGTCGATGTGGCCCATACGGTCACGACGAACTTTAGATTGCGTTACTTCAACGCCACATTTTTCACAAATAACACCACGGTGCTTCAGACGCTTGTATTTACCACACAAACATTCGTAATCTTTGATTGGACCAAAGATACGTGCACAGAATAGACCTTCACGCTCAGGCTTGAAGGTACGGTAGTTAATGGTCTCTGGCTTTTTAACTTCACCAAATGACCAAGAACGGATCTGTTCAGGAGAAGCAAGACCGATTTTGATTGCATCAAATTCTTCGGTTTTGTTCTGCTGCTTTAGAAACTTCAGTAAGTCTTTCACTTTTATCTCCTAGTGGAGTTAGGGCACGCACTAATGCGTGCCATAAATTAGAATCTCAAACTATTAAAACAGTTTGGGCTTACTCTTCATCAAGCTCGATGTTGATCGCTAGAGAGCGGATTTCTTTCAACAATACGTTGAACGATTCCGGCATTCCTGGATTCATCTCGTGCTTGCCGTCAACAATGTTCTTATACATTTCTGTACGACCGTTAACGTCATCAGACTTAACAGTTAACATTTCTTGTAGCGTGTAAGCGGCACCGTATGCTTCAAGTGCCCATACTTCCATCTCACCGAAACGCTGACCACCGAACTGAGCTTTACCACCTAGTGGTTGCTGAGTTACAAGTGAGTAAGAACCCGTAGAACGAGCATGCATCTTGTCATCAACTAAGTGATTTAGTTTCAGCATGTACATGTAACCAACAGTTACTGGACGTTCGAACTGATCACCAGTACGACCATCAAATAATGTTAGCTGACCAGATTCTGGTAACTTAGCCAATTTAAGCATTTCTTTGATTTCAGATTCAGCCGCGCCATCGAACGCTGGTGTTGCCATAGGCAGACCGCGTTGAAGGTTTTTCGCTAGACGAACAACTTCTTCGTCGCTAAATTCGCTGATATCAACTTTCTGATCACATTGACCCAATGCATATGCACGTTGGATATAATCACGAAGCTCGCTAATTTGACGTTGCTGCGCTAGCATTTCAGTGATTTCATCACCGATACCACGAGCGGCTAAGCCTAAGTGAGTTTCTAAGATCTGACCGATGTTCATACGAGACGGTACACCCAGTGGGTTAAGTACGATATCTACAGTACGACCATTTTCATCATGTGGCATATCTTCAACTGGACACAGTTTAGAGATAACACCTTTGTTACCATGACGACCAGCCATCTTATCACCAGGCTGGATACGACGTTTAACAGCTAAGTAAACTTTAACAACTTTCAATACGCCAGGTTGCAAATCTGCACCTTGAGTAATCTTCAGACGTTTGTTTTCAAACTGCTTGTCGAAATCAGCTTTAGTTTCAGCGTGTTGTGCAGCAATTTGCTCAAGCGCTGTTTGAGAAGCTTCATCAGATAATGTTTGTTCTAACCATTCACGACGTGGCATAGCACTTAATTGGTCGCTAGATAGACCAGAAGCTAATAATAATTTTTCAGCACGTTCGAAAATACCGTCTTCTAAGATAGTAAATACGTCTGATAAATCTTTCTTCGCTTCTTTAAGCTGCATTTGTTCAATTTCAAGTGCACGCTTGTCTTTCTCAACGCCGTCACGTGTAAATACGTGAACGTCAATGATAGTACCGCTAACTGAGTTAGGAACACGTAGTGAGCTATCTTTAACATCAGATGCTTTCTCACCGAAGATAGCTCTTAGAAGCTTTTCTTCAGGCGTTAATTGCGTTTCACCTTTAGGAGTAACTTTACCCACTAAGATGTCGCCGCCTTTAACTTCAGCACCAATGTAAACGATACCAGACTCGTCTAACTTACCTAATGCAGCTTCGCCTACATTTGGAATATCAGCAGTGATATCTTCGCTACCAAGCTTAGTATCACGTGCAATACAGGTTAGTTCTTGAATGTGGATTGTTGTGAAACGATCTTGCTGAACTACGCGCTCAGACACTAAGATAGAATCCTCAAAGTTGTAACCATTCCAAGGCATGAATGCGATACGCATGTTTTGGCCTAGCGCCAAGTCACCCATATCTGTTGATGGGCCATCGGCCATCACATCGCCTTGAACAACCACTTCACCAGCCATTACAGTTGGGCGTTGATTAATACAAGTATTTTGGTTAGAACGTGTGTATTTAGTTAAGTTGTAGATATCGATACCTGCTTCACCAGCAACTAACTCATCTTCGTTAACTTTAACAACAATACGACCAGCATCAGCATAATCAACCACACCACCACGCTTAGCAACAATGGTAACACCAGAGTCAACCGCGATAGTTTTTTCCATGCCAGTACCAACTAACGGCTTATCAGCTCTTAATGTTGGAACGGCTTGACGTTGCATGTTCGCGCCCATCAAGGCACGGTTAGCATCATCGTGCTCTAGGAATGGGATGATTGATGCAGCCACAGAAATGATTTGCTGTGGAGATACATCCATATAGTCAATTTGGTCACCGTGCATAAAGGTTGAATCACCTTTAGTACGACAAGCCACAAGTTCTTCTGCTAAACGGTTATCTTTATCGATAACAGCAGATGCCTGTGCTACAACGAAGTTTGTTTCTTCGATTGCAGATAAGAACTCAACTTCGTCAGTTACTACGCCATCAACAACTTTACGGTAAGGTGTTTCTAAGAAACCGTAGTCATTTGTTTTAGCGTAAGAAGCTAGTGAGTTAATCAAACCGATGTTTGGTCCCTCAGGTGTCTCGATAGGACATAGACGACCGTAGTGAGTCGGATGTACATCTCGAACCTCAAAGCCAGCACGTTCACGCGTTAAGCCACCAGGACCTAATGCAGAAATACGACGTTTGTGCGTTACTTCAGATAATGGATTATTTTGATCCATGAACTGAGATAATTGGCTTGAACCAAAGAATTCTTTAACAGCAGCAGAGATAGGCTTAGCATTAATCAAGTCTTGTGGCATGATTTCAGCTAGGTCACCTAATGATAGACGCTCTTTAACCGCACGTTCTACACGTACTAAACCAACACGGAATTGGTTTTCAGCCATTTCACCAACACTACGGATACGACGGTTACCAAGATGATCGATATCATCCACTTCACCTTTACCGTTACGAATGTCGATAAGCGTCTTCATTACTGCAATGATGTCTTCTTTAGATAAAGTACCTGTACCTAAATCAACATCAGCACCAACACGAGCATTGAACTTCATACGACCTACTTTAGATAGATCATAACGCTCGTCGTTGAAGAATAAGTTTTCAAATAAACCTTCAGCAGCATCTTTGGTTGGTGGCTCACCAGGACGCATCATACGGTAGATTTCAACAAGCGCTTCTAGGCGGTTAGTTGAAGAATCAACACGTAGCGTATCTGACATGAATGGACCGTTATCTAAATCATTGAAGTAGATACAATCGAATTCTTTAACACCTGATTCTGACAGTGCAGCTAAGTTTTCTAGTGTAATTTCATCATTAGCGTTAATGATAACTTCACCAGTTTCTTTGTTAACGTGGTTACGGTTGATAATTTTACCAATCACGTATTCTGTTGGCACTTCAACAGTCGTTAACTTAGCTTTAGTCATTTGACGTACGTGACGAGCCGTAACACGACGACCAGTCTCAACAATAACGTTGTCGTCATTGTCTTTAATATCAAATAATGCTGTATCACCACGTAAACGCTCAGGAACAAGATCCATAATGATCTTGCCGCGTTTAACTTTAAACGAAGTTGTCTCAAAGAATAAATCTAAGATTTCTTCAGTTTCCATGCCCATTGCACGAAGGATGATAGAAGCAGGTAGTTTACGACGACGATCGATACGTACGAATACAGCATCTTTAGGATCGAATTCGAAATCTAACCATGAACCACGGTAAGGAATAACGCGAGCGTTATGTAAAATCTTACCAGAAGAGTGTGTTTTACCTTTATCGTGATCGAAGAATACACCAGGAGAACGGTGTAATTGAGAAACGATAACACGCTCTGTACCATTGATAACAAACGTTGCATTATCTGTCATTAATGGAATTTCGCCCATGTAAACTTCTTGCTCTTTAATATCTTTGATTGTGCCTTTCGGCGCTTCACGATCAAATAATACAAGGCGTAGTTTTACACGTAGCGGTGCGCTGTAAGTAATGCCACGGATTTGACATTCTTTAACGTCAAATACTGGAGTACCAAGCTTATAACTTACATATTGCAGTTCTGCATAACCAGAAAAGCTCTTGATAGGGAAAATAGATCTAAAAGCGGCTTCTAAACCTAGCTCACCGGTAGAGTCCATCGTGATAAATCTGGCAAAAGAGTCCTTTTGGATATCCAAAAGCTGTGGAATTTCAACCACCTGCGGACGCTTACCAAAATCCTTACGGATACGTTTTTTTTCGTTACTAGAGTAACCCATGGGTTTCCTCAAATTAGCTGACGTTTGACAACTGTTGCCTAGTCTTCAATAAGCGCTATCTGTAGCCTTATTGCTAAACAACCTCGAAAATAACAACACTTTGGTAAGAACCTACCCAGTAATCTCTGGTAGGGACTGGACACTAAATCAAATAATAACTATTTTTCATAGACTTATATCATTTGATAAGTGCTTAAAACTCATGGTGTATGTAGTGCGAAATCCACCATGTTTTTTAGCGCAAAAAGGCTGGTGATTATATAATCACCAGCCTCGCGCCTAATTAGCTTGTGCTAACTAAGCGGCACTCAAATAAGGGTTAACCTTATTTAAGTTCAACTGTAAGACCTGCGTCTTCCAGAGTTTTCTTAAGCTCTTCAGCTTCTGCTTTCTCAACGCCTTCTTTGATGGCAACTGGAGCAGACTCAACCATAGCTTTAGCTTCTTTAAGGCCTAGACCTGTAGCGCCACGAACAGCTTTGATTGCAGCAACTTTAGCGTCGCCGAAAGAAGCAAGAATTACGTCGAATTCAGTTTGTTCTGCAGCAGCTTCGCCACCAGCAGCACCAGCAACAGCAACAGCTGCAGCAGCTGAAACGCCGAATTTCTCTTCCATTGCTTCGATTAGTTCTACAACGTCCATTACTGACATTTCAGCAACAGCGTTTAGGATATCGTCTTTAGATACAGACATGGTATACATTCCTAATATTGTGAACACACTTCAAAATGAATATGCGTTCTAAAAAATTGATTATAAAAACAGTTCTTAATGCTCGATAACGAGAAATTAAGCCGCTGCTTCTTCCTTCTGATCGCGAATTGCAGCAATAGTGCGTACAAGTTTGCCAGCAGAAGCTTCTTTCATTGCGCTCATTAGTCGTGCAATAGCTTCGTCTTTCGTAGGAAGCGTTGCAAGAACTTCTGGATCACAAGAAGCGCCTTCAAATGCAGCTGCTAGTACTTCAAAGTTTTCTTCTGCTTTCGCGAAGTCTTTGAAAATACGTGCGCCAGCACCCGGGTGGTCACTTGAAAATGCAATTAGAGTTGGACCTTTAAAAGTGTCAGTTAGACACTCAAAATCAGTACCAGCTAGAGCACGTTTAACTAGTGTATTACGTACAACTTGTACATGAACACCAGCTTCACGAGCTTGCTTACGCATAGCTGTCATTGCACCTAAAGTAACACCACGAGAGTCAGCAACTACTGCAGACAGAGCGCTTTTGGCGACCTCATTGACTTCAGCAACGATTGCTTTTTTGTCTTCAAGTCTTAATGCCATTGGCATAACTCCTGGTTCACTCCGAGATAACTCGGAACTTTAGTAAAACCCTAAATCAAAACAACTTAGGGTGTGAACACGGTAAAAAACAAAACATAGGAATGTTTGGATTTACACCGTCTGCGTAGGACTCATTCTTTACAAATAAGATTAAGCGTTGTTTTTACGATATTAATTACTCAATATCAGTCAATCGCGGCTCCTACGGTCTTGGACGAGAGTCTGAACAAAATCAATGATTTTATCCAAACCTCAACCCATTAGGGCGCAAAATTATACAGAGACTTGTTAGATAACACAATAAGTAAGCTAACAAGTTCTGTGATTGAGCCCTAAGATTTTTCTAAAGTGAGATTAAACTACTTTAGTTTCAATAGTTGCTTGGTCGATTGTAACGCCAGCACCCATTGTTGTAGATAAAGAAACTTTCTTAAGGAAAGTACCTTTAGCACCACTTGGCTTCGCTTTGTTTAAAGCGATAAGTAGAGCTTCTAGGTTTTCTTTGATCTTGTCGTTGTCAAAAGACACGTTACCGATAGTAGTATGAATGATACCATTCTTATCGTTACGGTAGCGTACTTGACCAGACTTAGCGTTTTTAACTGCAGTTGCAACGTCAGGTGTAACAGTACCAACTTTAGGGTTAGGCATTAAACCACGTGGGCCTAAAATCGTACCTAGTTGACCAACAACACGCATTGCATCAGGAGAAGCGATAACTACGTCAAAATCCATCTCGCCGCCTTTAACAGCAGCAGCTAGATCGTCCATACCTACGATGTCTGCACCAGCTTCTTTTGCTTTTTCAGCATTAGCGCCTTGAGTGAAAACAGCAACACGAACTGTACGACCAGTACCGTGTGGTAAAACTGTAGCGCCACGAACGTTTTGATCTGAGCGACGTGGGTCAACACCAAGGTTTACCGCAACATCTACGCTTTCAGTGAATTTAGCAGTTGCTAATTCTTTTAAAAGAGTAACAGCTTCGTTGATATCGTAAGATTTTAGAGCATCTGTTTTTTCACGGATGTTCTTCATACGTTTAGTTAATTTAGCCATTATTCTTATCCTTCTACGTTCAGACCCATTGCACGAGCAGAACCGGCAATAGAGTTAACATTAGCTTCCAAATCAGCACCAGTAAGATCTGGTTGCTTAGTAGCAACGATTTCTTCTAACTGTGCACGAGTAACGGTGCCACACTTTTCAGTGTTAGGACGACCAGAACCAGATTTGATACCAGCAGCTTTCTTAAGAAGGTAAGCAGCAGGTGGAGTTTTTGTTTCGAACGTGAAAGAACGATCGCTATATACAGTGATAACTACAGGAACCGGAGCGCCTTTATCAATAGAATCAGTTGCTGCGTTGAACGCTTTACAGAATTCCATGATGTTTACACCGTGCTGACCTAGAGCAGGACCAACCGGTGGTGACGGGTTAGCTGCACCAGCAGCAACCTGTAGCTTGATATAAGCTTGGACTTTTTTAGCCATTTTTCTATTTCCTAGTTTGGGTACGAACGCTTACTAATTCAGCCATTAATGACAAAATATTCGGCTCCCCAGTTAATTAAGGGCGCGAATTATAGCGATAATTCGGCGCCCTGCCAAGTAAATTGCTACTTATTTAACCAATCAATGATTAAACCTGTGAACAATCTACCTTAAAATCTTATCATTCAATAATATGTCTATTGCTAAGTAGTCAGTTCTATTTCTAGAAGAAGGCAGCGCAGCTTACGCATGTAAGTGAGCACCTTCGACAACGAAATAAGGCTTACTACGACGCAATAGCTATTATTGAGCGTCTTTTTCTATTTGACCGAACTCTAGGTCTACTGGCGTTGAACGACCAAAGATAAGTACAGACACTTTAACGCGGCTCTTCTCGTAATCCACTTCTTCAACAGTTGCGTTAAAGTCAGCAAATGGACCATCGATAACACGAACGATTTCGCCCGGCTCGAACAACGTACTTGGTTTCGGCGAATCAGCAGAATCTTCAAGGCGTTGTAAAATACGCTCAGCTTCTTTAGACGAAATAGGTGCAGGACGATCACTCGTACCGCCGATGAAACCCATTACACGTGGTACATTTTTAACTAAATGCCAGCTATCTTCATTCATCACCATTTTAACTAATACATAGCCAGGGAAGAATTTACGTGTACTCTTAGTCTTTTTGCCCGCTTTCATTGATACGACTTCTTCAGTCGGTACTAGAATCTCTTCAAAAAGATCTTCCATGCCGTGAATTGACACGTGCTCAATCAATGTTTTCTGTACACGTTGCTCATAGCCTGAAAAAGCTTGCACAACGTACCATCTGAATTTTGGTTGTTCTTCTGACATAATTTTAAACCTTGATGCCTGTGATAAAGCCGACGATTCTTACTAATGCACCATCCAAACCCCAAAGTACTAATGCCATAACACCAGTAGCTGCCAATACGATTAATGTCGTTTGGGTTGCTTCTTTACGGGTTGGCCACACTACTTTGCGAATTTCAAGGCGAGATTCTTTGGCGAAAACTACTGCTTCACGCCCTTTTTCAGTTTGTGCTGCAACAAAAAGTGCAACACCGATAGCAGCGACTACGCCCAATGCACGGTAAAGTACAGACACTTCTTCGCCATACATATAGTTACCAACAACGGCACCCGCTAATAAACCGATAACAATAATCCATTTTACTAGATCCATCGATCCGCTCTGATTTTCAGTATTTGTTGCGTTCATTTACTACTATCCTAATAGTTGTACTCAAACAGTCTGCCTAGCAGCTTGTTCTTCACATAAAATCTTACGTTGAAACCATAAATTAAGCCCTGTTAAAAACAGGGCTTACAAAATTTAGCGCGTTATTGTAATTTGAACCTCTCGAGATAGCAAGGTGTTAACATCGCGATCCCATGTTTAATTGGGAAGAAGATCAAAAATTAACAACTATTATCAATATAATTTAGCGATTTATCATCGCCGAACTCATAATTTGTTGGCTATAATAGGACAAATCAAAATCAAGAAGGATAGTTTGTGAGCACAGATAGCATACCAATGTTGCGGTTAGTAAAGGCCCCCATTGCCACTGTTGTTTTAGTGACTCTCTGGCTCATACTCACAAGCGCTTCCTATTATTGGAACCAAATAATTATTAGTCAATCAACGGAAAAAACCATTCAGGCGAAGGGCCTGAGTGGCAAACGAATGGTTGATATTTTGCTTCGTTGGACGACTCAACATCAACAAATTTACGTGCCCATTTCAGAGCATAATCCCGAAAATCCCTACTTAAAAACAGCGAACAAGAATTTAATACGGGAAGACGGCAAGAAATTTACGCAAATTTCAGTGGGCCGAATGCTTGAGCAGCTCAATGAATCCTTTTTAGATCCTTCTTTTTCATTATCGCTCATCAGCCTGAAACCACTTAATCCTAAAAATGAAGTAAAGGGATGGCAAAAAAAAGTCCTTACCGATCAATTGTCACCGACTAACGATTTTAAGAAGATTATAAATAACCAATTTCATTATTTTTCATCCTTCGTTGCTAACGACAGCTGCTTTTCTTGCCATGAAAAATCACAGTTGGAGCCAAATAATACGTTGGGAGGGCTCGTCATTACCTATGACATAAGCGAGCTCATTGAACAAGAAAAGCCATTGCATCGACAAAATTTAATGATTCATATTGTAATATTTTTATTGATGACGAGTGTTAGCTTACTCTCTCTCAACAGCATTAGACGCTTGGTGCGTCAGCTTGAATTTGAGAAAGTCAATCGAGATTTGATTATTGAAGAGAAGACCGCAATTCTCAAAGAAGAGATTCAACAACACAAAGAAGTTCGAAGTGCGCTCCAACGATATTCAACCCATGACCCTCTCACCGAAATTCGCAATCGTCGCTATCTACTCGAGTCATTAAAAAACGAACTTAAGCGCTACCAACGCTATAAAAGTGATTTCTCTTTGTTACTTATCGACCTCGACCATTTCAGGCAAATTAACGATAAATACGGCAACGAATGTGGCGATATTGTGCTTAAAGCATTTGCAGAATCCGTCAAGGAATCGCTACGTGAAAGTGACACCTTCGCGCGGTATGACGGTGAAGAATTTGCCATCATAGCAACCAATACAAAAATTGACTCGGCGTTAAGATTCGCGGAAAAGCTAGTTAACCATGTCAACAAAGAGACTGTGACCTATAAAGGATATGACATCGAGCTATCGATTAGTATCGGTGTCACTGCCCCTTCATTATTAAATAAATTAAGCAGTGAGCAATTATTAACGAGTGCAGATGATGCACTTAACACCGCCAAAGTACGAGGCAGGAATTGCGCTATTCGCGCTAATTAATCACGTTTACTGGCGCAATCAATACAATATTGCGTGTATGGTAGTATCTCTAACCGAGATGGATTGATATTTTTACCGCAGTCATCACAAAACTCGTATTCACCAATATGAATTCTATGCAATGCACCATTCACTAAATTGAGTTCTCGTCGAATCTCATTACCTAGCGCATCTAACACTTCATCATTTTCACGTTCTTGGGCTTGTTCATTCCAATCGGCGTTAGCGGCTTTTGTAACATTTTCTTTAATACTATCAAGCTTATTATTGAGCGCCGATTGCATCACCTTTAAACGAGATTCAAATTGAGTCACAGACGTCATACATCACCTCTACAATCTTCCCCCTAAACTATAAGTCTAGTTCAAAATCGTAATATGTGTCTGTATTACTGCTCATTCACAATGTGAGACCATGGCAGTGCTTGATTACCGCAAACGATAAAATTAGGGTTAGCTAGAGTATCACGTTTGTTATAAGTTAATCGGTTGATTGAAAGATCATAAATATCGCCACCAGCCTCACTGACGATACAATGCGCTGCACCTGTATCCCATTCACCTGTTGGACCAATACGCATATATACATCAGCGCCACCTTGCGCTACTAAACAAGCTTTGAGAGTTGCACTTCCCATCGCAACAAATTCATAATTAAAATCACTATTGAGCCGTGATTCAACCAACTCCTTTGCCTGTCGTAAACTCACTGCAATACGTACAATATCACGAGGTTGTTTATCAACATAAATCGGAGTTAAGCCGTCAGAATCACGACGATAGGCCCCCTTATCACGGGAAGCAAAATAACAACGATCGTGAATAGGGGCGTAGATAACACCGATAGTAGGAATATGATTAACAACTAGCGCAATAGCAACAGCAAAATCACCGCTTCCAGCAACAAACTCTTGGGTGCCATCAAGAGGGTCAATTAGCCAGTATTCCGACCATTCTCTGCGCTTCTCAATAGCGGCCTTATCAGATTCTTCTGAGACGATAGGAATGTTAGGGGTTAACGTAGTGAGTGCTGAAACAATAATGTCGTTAGCAGCGAAATCAGCGCTAGTGACAGGAGATTCATCATCTTTGGTGTAAGTTGTGAACTTTCCCTGTTCATAAATTCGTTTAATTTCGGCACCAGCGTGTCGAGCGATTTTTTCTGCAGCTAACGTTAACTCACATAAATCCATCACATCCCCTAATTCATTATTTTAACGGCTGAGCTTGAGCGATCTGTCTGCCATTAATAACGCCGCTACGCAGCGACCATCGGAAAAATCATCATTATCTAATAGTTCATCGACTTGCTGTAAAGGCCACTCAACGACTTCAAGTTCTTCTGGTTCGTCACCTTCTAGGCGTTCTGGATAAAGATCTTGAGCGATGAATACATGCATAGTCGAACCAAAATATGTCGGTGCCATCGCAAGAGATTTAAGTGAAATAAACTTGTTAGCGCCGTAACCAATTTCTTCTTTAAGCTCCCGGTTAGCCGCCTGTTGTGGTGACTCGCCTTCATCAATCATGCCCTTAGGAAAGCCTAGTTCATAGCTATGCGTACCACAAGCATATTCTTTAATAAGCAATAACGTTTGGTCATTAATAAAAGGAACTACCATCACAGCGCCACGCCCATGATTTTTCATTCGTTCGTATTCACGCTCAACGCCATTAGAAAACTGCAATCTCACTTGCTCAATATTAAACAATCGACTCTGTGCAACGATGCTCACTGACAATATTTGAGGTAATGTTGGTTTACTCATTTTGCATCCTTTATTACCAAGTTAAAGCTTGCCGTTATATTTAAACACATACTGACCCTGACTATTCGGCGAGCCAGAAAATTTTAATACATTGATATAATCTTGAGGAGCGTTAGCAGGTGGCTTTACTTTAGCGTCCAGCATATATTGACGGGTTTTAGTCAATTGCGCAGTGCCATTAATTCCTAAGCTATTAGTCGACGGTTGCAGTGCAGCGGTTAACACACCATTGGGGCAAGAGAGTTTTGCAGAAACCTTGTCAACGGCTAACTGACCAAAAGCACTCTTAATTATTAACTCATTTGCATTGAACTTACCATCCAAAGATTCACACCACGGTTTATCTTGCTGAAAGTGAGCAATTGATAGATCGATATTTCCGGTGCTAGTTAACCCATAAGGCAATGGATAATGCTGTAACACAACACTCAGTGGCGCTTTAACTGATAAGTCATCTGCACTAACACCTTCGCTATTAAACGCGATTTGTCCATGTGCTCTGATATCACTACGACGTTGACCAGCCTTAAAATCTATCAACGCAGTACCAGTAAGAATAGAAAGCGGAGATAACTGCCAATTAATTGAATCAAGTACAACACCTTGATAACTCACAGAGGCTAATTTCCCATCCCAAATTGAGCCGCTTACATTTCCTAACTTCACAGCAGGCGGGATAGCGTTCAACTGTGCTAACGTCGCGGTTGCAAAGCGTGCAGGAAACAACACCACCATAAAAATAAGATACAACAACACGGCTGCAAGAATGATTTTCAACGTCTTCATCATATTACTGGCTCACCACTAATCGTGTTTTAACGAAACCTGTTTGATTATCGGCACGCACATCTGCTATTTCAATCGTTAAGCCTTGTTTAAACTGCAGTGATTGAACCCATTGCAAAATGTTATTAAATGGCGCTTTATCAATCATTACTTGCATTTTATTGTTTTGTGGCTGTAATCGATTGATAGTAATATTAAACCGACGAGCTGAGCTGTTAATACGTTGTTCGATTGAGCCACTGGCACTTGCGCTAACGCCGCCTTGTGCACGTAACTGCACAATTTTTGCTGCATTCTTTTCGACCCAAGTTAGCAACTGCTGATTACGACTGACACCCTGCTCTGCCTTTGCAACACGTTCTTGCAGTGGTTTAATCAGCATGAAATAGACGATAGCAATCATCACCACACTAAACATGATTGTCATTAAACGCTGTTCGCGCTCTGCTAAACTATTAAACCACTCTTTCATGATGACACCTTAACCACTAATGAGCCATTAACCTTGTTGCCGTTATTATTCATAGCGCCCATGACGACTGTATATTGCTGCTCTAATAAACCTTTAAACTTTTCAAATTGTTGGTAAGAACCAGCTTCCGCTTGCAAACGTAATTCATTACGACGCTTATCAAATTTAATCGTACTCGGCTTTAGCTCTGGTACAGCGCTAAGTGCACCATTCATCGCTTCCAACATATCGAATAACTCATTCGAGCCACCGCCACCAGCAAGCGATTTAATCTCGTTTTGCATTCGCGATTTTAATTTTAAAACCCTGCGTACATTCGGATTAAGCTTTCTAAAAATATCTTCACTTTGTTGTTTAAGTTGGGCTTGTTGCTGCTCTAATTGATTAACGCGGATTAACTGCTCAACAAAAAACATCACAACTAAAACAGACGCTGCAATAGCTACACTGCGCCAAACTTTCCAGTGATTATTAGTTTTCTTATTTTGAGTAAACTCACCCACTAATAAATTAATTGGAAGCTTGGTTAACGACATTGCAAGCTGCTGCATTGGTAAAACTAATGGCTGTGCTAGCCATTGATGTGGTGGCAGATGAATGTCCGATTGAACGTCAAAGTGCTCTATCAATAATGAGTCTTTATCGCCACGTAACAAGTCAAGAGTAACATTTAGCCATTGCTCACTAATGCACAAACCTTGATTACTATTGAGTCTAAACAATAATTGATTATCAAGTTGCAAGACACTAATATTTTCTGGCTCTTGGGCAACTGGAACTGCTAAATAGTCAGGTAACATTTGACTAGCGCTTATCCCTGCTTCTGACAACCATTTCAACCAACGAGCTATCCTTAGTTTGTCGCAGACATAAACACTTTGGCGACTTTCGATAACGTCACCATAAACAAAGTGCAATGTATCGACATCGGCTGCAAGCTCATCTTCTAACATAAACGGAATTGCAGCGATCGCTTGTCGGCGATTACTTTTAGGGACATCCACTTCAAAATAACTGACATCACTACCTGGCACCAATACCTGCACATTGGCTACAGCTGCTTGTGGTGCTAATTGTGATAATTCTTCGGCACTATTTAACGAACCAGAAGCAATAACTTCTTGGGCTTTATCATTAAATTGCAACCAATGAATTGAATCACCTTCGTTGCTACCTAAACGTATTACTAAACGTTCACTCACCTATAATTCCTCATGATTTAACTATCATCACCAATTTGTCTGGATACAACATGGAGCTTTCCACCGTCATCCCTGTGATAGACGCTATTTAGCGTAAAACTTTGCTCATCTAATGTGTAAGTTAATTTAGCCATAAAGTCTTGGCTCTTAACATCAAATTGCTCTTTAATCTCATCTGTTAATGCACCAATACTACTTATTTCAGGGCTACTTAAAAATTCATCCACTGACTTAAATCCCTCAGGATCTCTGCCACTAATTAACGATTTTGCATCTTCAACGCTAAGTTTATTATCAAATAGTGCTACTAATAATTCGGCGTGTTCTTCTGTAATCGTATTTATATTAAGTTTGTTTTTAAGCGTTGGTAGCGCACATAAATAAGGCGTTATTTTGCGATATATAGCCGACGTCATTCCCTCAATAGCCAGTAATTCACTGATATCACCAATAGGCCCATTAGCCGTAATATAAGGTACAGTTTTGCTTGAATATGTTTCGTCTTCTGCCCCAAAATTACCGTTTACTCTACTATCTTCGTCGACCCAGTCCGCGATGGTATAAGACAACACCTCTGCGACGTAATCTTCAATTTCCAATTGTCTCAATAAAATCTCAAACTGACGCTGTGCTAACGGGCGTGTTGGTGACTGTTCATTGTCAACTTTGACACCTAAGGCGTTAATATTAAAACAACTATGAAGATCTCGAACTTCACCAGACAACGCGCCATTATTGAGTGGAAAAATCATTCCTTCTCGCGCCCAAAGTTGAGCCAAATGTACCTTTTGAGGGTCGTCTTTATGATCTTGTTCGAGCACGTTATATACTAACTGCTCTCCCGCCATTGCAGACCATAACCCTTGCTGATTGGCTTGCATATTAATGCTACGCCCCATCAACAATTGCAACCTTCCTGTCATATTAGTTGCTAAAACGACAACAATAGCAACGACTAATAATACCGTTATCAAGGCCACGCCACGTTGTTGTTTCAATCCTTTATTCAAGAAAATGCTCATTAGGGCTTATCACCTTCACTTTTCGACGTCGACGGTGCTGATGGTACTAGAAACTGCCAACGAACTTCACCGAATGCTTGAGTGGTAATATTAAGTGCAATGCCTTGTGGTAACGTTGGTTTTTGCCATTGTTTTTGCCATTTTTTCGCGTCAAAGTATTCAATTTTAAAAGCCACAACATCTTCAATTAGCGTTGTTATCTGAGGCTCAGTACCTGCACCTTGGTCAGGATAAAGATAATGAAGTCGCTCTAACTTGCCATCGACAACTCGATAACCGACCCCCTGTAAATTACTGCGCGGAAACATTTGCGCTGGGTTTCTCCAACCCTTACGCGTGAAAACGATACCGTCATCATCGCTTTCAAGCACATTCTCTCCCGCAAATATAAACTGCTTGCGGGGTTTTCCACCATTAACCCTGACAGATCGTGACGTCATTTGTAGCATATCACGCTGAATAGTTTGATAGGTTCGTTGCAATAACGTTATTCGCTTATCTGCTTTTCGCGATGCCTCATCACTGGCAATGACAGATGAAACAACCTGCGCGGATGCCACACCAATAATAGCGACAATAGCCATCGCGATTAACACCTCAATGAGTGTAAATCCACGTTGCATCATGATTTAGATGCCATATAAGTCGTTAGTTCGGCCAATGCATAATCGCCTTTTTCTTCACTCATGATTCTTATAGTAACTGAACGAAATTTTGGATCGGCAGTTTTGACTACTTTTTGCTGCCAATACCATGTCACGTTTGCCAGTTCGACATTACCTTTTTTATCACCAAGCTGGGGAAACTTATTATCAAGCGTTAATTGAGTAAGATGATTATTGGCAACCCACAATGCCATGTTCTTCTGTTCGAGGTAAGTCAAACTGCGAATATGTTCACCCGTTGCACTCACTATTGCCAACGCCGCTACAGCGAAAATTGCCAAGGCAGCCATGACTTCAATAAGTGTTAATCCACACTGTTTTTTTAACCGGCGACCTATTTTTTGATTATTCATAGGATTCCTCATCATTGGAATCAAATACTGTTAACAGCCCTAAAGTGTTAGCTTTGACGACAGCAAAATATTCTATTTCATCAGTGTCTAAGTTGAATAATTTTTCTTGGTCAACGGCGAAAGTTAACTTAAAGGGAGTCATTTCACCTGACGACAAAATGAGTAATTGAGGAATATGTGGTTTTTCTTTTTCATCTTGCTCTTCATCTACTTCACGCTCGCTAAACAACGCGCTAGAAGAATAATCAACTTGATCTGGCAACCACATAAAGCCATCTACTTCTGCCTGTAAATAGATATCTTCCAATTGCTGCTCTTTAAGCAATTCGTCTTGTGCTGGCTCCCAACGTTGATCTTTGAGTTCAACAAAATGATATTTATCTCGCGCAAATACCACCCCATAATCACGGCCAGATAGTACGGCTTGATCAAGTGCGATATTCGAAAGTGCTGCCATTTTATGAGCAGCACGTTTTACGTTATCTTTATAAGTAGATCCGCCCACCGACATCACGACAAAGCTTGTTGCAAGCCCCATAATGAGTACCACAATAAGCACCTCAATTAATGTGAAGCCTTGTTGCCGTGAGTATCGACTAGCGGTAGTTATATTCACAAAATGCTACTTATTGCTCTTGTGGCTTGTCATGCATGTTCCAGTTACCAATATCATCATCAGTACCTTCTTCACCATCAGGTCCAACAGAATAAATATCGATTTTTCCATTTTCACCTGGCGATACCATGTAATATTCACTGCCCCAAGGATCACTGAATAGACGGTCAACGTAGCCTTCATCACTAAAGTTACGTGGGATAGGGTCAATGGTCGGTTTAGTCACTAAAGCTTCTAAACCTTGGTCAGTCGTCGGATAGCTACCATTGTCTAAACGGTAGCGCTTTAACGCCGCTTCATATTGGCCAATATCAGAACGTACTTTTTGGAAGTCAGCTTTTTCCTTGCTACCAAAAACACTAGGTACAACCATGGCACCTAATAATCCTAAAATAACAATAACGACCATTAACTCAATAAGCGTAAAACCGCCTTGTTTTTGCTTGTTGTTATTCATAACCTTCTCTCTTACTAACATAAAAAACTACGCCCCAACTAAGGAGTTTAGTGCCAAAATTGGCTGTAAAATCGCAATCACTATAAAAAATACAATAACTGCCATCGTCACAACAATCGCCGGAGTAAATATACCCAAAGCAATATTTGCTGTTGATTCAAATTCTCGATCTTGATTATCCGCAGCGCGGCCTAACATTTGCTCGAGCTCACCACTTTTCTCGCCAGATGCAATCATATGGAGCATCATCGGTGGAAATAGTTTCGTTTGCGTTAACGAAGCCCTTAAACTAGAGCCTTCTCGCACATAATTGGCGGCATCTAAAATAGCGCTTCGCATATGTTGATTAGCCAACACTTCCGCTGAAATTTTCATACTTTCTAATAAGGGGACACTCGATGAGGTTAAAATACTGAGTGTGCGTGCAAAACGTGCCGTATTAATGCCACGTGACACCTTACCAATAACGGCCGTTTTTAAAATGCGTTTATGAACCTTGAGTTCAAAAGCTTTGTTCTTTAATCGCTGCTTAAAGGCAATAATACCAACGATGATTGCTATAATAATCAATAAACCATAATGTCGAACAAAATCACTAAGCGTAATCAAAAGCTGAGTGGCCCAAGGTAACTCCTGAGACATATGATCAAATTGCTGCACAACTTGCGGCACTACGAGCGCTAAGAGCAGGCCAATTACACCAAGAGCAACAGTCGTTAACATGATTGGATAGATCATTGCTTGCATCAATTTACTACGCATAGCTTGGCGCTGCTCGGTGTAATCAGCCAGTCTATTTAACACCGTATCTAAGTGTCCTGACTTTTCTCCAGCGGCAACCATTGCTGTATATAGCTTTTCAAAAACGTCAGGATATTCAGCCATTGAATCAGCCAAGCTGTATCCTTCCACAACACGGCTTCGCACGGCCATTACAATGGATTTAACCTTGGCTTCTTCACATTGTTCAGCAACCGCTTGTAAACTCTCTTCGATAGGCAAAGAGGATTGTACTAATGTCGCTAATTGACGGGTAACTAATGCCAAATCTCCAGCACTAATTTTTTTCGCAAATAAACTCGTCTTTTTCTTAGTGGCGACACTGGCAACTTGATTGACCTCTAACGGCATCAAACCCTTATCACGCAACTGCTGACGAATTTGACGAGACGAATCTGCTTCAAGCACGCCTTTTAGCTGCTTTCCTTGTTTATTTAGCGCTTTGTACTCAAATGCTGCCACGCTACTCTTCCTTTGTTACTCGTAATACTTCTTCAAGTGTTGTAATACCTTCCAATACTTTGGACATACCATCGCCACGAATACCATTACTGACACTGCGTGCCTGGCGCTCTACTTCCGATTCACTTGCCCCGTTGTGAATCATTTCACGAACAGTATCATCAACTTCTAATAATTCATGAATACCAGTACGGCCTCTATAGCCGGTATAATTACAAGATTCACAACCTTTAGGACGATAAATTTTTGTCGGTGTAGTTTGACCTAACAATGTCAGCTCAGCTTCGTCGGCGGCATGTTCTTCACGACATTCATTACATAAAGTTCTTACTAAACGTTGTGCAAGAACACCTAGCAGGCTCGATGACAATAGAAAGGTTTCAACGCCCATATCCTGCAAACGCGTTACAGCGCCAACCGCAGTATTAGTATGAAGTGTCGACATAACTAAGTGACCAGTTAAACTCGCTTGAACAGCTATTTGGGCTGTTTCTAAATCACGGATCTCACCAATCATCACGACATCAGGATCTTGACGCAAAATAGCGCGTAAACCACGAGCGAACGTCATGTCTACTTTGGTATTAACCTGAGTTTGCCCGATACCTTCAATGTTATACTCAATCGGATCTTCAACCGTGAGTATATTGCGATCTTTACTGTTTAAATCTGTTAAGCCAGCATATAAGGTCGTACTCTTACCTGAACCTGTTGGGCCTGTTACCAAAATAATGCCATGGGGACGATGAATAAGCGTATTAAAGCGTTCGCGAATACTCTCAGTCATCCCTAAATCTTTAAGGTTCAAACGGGCTTGGTTTTTATCTAGTAAACGTAAAACTACCCGTTCACCATGACTTGATGGCATGGTTGAAACACGCACATCAACACCGCGCCCCGCAATGCGCAATGAAATACGACCGTCCTGCGGAACGCGCTTCTCAGCAATATCTAATCGCGCCATGACCTTAATACGCGACACTAACAACGACGCCAATTTTCGATTTGGCTTAAGCACTTCACGTAAGATTCCATCAACGCGAAAACGAATTGTTAACTGCTTCTCAAAGGTCTCAATATGTACATCACTGGCGCCTTCTTTGATCGCTTCACTCAACGTCGCATTAATCAATTTGATAATTGGCGCATCATCTTCAGATTCCAATAAATCTTGAGTTTCAGTTAATTCATCTGCCAATGTGAATAAATCAACGTCATTACCTAAATCTTCGACTAACTGTTGTGTTTGCGACGTGTCATGCTGATACTTTATGGTTAAATCACGCTCAAAATCATCGGCTGATAGATGAACTAACGAAACATCCTGACCGACAAAACGTCGAGCTTCCGTTAGCCCACTAAGTTTTGTCGCGTCACTATAGAAGAGAGTGCTCGAATCTTCACTACGCGCTAAGAGCACTTGATGGCGCTTAGCAAATGCGAAACTAAACTCACCAGCAACCTCAGGTGTATCTTCATCCACAACGGCTTCAGCAGTTTCAATCTCGTCTATAAGATCGTCATTTAATTTAACATCACTATTCATCATCTTGCTTAGTCGCTTTTTGAATCATTTTCTTATTATGCTCTTCCACATAGTCTTTCAACGGCTTTGGTAATTCAATAGCAGCGGGATCTTCATTTATTACTGGCTGATCGGTAAATGGCATTAGTGCAATGCCATCTTCTTGTTGTGCTAGTTGTTCAGCGCGGATCATATTGTATTTTTTAGAACTTAGTTGCTGCATTGTTGCGGCATCACGAATAATAGTAGGCTTAATGAATATCATTAAATTACGCTTACTTTTACTACTCTTCGTTGAACGGAATAGATGTCCTAAGACAGGGATATCGCCCAGTAATGGCACTTTAGACTCTGTTTCTTGTACGTCTTCATCAATCAAACCACCAATCACTACGATCTGACCATCATCAACCATTACTGTTGTCGTCACAGAACGTTTCGAGAAAATAACATCAACGGCGGTACCAGCCGTACCTGGTTTAACACCTGAGACTTCCTGCTCAATTTTTAATTGAACGGCATTACCCTCGTTAATCTGTGGCGTTACCTTAAGTTTAATACCTACTTCTTTACGTTCGACGGTTTGGAAAGGATTACTATTGTTATTGCTTGCTGCTGATCCAGTAATAACAGGAACCTCTTCACCAACCACGAAATCAGCTTCTTGGTTATCAAGGGTCGTAATATTCGGCGTTGCCAAAATATTAGACGTTGATGCCGCACTAACCGCTTGAATCACCGCGCCCCAATCACCTTTTACAAAACCAGCTAATGCGCCATTAACACCACCAAGTACATTTTGGAGTAATGAATAATCACCTTGCGTAACAATTGCCGGATTATTTGTTGTAACTTGGTTATCCCCTGCACCTGTTGTTGTTTGGCTAGCTGGCGTCGTGATATCTCTTGCCGCTTCGACACCTGCGGCAATACCACTAATAGATGCGGTGCCATTATTAAATTGAATCATGCCACCATCAGCACTTGCCCATTGAACACCTAAATCAATACCATCGCCTTCACTTACTTCAACGATAATAGCTTCAACATTAATTTGTGCACGGCGGAAATCAAGCTGGCGAATAACACTTTCAAGACTACGCATGACATCAGGTTGTGCAGTGATAACCAATGAATTAGTGTCTTCATGAGCCTGAATATTAACATCACGATTAGACTTTTTAGATTTAGATTTAGAGGTCGAAGAACCGTTTTTAATAGAATCAGCAACACCAGTTAATACTTTTACAACTTCTTTCGCTTGCGCATAACGTAGATGAACAACCTTGGTGTTACCTGAACTCTCTTGTTCATTGTCCAATCGTTTAACTAATGAAACCGCTCGGTCACGGGCACGTTTTTCGCCACTTACTACGACACTATTTGTACGTTCGTCAGCGACCAATTTCGGTGTTAACTGATTAGCCGACTTCGATTTACTACCACCAGTATTAGTAATAATGGTTTCAATGATACGAACAAGCTCTGGTGCTGATGCATACTTCAATTGCACGATAGCGACCTCTTGGTCACCTTGTTTATCAACGCGGCGAATCATTTCAACAATACGATTAACCTTTGACGCACGACCAGTCAGCATAATAACGTTTGACGCGTCATGTGCCACAATATTACCACCACCGCTATTATCATTCAGCTGACGTAAAATAGGCGTCAAATCACGAACAGGAACGTTATAAACAGGCACAATACGCGTCACCATCTCATCACCAAAGCCAGTATCATTTGCACCAATAACTGGAATAGCTGAAGACTTTGCTTCTTTATCTTTAATGATTTTTAGGATGTTGTTATCCATTTCAACCACGGCATAACCGTAGACCTCTAATACGCTTAAGAAGAATTGATAATATTGTTCTTCATTAAATGTTTCATAGCTTCGTACATTAATTTTACCGCGAACATTTGGCTCAATAATGATCGTTTTATTTAACGCGCGGCCAACTGTATTAATAAATTCATTAATATCAGTACCTTTGAAGCTTGCGGAGTATTGGCTAGCCACCGAAGATGTTGCTGGCAGTGCCAAAAGGCTTGCCATTAACATGACAGCAGCACATTTACGTGGTGAAAAAAGGCGTCTAGTTCCAGACATGTTATTATTTCCTTGGCGTTTCATAGACTAAGGCAATGCAAATTCTATATCAGTTAATTGACCATCGCGCTCTACGGTGATCATTATATTGTTCATATTTCGCAGTTCACTCATTACTCGAATTGACTGCGATGGATCAGATAAATCATAACCATTAATGGCAACAGCAAGATCTCGGGGTTTCAAACCTGACGCTTGAAAGAGCTCTGGACGACGACCAGGACTCAACCGGTAACCTTGAACCTTCCCCTGTGTACTTACTGGACTAATCGAAATGTAGTCCATGATTTTTCCAGGATCGTCTAAAATTTCTTGGCGAGTTTTTGAAAACCTCTTACCAAGTTTGTTACGAGAATTCTTTAACGCCGCTTTTTGGGCAGTACGATTAGGCCTGGTATTTTTAGTGTAATCAAAACCATCGAGCATCAGGGTTTCATATCGACCATTATTTTTTAAAATAACTCTATCACTGTGAATTTCAGCAATACTGGCACGCGATGATTTTACTTTTTGGTTAATAACGTAAGTATCTTGTTTCGATTGATATTCAATAATAGCCATCGAACGTTTAACATCGGTGTGTGCGACAACTCCGGTTAAAGTCATATTAAGTGACGTCTTTGGTGCATCAGTTATTTCTTGTTGCTCAACTTCTACAGGCTCTGCATTAGGCTGACCAAACCAATGAAAGTTCGAAAAGTTTACTGATGAATTTTTTGCATTTGAAGCGGTAACTGATGGCGGAGTCCATTGCTCAGGCTGAAAGGTAGGCGTTACAACTAACCACGTTAATTTAGCCGCATAATAAATCGCCAAAATAACTAAAATACTGGTAATTAAAGCGACAATTTTAGAAAGGTTTTTCGTCGAATAGGCGATGAATTTATTTATTATTAACATTAAATATCACAGTAAAATTACTAACTTAGCATAACGCAGAGACTGAATATGCGAATTATTATCAAAGACTCAACACTATACTAAGTTATTGTCTGTGTCACAACCATTGAAATCGTGCAATGTCATCCCCAAATCAGCATAGAAAAAAAACACAAATTATGTTAATTTTTGCGGAACTTTTTATGACGTTGGAACACCATGAATTTAGCTGAAAAATCATCTCTTACTGTTCGTTTGGATAAGTGGCTATGGGCAGCTCGATTCTATAAAACCCGTTCCGTCGCTCGTGACATGGTTCAGTCTGGTAAGGTGTCTTATAACAATCAACGTAGTAAGCCTAGCAAACTAGTTGAGACTGGCGCCATCATAACCCTGAGACAAGGTAACGACGTAAAAGAAGTCACGATACTTCAATTGAGCGATCAACGTCGTGGGGCACCTATTGCTCAAACACTTTACGAAGAAACAGCGACGAGTATCGCTAAACGTCAACAAAATGCTGAGCTTCGTAGATTACATGCATTGGATAATCCACACCCAGAAAAGCGCCCAGATAAAAAGCAACGCCGTAAAATTATTCAATTTAAAAATCAGTAGTCCTATATAGCACCGGAATATTATGAACGACCAATTAAACCGTTATTTATTCGATAACGTCCACGTACGTGGCGAACTTGTTCAAGTGTCAAACACTTACCAAGAAATCATTAACAATCACGACTATCCAATGGCGGTAAACCAGCTCCTTGGTCAATTACTCGCCGCGACTTCAATGTTAACAGCACTGTTAAAGTTTGAAGGAGACATTGCCGTACAAATCCAAGGTGATGGCCCGATACCTGCGATGGTTGTTAATGGTAATGACCAACAAGAACTACGTGGTGTTGCAAACATTACCGGTGAAGTAACTAGTACTAAATTAACCGAGTTATTCAAAAAAGGTTACATGGTTATCACCATTACACCTAAACAAGGTGAGCGATACCAAGGTATTGTTGCTATAGATAAGGACACATTGGCGGAATGCCTCGAAGGATACTTTGAGCAATCAGAACAATTAAAAACTCACTTTTGGCTTCGAGCTGATGATAGCAATGCAGCCGGACTAATGATTCAAGCATTACCAGAAGAAAGTGACGCTGATGATGATGGCTACGACAACCTTCACCAGTTAAGTAACACAATTAAAGATGAAGAATTATTTGAGCTTGATCCTCAAGTTATTTTGACACGACTATATCACCAAGAAGATGTTCGATTGTTTGACCCTCAATCTTTAAGCTTCAAGTGCACATGTTCATTAGAGCGTAGTGGCTCGGCTATTATTTCTATCGGTCGTGAAGAAGCTGAATCAATTATTAGCGAGCAAGGAAACATCCAAATGCATTGCGATTATTGCAATACAAAATACGAATTTGGCAGTGATGAAATAGCACAACTATTCCATGACCCATCAGAGAATAACGATCAATTACACTAGATTCCAAAGCGCCACCTAAACAATCTAGTTATCTTATCATCTAAATCTAAATGCCTG
>MPDF01000024.1 GCA_001874365.1 Gammaproteobacteria bacterium MedPE | reverse complement strand
AAAGTAAACGACGATCTCAGACACTTTATTTGCCATGCGTTTGCCCGTTCTTAAATAGAACGGAACACCTGCCCAGCGCCAGTTATCGATTTCAGCTTTTATAGCAACAAACGATTCAGTATTACTTTGGGTGTTAGCGCCTTCTTCTTCCAAATAACCCGGCACTTCTTTACCGTGAAGAAAACCTTTAGCATATTGACCACGAACCGTATTCTCAAATACGTTATCGACGTTAATTGGGCGCAGTGCTTTAAGTACTTTTACCTTTTCATCACGAATGTTGTCGGCGTCAAGACTTAACGGCGGATCCATTGCTACCAAGGTTAAGATTTGAATTAAGTGGTTTTGCAGCATATCCCGCATTTGACCTGCTTGATCAAAGTAACCCCAACGCCCTTCAATACCCACTTCTTCGGCCACGCTAATTTGCACATGATCAATGGTACTGTTATCCCATTTAGACGAAAAAAGCGAATTAGCAAAACGTAAATCAAGTAAATTAAGAACCGTTTCTTTACCTAGGTAATGATCGATGCGATAGGTTTGAGATTCTGAGAAGTATTGTGCAACCAAATCATTAACTTCATTTGAAGATAATAAATCATGGCCAATTGGTTTTTCTAGAACCACACGCGAGTTTTGGTGATTCAAACCAGCCAACGACAAACCTTCACAAATGTTGCCATAAATTGACGCTGGTACTGCAAAGTAGTTAATTAAAGCATTGGCACTTTCATCAACTAAATCGCTTAATTGGTGATAACTTTGCGGATCTAATAGATCTAACTTTAAGTAACTTATTTTAGCAATAAAACGCTCAACAACGTCTTCATCTAAAGATTCGCTAATAAATTCAGACAAGCAAGCCTTAACGTTATCGATGTAGGCTTGAGGCTCAAAATCATTACGAGCAACACCAATAATTCGGCTTTGTGGTGCCAGTAAGTTAGCTTTTTCTAATTGATACAGCGAAGGAAGAAGTTTGCGACGTGTTAGATCACCCTGACAACCGAATAAAACGATATCAGATGCGTGAAGTGTATTCTCTTTACTCATGGTAGGAGCCCTTGAAAACTCTTAAAAACTTAATTCAAACAACAAAGTATCAAGACTTGGTTGCCAATGGTGTTTAGTCAAATTGACCTTACTACCTTTTAACTCGACACCTTCTTCCCGTAACAAACTCATTTGTAAACGAAAACTAGGTTCACTTGCAGGAATAGAGATTTTACCTTGACTGTTAACAACACGGTGCCAGGGTATAGCGTTGTCTCTATTCGCTTTAAGCGCCTTGCTCACCATACGTGCACCTCTTGGCAAACCTGCTAAATCAGCAATTTGCCCATAACTTGCGACGTATGATGGCGGGATCAAAGACACGACAGATAGTATTTTTTGATATGATTTGTTCATTCAACGATCATATCCTACTTACAGTCATTAATCCCCAAAAACGTTTGCTTAAGCAGCTGACTCTTTAGCTACTGATGGTGCATTATGCAAAGCAACGGCATTATCCAGCATACGATTACTAAAGCCCCACTCATTGTCATACCATGACATCACTTTAACTAAACGACCCGATACACGAGTTTGCGTTGCGTCAAATACTGAACTGAGTGGATTATGATTAAAATCAATTGATACTAATGGTAATTCGTTGACACCAAGAACACCTTTAAGGGCATCAGATTGTGCAGCATCCGTGACCAATTGATTGATTTCTTCAATCGTTGTATCGCGCTTGGCAATAAATGATAAATCAACTAATGAAACATTTGATGTTGGAACACGAACGGCCATGCCATCAAACTTGCCTTTCAGCTCAGGAACCACTAAACCAACAGCGGCTGCTGCGCCAGTGTTTGTTGGGATCATCGACATAGCCGCTGCACGAGCTCGGCGTAAATCACTATGAGCAACATCAGACAGCACTTGGTCATTGGTATAAGCATGAATAGTCGTCATTAATCCAGACTCAATACCAATTGAATCGTTTAATACTTTTGCAAATGGCGCTAAACAGTTTGTGGTACAAGAAGCATTTGAAATAACAGTCATATCCTGAGTTAACGAATCATGATTAACGCCATGAACAACGGTTGCATCAACATTTTTAGCGGGTGCAGAAATAATCACTTTTTTAGCACCCGCCGTTAAATGCGGTTGTACAGCTTCTTTTGATGTGAAGATACCAGTACATTCAAATACGATATCAACATCTAAGTCAGCCCATGGTAAATCGCTTGGATTGCGTTCGCTAAACATCTTAATGTTATCGTCATTTACGGTCATCACGCCGTCGCTGTATTTAACGTCACAATTAAAGCGCCCGTGTACTGAATCGTATTGGGTTAGATGCGCGCTTGATGCGCTATCACCTAGATCGTTAATCGCAACGATCTTTACTGGTGAGTCTTTTTTCTCTTCGTAAAGCGCTCGTAAAATGTTTCGACCGATACGTCCATAACCGTTAATAGCTACTTTAATTGTCATTTTCTTTCACCTTTATTACCGAAGTAATATTAATTCATGTAATTTAATTACAAAAATACACAACTAACGGGTGAAAAACAACATCAAACGCACTTTATTTTGGTTTTATTACAGTCAATTTTATTTATTTTACGAAATACACTTCAATTTCTGTTATTTAGCAACTTAAAGAAGTTACGTATAGAAAGAAATTAATTTTCATTACCTCAGATAACTATTGCTCACGGTATAAACATCAGATAGCTTATAAATTATCCAAGCGGCTTTTATTGGGTGTCAGAAAGTTTTTTTTAAAAAGTTTAAAGTTCTTGAAAGATTAAATCGCTAAGGCGGTCTTGTAGATTGATAATTAAATAAAGGAAAGTTTCCATGAGTACACAATTAAAATCTAAAATCGGTGGCGCTTCATTAGCAATGGCAGCAGCAGGTCTAATGGGCTGTGCAGCAACCGCAGACACTAATACTTCGGCATCTTCATCTGCTAAAGCAGAAGTTGCAGCAAACACTGTTGAATTAGTTCATTGTTATGGTGTTAACAAATGTAATGGCCACAATGACTGTAAAACGGCTGAAAATGCATGTAAAGGTCAAGCATCTTGTAAAGGCCACGGTTTCGTCGCTTTACCAGAAAAAGCATGTGGCGATATCGGTGGTGAGCAGAAAGATGATTGGGTTGGTAAAACAACTAAAGTTGACTTAGTACACTGTTACGGCGTAAATATCTGTAAAGGTCACAACGACTGTAAAACAGCTAACAACGCTTGTAAAGGTCACGCATCTTGTCAAGGTCAAGGCTTTGTAGCTGCTGGTGCAAAAGCTTGTGCCGATATCGGCGGTAAAGTTGGTGCTTAATTAACTTTCATTTTGATGTGATACATCAATGAAACAATAAAAAGGAGACGATAGGTCTCCTTTTTTATATCAGACATGTAATAGTGTCACTCTAGAAAAATTAAAAGAGTAATTTAAATGATTAATGATCATTTCTTGGGGTTTGGCCTTGGCTTGCGTATTCCCCATTTTGAAGATGTGTTAAATACTGAACATAACGTTGATTGGTTTGAAATTCTAACCGAAAATTATATGGTTGGTGGTGGCAAACCTCGCTACTACCTAGAACAAGTCGCCGAACGTTTTCCAGTCGTTATGCACGGTGTTTCAATGTCTGTTGGCAGTACGACGCCTCTCGATACTCAATATCTTAATCAATTAAAACAACTTATTAGTGATGTAAAACCCCGTTGGATTTCAGATCATCTATGTTTTACGCAAGCCAATGGTGTCAACAGTCACGATTTATTACCATTGCCTTATACCGAAGATGCTATCAATCACGTTGCCCAGCGAATAATGCAAGCGCAAGATCACATCGGTCAACAAATGCTGATTGAGAATGTATCAAGTTATCTGACATACAAAGAATCTGGCATGACAGAATGGGAGTTTTATAACGAAGTTTGTCAGCGCGCCGATTGTTTGATGCTACTAGATATTAATAACATTTACGTCAGTGCTCGCAACCATCAATTTGACGCCAATGATTATATTAATGCAATTGATGGCAAACGCGTACGGCAAATTCATTTAGCAGGTCACACCGATTATGGCGACTATGTTATCGACACACACGATCATGACGTATGCGATCCTGTATGGGATTTATATCGCAATGCGGTCAAAAAGTTTGGCGCTGTTAGTACCATGATCGAACGAGATGATGATATACCACCATTTACAAATTTAGTCGATGAGCTCAATATTGCTAAGCGCATTGCTCACGAAGAGTTACCCGATTTATCACAATGGAAAAAGGAGCAAGCGCATGTCTGATCTCGCTCGCTTGCAACAACAGTTTGTTGCCTTTTTACAAGGACAGCCCTCCGATTTTCCGTCACTTATCGGTGATCAACCTCCTGTATCAACAGACGTTAGGCTTAATATTTATCACAACGCCTATCGCATGAGACTACGTGAAACTATCGACAATGATCATCCAATTTTAGGTAAATACCTCGGCGATGAGTTCTACGATATATTAGTTGCTAAATATATTGAAAACTATCCATCAAAAGTGAAATCTCTACGCTACTTTTGTGATGCAATACCCGCGTTGTTAGCGCAACATGAACCTTTTGCGCAATATCCAATATTATCACCGCTCGCGGCATTTGAACGCGCCCTACTCACTGCTTTTGATGCTAAAGATGCAGCAATCATTAACATGAATGAACTGGCGACACTGCCGGGAGAACAATGGCCAGATATTACATTAACCTTTCATCCAAGTGTCACTATTTTTGAAGAAACCATCAATGCAGTGACAACGTGGCAGCATTTGAAGTCAGAGCAAGCGCCACCAACACCACAAGCTCACGAATATCCTCTTTATTGGATGATATGGCGCACACCAGAACGCTTAACAGAGTTTCGTAATATCGCGCCGCCAGAGCAGGTTTTATTTAATCATTTTGCACGTGGTGGTAACTTTGCTGACGGTTGTGAACTATTAGCTGATTACTTTTCTGTAGATGAAGTTCCAGCGCATGCTGTACAGTTTTTACAAACTTGGATTAATGCCGGTATTATTGCAAAGCTAAATTAACTTATTCTGAGGGCGTTCCCCAATGCGCCCTACATCTTCATTTACAAATTAACCTATTCTAATTCGCTGCCCGAGAGTGCTAATATAGCGCCATCTTAATTACCGTCTGTATTAACTATGTACGAATCACTCAAATTCTCCCTTAATCGGCTTAAGAATAACAAGGTTTTTGAACTCTCTGTTGTCGCCGTTATTATTATTTCAGCATTAGAGATTGGTGCTAAAACTTTCGATCTTACCGATAGTGCAGTATCAGTTACTGATATTTTAGACATCTTTATTACCGTGTTTTTCTTATTTGAACTATCAATTCGCTTTATTGCTGAAGAAGACAAGAAAGGATTTTTTAAGAAAGGTTGGAATATCTTCGACACCTTGGTAGTTATCATTAGCTTAATCCCAATTAACGACTCAGAGATGGCGTTACTAGCACGATTAGTTCGCGTATTTAGAGTACTGCGAATGGTGTCAGTGGTGCCAGAATTGCGAATTTTAATCAACTCATTGATTAAAGCGCTGCCACAATTAGGTTACGTTATCTTATTGATGTTTATCATTTTCTACATCTACGCTGCCATTGGCAGCTTTATGTTTGCACAAATTAATCCGGTATTATGGGGCGATATTGCCATTTCAATGCTGACATTATTTAGGGTCATGACTTTTGAAGATTGGACAGATATTCAATATGAAACAATGGATGTTTATCCAATGTCTTGGATATTCTATTTATCGTTTATTTTCTTCACCGCCTTTGCTTTCTTAAACATGGTAATAGGTATTGTCGTGAATGTGATGGAAGAAGAGCATGCACTTGAACGCAGTGCGAAAGAACCATCGATGACAGAGTTACAAAATGAAATTCGCGAACTAAAAACAATGATTAGCGAGCTTAAAAAGTAGTTAGCCATCTGTTTAGTCTATAAAAAACGCCGCATTTATTGCGGCGTTTTTGTTACCCTATTTTAACGTAATCGCTCCATTAAACTGTAAACTTTGATATCACCACAAAAAACCTATTGACGATAGGTTTTTATTCCTTACAATAAACCTATCCTTAATCGGTTTTTATTAAATAGGTATCTGTCCAATGAAACTTGGTGAACTAGAAAAGCTCGTTTTACATTATTTATGGAATCAAAAGTCCAGTGACGTGAAACAGGTTTTTACGCATTTTGAACGTATTAGAGGCGGCAGTCTTAATACCTACCAAAGCACCCTAGATCGCCTCTATAAGAAAGACTTACTCGCGCGTGAAAAAGTCGGCCATGCGTTTCAATATCGCGCAAAAATAGAGCGCCACGAATTGATTGGCCAGCTGATAAAATCAGTCACTAGCGACTTTATGGCAGACGATGACTCAAGTTTAGTCGCCGCCTTTTCATCGCTATCAAAAGATTTTAATGCAGAGCAGCTCGACAAATTAGAGCAGCTCATTGACGCACAACGCCAAAAATTACAGCAGGATACCTAATGTTTCCAGACACCCTGTCACTGTGGCTTAATATGCTTACCATTGCTGTGCTCACGTTTGCATTGGCCAATGGCGCTGTGTCTGTCGTTGTCGCCAGTCTTGCGCAGCAATTTTTAACAATCCAAGTACGTTCACGTAAAAACATCTTATGGGTGCTCGCTATCCTTCCTTGGTTTGCCAGCTTGTGCGTTACCATTTGCTTCACCTACAAATATTACACAACCAATCCGTTCGACAAATCTTTCGACTTCGCCCATTGGCACCACATGGCAAGTTTCAACTGGCAAAGTTGGCATGGCATCACGTTAATTATTGCCGCGATAATCGTTATTTACGTTATTGGTTCAAAACTCTGGCAACTGCGAAAGCACAGCAAAGAACTCGCACTGCTTACTGACTTATCACAACCAATTGCCGATAACGTCTATCAGATAGAAGCGCCTTATGTCAGTGCCTTTACCAGTGGTTTTACCCAAAAACGCTGTTTTGTCACTGACAGCCTATTGGCTCAAACATCACAACAAGAACAAGCAATTATCATTGCTCACGAGCAAGCCCATGCTAAGCACAATGATCCTCTTAAGAAGTGGCTATTTAGTATTTTAGCGGCCTTTTTTATTCCAACGATTGGCGAGCGCCTAAAACTTCACATGACGCTCGCCATGGAACAAGATGCCGATAATGCCGTTATCAATGAGCAACGTGATTCTACGGCGGTCGCCAGTACCTTGGTGAAAGTAGCTCGCTTAAATGCTCAACAAACACCTGTATGTAATAACGAGCTAGTGGCTAATTTCGGCGCACAGGTCTTGGAGCAACGCGTATATTTTTTATTGGGACAACTCAATCTTAAGCCAGCCAATAAGTATGTAACCACGGCGCTTATTATCGCGACCTTATTACTGTGTTTAAGCTCGATTGATGCACTGCATCATTTTATTGAAACTGTTTTTAATCATTAACACATTGCGCTAGCTGTGCTGGCGTTTTTTATTCACTATAAAACCGATTTACGATAGGTTTTATGACGATCTATTTAAGAGGACATCATGTCACTTACCGCGTTAAATCCTTTTAGCTATTTAGCTAAAAAACCGATTGTGAATCGGTATAATAAAAAATACCCATTGTGGTGCGCAATATCATTTGTGTCATTGGCGTTAATTTCCCCTCAGAGCGTAGCGCAAGAGTCTATAAAAAAGTCACAGCAACGCTTAAGTCTCAGTCAAGCGATCAAGCAAACCTTGGCTCAGCATCCACAACTGCGCAGCTATAAGTTTGCCAAGCAAGTCGCCGATGGAGAACTTCTCCAAGCAAGTACCAAAACACCAATGATGATTAACGCTCAAGTGGAAGATGTATTAGGTACTGGTAGCTATTCTGCTCTCTCAGGCATGCAAACAAGTTTAAGTATCTCTTGGCTGCTTGAGCAAGACATTATCGATTCACGGATCGCCCTTGCCAAAGACAGTGCCAACCTCAGTCAATTCAAGCGTCAGCTCACTGCCCTTGATGTTGCCGCTGATACTGCCAGTCACTTCATTACCTTGTTATCACAACAAGAACAATTGATATTAGCGAAGTTAGCGCAGCGAACTGCTAATGACATGCTCAAGCAGATTACTCGCCGCGTCAAAGTAGGCCAATTAAAGGTAATTGACGAGTTACGCGCGCAGGCCAATCTATCAAAAAAAGCCTTAGTGGTAGAAGATCTCACTCACGAAATAGAAGCGACTAAAGCGCAACTTTCTGCTCAATGGCAAGGTGATAGAGACTTCAATGTGATTGGCAATTTACAACAGCTCCCGAATATCCAATCGCTAGAGACACTCATCAGTCAACTAAAAAATAACCCACGTTATTTACACTTTGCCGCGCAGCGCCAAATTATGCAGTCAGAAATTGCGCTAGCTAAATCCACTAGCCAACCAGCATGGCAAATCAGCGCAGGATTGAAACGCAATGAAGCCGTTGACGATATCGGTTTTAACGCCGGCATTAGCATTCCCTTTGGCGGTAAAGATCGTAATCGCGGCACCATCACTGCGCTAAACGCTAAGCAACAACAAAACCAAGCAAATGCTGACGCATGGTTTAAGCAAGTCAGTAAAGAGTTACTGCTATTAAGCCACAAGATTAGACACAATCGTCATGTCATTGAAACGCTGTCCAGCACCACGCTGCCTGCGCTAGAGCAGGCTGATAAACAAGCTGAAAAGGCTTATAAACTCGGCAGCTTACGCTATAGCGAATGGAATGACGTGCAACAAGAACTCATTAGCGCGCAAGGTGAACTCATCGAAGCTTACACCAATATCGCATTGTTAAATATCGAATTAGAGCGCCTAAGCGGTGCCTCACTGTCAATGAATCAATCATAGAGCTCATTATGAAAAAGAATCCAATTATTAGTGCCATTCTCGTCAGCCATCTTGCTATTGCTGGTCTAACTATAACGCCAAGTACGCTAGCACGAAGCGATCACCAGCAAGAGACAGCGCAAGCTGCTGAGGTAGAAAAAGGCCCTCACAATGGGCGAATGCTACGCGATGGTGACTTTGCCATTGAATTAGCTATTTTTGAAACAGGCGTTCCACCTGAGTTTCGCATCTACGCTAGCAACAATGGCAGCGAGGTAGCGCCACAAGACATCGATATCAACGTAAAGTTAACGCGCCTTGGTAACGTTGTCGACGACATCAATTTTTATCAAGAAAACAACTATCTCCGTGGCGACATGGAAATCTACGAACCACACTCATTCATGGTGACAGTAACAGCCAGTTATCAAGGTAAAAGCCATCAATGGCAGTACGATAATTTTGAAGGTCGCATTACCATTAGCAACGAGCTAGCAACCAGTATGGCAATTGACACTAATACCATCGGCCCTAAGACACTGCACAATATTGAGCGAGCTTACGGCAAGTTAGTCTTAGCGCCGAACGCCACACGTAACATTAGCGCTCGATTTGCAGGTGAAGTGACGGCATTGTGGGTACGTCAAGGACAACGTGTTCGCAAAGGTCAGAAACTACTGACGATTGAGAGCAACAGTAATCTGAGTAACTACGACGTACGTTCGCCAATGGACGGCATTGTTACTGCGCAGATGACTGGTGTTGGCGAACAAACAGGTGACGACACGTTAATCACCATAACCAATACCTCACAATTGGTCGCTGAGGTCGCTACCTTTGGCGATGTGCGACAACAGATTGAAATAGATACGCCCGTATCAATAATGCTTGGCGAACAAGTTGTTCAAACAACGTTTTTTGAGAGTTTACCTCATTTAACACCACAGCAGGCCAAGGTTTATCGCGCCAACATTGATAATTCACAAGGCCAGTTTACAGTGGGTCAATTTGCCAAAGCCGCGATTTCGTTAGGCAGTTTTACGGTACCAATGGCCGTTGAAAAGGATGCGTTGCAAGCCTTTCGCGATTTTACGGTGGTCTACACAAAAATTGGCGAACAATATGAAGTACGAATGCTAGAGCTCGGTCGTGAGTCTAATGGCTGGATAGAAGTAAAAAGCGGGATCAAGACAGGTGCTGAATATGTATCTAAAAATAGTTACATCATCAAAGCCGATATTGAAAAATCTGGCGCGTCACACGATCACTAAGGAATTTGCATGTTAGAGTCCATTTTAAAGTTTGCGATTAACCGCAACAAGCTCATTATGATCCTCGTGTTGGCGGTCGCCGCACTGGGTATCTACAATTTTACCAAGCTTCCCATTGATGCTGTGCCTGACATCACCAATGTGCAAGTTGTCATCAACACAGAAGTTGCAGGTTACACACCACTTGAAGTTGAGCAACGTATTACTTACCCGCTAGAAACGGCGCTCGCAGGTATTCCCAACTTAGAGAATACTCGCTCCGTTTCTCGTTATGGCTTATCGCAGGTCATCGCTATATTCAAAGACGACACCGATATCTATTTCGCCCGTCAACTTGTCAACGAGCGAATTAACAGCGCTAAGTCTGAATTACCCGTTGGCAGTGAGCCCGAATTAGGGCCCATTTCAACGGGTCTTGGTGAAATATTCATGTTCACGGTTGATGCTGTAGACGGAGCAACAAATAGCGATGGTTCAGCGATCACCGCTACGCAATTACGCACCGTTCACGATTGGATTATTCGTCCACAACTGATGCAAGTTGAAGGTGTGGTCGAAGTGAATCCCATTGGCGGATTCGAGCGGGAAATACTCGTTGCAATTAACCCAGAAAAATTAATGGAATATGGCATTAGCCAACAAGATGTAATCAGCGCTATCGGCAGTCACAATCAAAACCGCGGCGCCGGCTTTATTGAGCGAAATGGTGCCCAATGGCTTATTCGCTTACCAGGACAAGTGGAAGATATTAATCAACTCAACGAAGTCCCCGTCAAAGGAAGTGGCAGTGAAGTCATTACCATTGGTGATGTGGCAAATGTTGGTGAAGGTAAAGAATTACGAACAGGCGCCGCAACGCAAAATGGTCGAGAGGTCGTACTAAGCACAGTATTCATGTTGATTGGCGAGAACAGTCAACAAGTAGCCTACGATGTTGGTAAGCGCCTTGCTGTTATTAATCAAAACCTACCTGCGGGGATCAAAGCTAATGCGGTGTACGATCGCACAACATTAGTTAACAAGACCCTAGATACGGTGAAGATGAATCTCACCGAAGGCGCGATTTTAGTCATCGTTATCTTGTTTCTTTTACTTGGCAACTTTAGAGCCGCACTGCTAACCGCTGCTGTCATTCCTTTTGCAATGCTCATGACTATTACAGGTATGGTGCAGACTAAAACCAGCGCGAATTTAATGAGCCTCGGTGCCCTAGATTTCGGGCTCTTGGTTGACGGCGCTATCATCATTGTTGAAAACTGTATGCGCCGTTTATCACAAGCCGCTACGGGTAATGTGATGCCACTCAAACAACGATTAACGTTAGTATTTGATGCAACCCGTGAGGTTATTCGCCCTGCACTCTTTGGCGTATTTATTATCACAGCTGTGTACTTGCCGATTTTCGCCTTATCAGGGGTAGAAGGTAAGATGTTCCACCCAATGGCTATTACCGTGATTATTGCACTGGTGAGCGCTATGCTGTTATCCGTTACCTTCGTGCCAGCGGCCATCGCTCTGCTCTTTAAAAAGCCAGTGGCAGAGAAGCACAATGTGGTGATGAGTGGCGCTGAAAAACTTTATCGTCCATTACTCACTCTAGTTTTAAAAGCCCGCTGGTTAGTAATTGCCTCGGCATTGATATTAGTGGTAAGTGCAGGTTTTGTATCGAGCAAATTAGGCAGTGAATTTGTACCTAATCTCGATGAGGGCGACATTGCGATGCACGCATTGCGAATTCCTGGCACATCACTCACACAGTCTATCGAACTACAACGTGAACTAGAGGCGCGAATTTCCCAAATGCCTGAGGTTGAGCGTGTATTTTCAAAGATAGGCACGCCAGACGTTGCCACAGATCCCATGCCGCCAAGTGTTGCTGATACCTTCGTTATTCTTAAGCCACGAGAACAATGGCCTAACCCGAGCAAGCTAAAAAGCCAAGTGGTTGATGAGCTTGAAGCCGTCGTATCACCTATTCCAGGTAATCGTTATGAGTTCTTACAACCAATTCAAATGCGCTTTAATGAGCTATTGGCAGGTGTGCGTTCAGAGCTTGCTATCAAAGTCTTTGGCGACGATTTTGATACGCTAGCAAACGTCGGTAAATCGATTGAGCAAGCGATTAGTAGTGTTGATGGTATTCGTGACATATCACTCGAACAAACAAAAGGCCTGCCAATGCTAACCATCTTACCTAACGAGCAACAGCTGGCATTTTATGGCCTAAGCAAAGCCGCGTTACAAGAGCAACTGGCCGTTGCCATGGGTGGTCAAGTAGCTGGTAAATACTACGAAGGTGATAAGCGTTTCGATATCGTGGTACGTCTACCTGACAGTCTACGTAATGATGTCGACCGCTTATTAGAGTTACCGATTACCCTCAATGATGGCCACGTAATCCCGTTGAGTCAATTAGCGACTACTGAACGTATCAATGGTGCAAACCAAGTCAATCGCGAAAACGGTAAACGCCGCGTTGTAGTCACCGCAAATGTTCGCGGCCGCGACTTAGGTAGCTTTGTTGGTGATGTTCAGCAAGCGATCAATAACAATGTTGCGTTACCAGCAGGTTATTGGATTGAATATGGCGGGACCTATCAGAAATTACAATCTGCGTCGCAGCGATTAAGCATTGTTGTGCCAGTAACTCTAGTGCTAATCGTTGGCTTATTATTACTGGCAATGGGCTCATTTAAAGACTCTATGATTATCTTTAGTGGTGTGCCACTTGCGTTAACTGGAGGCGTCTTTGCTTTATTATTACGTGACATTCCGTTTTCGATTTCTGCCGCAATTGGTTTTATCGCCCTTTCGGGAATTGCTATCTTAAACGGCTTAGTCATGGTGTCGTTCATTCGTGATTTACGCACCAGCTTGAGCCTTGAAGCGGCCATTATCAAAGGCGCTGTCACTCGACTTCGTCCCGTACTAACCACTGCTCTTGTTGCATCATTGGGCTTCGTTCCTATGGCGCTAAACACAGGTATTGGCTCAGAGGTACAACGACCATTAGCCACCGTTGTAATTGGCGGCGTTATTTCATCCACTCTCTTGACGTTATTTGTACTTCCCGTTTTATACCGTCTATTACATTCAGCAAAACTAACTAAAAATCAGGACGTAACACGTGAGCAAGTTTAAACTCATCGCCTTACTGTTTGTTACAACATTGCTGCTGGCGATGACATCTTTTGATGTTTTCGCCCACGGCGTTGATGACAAGACACGTAATTTTATTGAAAATAATCAAGGGGTTCACATTCTGCCCTTTATCTATATCGGTGCTAAACACATGGTCACAGGTTACGATCATCTGTTATTCCTCGTCGGCGTACTATTTTTTATACGCCGCACAAAAGAAGTACTCATTTACGTTAGCATGTTCACTATTGGTCACTGTATTACGTTAATGAGCGGCGTGCTCGCTGATATCCAAGTAAATGCCTATTTGATTGACGCCATCATAGGTTTCTCGGTGATTTACAAAGGTTTCGATAACCTTGGTGGCTTTAAACGCACCTTTGGCTTTCAACCGGATCCCAAAAAGGCAGTATTAATCTTCGGTTTGTTCCACGGTTTCGGCCTCGCCACAAAAATCCAAGAGTTCGGCTTGCCTACTGATGGACTGATACCAAACCTAATAGCGTTTAATATCGGCGTAGAACTCGGGCAAGTCTTAGCGCTAATTTTCATCTTGTTGGCGATTAACTTTTGGCGCCGTCATACAAGTTTTACCCGTTTTTCTGACGTAGCAAATACCGCCCTAATGAGCGCTGGTGTGATGCTTGTTGGCATGCAATTAACTGGCTATTTCGTTAGCTAATTAAGATTAACTAATTCAAATTTTTAGAGATATTATTATGGAACAACATCAATCATCTATTTCACTGGTTAAAGCAAGTTTAGTTGCCACTATCATTGCTGTAATCACGTTGGTATGCATTATTTTACCGGCAGAATACAACATCGATCCAACGGGGCTTGGCGGCAAACTCGGTCTAACCGTATTCAATGAAGAACCAGCCCCAAAAGCACCTGGCAAAGCCAGTACTGGCGAACAAGAAAGCATCGTAGTAACGGTTCCCGCAGGCCGAGGCATTGAATACAAACTCGCCATGGCAAAGTTTGACAGAGTCACCTATGAATGGTCCACCAGTAACGGCGATGTCTACGTCGATCTTCACGGTGAACCTAAGGGCGATACCACTGGCTACTTTGAGTCTTACACTATCGCGACAAGTGATACGATGAAAGGAAGTTTTACTGCTCCCTTTGACGGCTCTCATGGCTGGTACTGGAAAAACAAAAGCGACCAAGACATTCAAATTCAACTTATCTTCAGCGGCGAGTTCGTCATTGAAGGTCTTAAATAACATCATTAACTGTAGGAAATATTATGAAACTATTAACAACATTAACGTTATTGGCCACTATCGCAATCTCGAGTAACACCTTGGCCCACGGTGGTGGTCACGGCGCAATGGGTGCTGACAGAGCTGTCTCTTTAGCCCAGACATCCGCGAAAATGTTAACCTTTAAGTCCCACAACATGAGCGTTGGCAAACTTGATCCTTCGTGGAATAAAGTGAAACTTGAACAATTTATTTTGGTTGAGGAAAGCAAAGAAAACTTCATTGTTAAAGCAACCAATAAAGCCAACAACCAAACGTTATATTTCAAGGTTGGTAAAGACGGTAGTGTTAATGAAGTCTCTGAATCATCAGACTTCAAAAAATCACATGGTCATGCTCATTAAGAAATAGTCATATTCAACGAGTAGCATTGAGATAATACTACTCGTTAATAGCAAGAAAATAATAGATTGGCCATTGATGTGGCGCACCGTCAAATCCAAATTGTTGTTTATAGTCTGTAACATCAATGCCAGTACTATGAATTGGGGCTCTATTGCTGCCAGGAACGCGATCCTCGGTATCAAAGTATGTGATACTCTCGTTAGCACAAGCACCAAAATTATCTAAACCAAACTCCCAAAACATACCACCATAAACAGACACAGGCGCTAAGTAGATACTATTAACATTAATATCATTTTGATGTTCTTTTAACACCTCACAAATACCATAATTAACAAATGCACCACAACTATGGCCGATCAATTGAATATCAATAAGTTGAGAGTTTTTTAAAAGAATATTAGCCATATCATGACCAATACGCCGTCCGTTCACCGAACAAGTTAACGCATTATCAGCATAGCGACTCCAATCGATTGCAATCACTTGAACGTCACCGCCATTGGTTAACAGTTGTTTTTTCAGCGTTGTCACCCATGTCGCCGTATCATCCTTTAGCCCATGAGAAATGAGCACAACCTTGTTAGATGTAATGTCAGTCGTTTGTATGTCATACGACTGAAATGGCCAAAATATATAAATAATTAAAATAATTGACACAAACACGAAAGAAATTACTGGAAAATAGAGACCAAAAAACAATAGCCAGAAAACAATAGCATTAGGGTGATAAAGGTAAATTTTTTTACTGATGTTTTTAAATATCATAGTTATGCTTCTTACAGCCTTTTTTCACTAACTAGTTTATAATCCTGCGGATGGTGCTTTACCATTACATTGCTTGATACATAATTAAGGACAACCATGAATAAATTACTACTCAGTCTACTGTTAGTCGTCGGCCTTTCCGGCTGTAAAACAACACACCCACTCTATAATGCCGATTCTCAACTTGCTGTAACAAACGTTTCGAATGCAATCATGAGTAAGTCGATTGTCAGTGCACTTCATTACAAAGGCTGGAAAGTATTATCTAAAACAGATAATGAAATCATTGGCACAATCAATGTTCGTTCCCACTATGCCAAAATAAAAATCAATTTCGATGGTGAAAAATACACCATTAAACATATGGAAAGCACAAATTTAGATTACAATGCCGCGAAACAGGGTATTCATCGAAACTATAATAGATGGATTAAGATGCTAGAAGCTGAGATTAGCCGTAGCGCAGAAATAGCCACTAGCAATTAAAGAGTGGCTCAGTTAATGAGCCACTAAATGATACGTTTATAGTTCTTGAGCTAAACCATCAATCGATAATAAAGTAGCCGCTTCTTTTTTAGCAGCTGCTTTATTTTCCCACGTAGGATAATACTCTTTGTATAACTCCTTTAATTCTAACTCTTTTCCTCGATGCCATGTGAATGCACTATCACTCGGTTGAGTATATGAACATTCTTTTAGCAACTTTTTAAGGCTTGCTCCATTGATATTGAAGTCTGCATGCTCAGAATTAACTTTAAACGGTGTTAATGAAAAGCGTGATTTCCAAAATCCAAGACGTGGACGAATAACACTATAATACACTTTCCCCGCTTCCACATTTGCCTTCATGAAATCGCCACTTTCACCGACAACCATAAACGTATGCTCACCAGGGTCGACGTATTTAATCATCTTCTCTTTTGGCCCAATAATTCCAATAAGAGAGTTATCACCATCATTATTAGCTATCTCTACTAATGGTGAAGTAATAGCACCACCAAAACTAGATGCACGAAAGAATACAATGGCTGCTTTATCTTCTTTAACAATGTGATTAGTTTGAGTTAACGGTGTTGTATATTTACCCGTTGCGGTACAACCACTCAGTATCACAACAGCTAATAAGCCAAGTACTTTTACAATTTTATTATTCATTTTAGAACGTCCATTTTGTTGTTATTAAATTTGTATCAAACACTGTGATTTCAACACAGCTTTGTCGTTGCACGGCTATCGCCAGCGCTTAAATATCAATGAAGAGTTTATGCCGCCAAATGCAAAATTATTCGTCATTACGTAATCTGTATCTATTGTTCTCGCTTTACCAACGATATAGTCAAGTTCAGCACATTCATCATCAACAGCGTCTAGATTAATTGTTGGTGCAAATGAGTTCTCATTCATCATATTAATAGAGGCCCATGCTTCAATCGCACCACACGCACCTAAGGTATGCCCTAAATAACTTTTTAAAGAACTAATTGGTACCCTGCCCAAGACATCATAGGTAGCATTTGTTTCGGCAATATCACCTCTATCAGTCGACGTGCCGTGTGCGTTAACATAGCCAATGCTCTGAGACGGTAATTGGGCATCTTCCAACGCGAGTTCCATTGCTTTTGCCATGGTTTCTTTTGTTGGCTGAGTAACATGCAGTCCATCAGCATTTGTACCAAAGCCCACTAATTCAGCCAAAATATTTGCACCACGAGCTTGTGCGTGTTCCAGTTCTTCAAGAATTAATGTACAAGCCCCTTCTCCAATAACTAACCCATCTCGATCCTTATCAAATGGCCGTGGAGTTTGTTTAGGTGAATTGTTCTTAATGCTTGTTGCAAACAACGTATCAAAAACAGCAGCTCCTGTAATACATAACTCTTCAGCGCCACCAGCAATCATTACTTTTTGTTTACCAAATTTTATTGCTTCATAGGCATAGCCGATACCTTGAGCCCCAGATGTACAAGCGGAGCTAGTGGTAATGGTTCGACCTTGGGTACCAAAAAACACACCGATATTTACAGCGGTCGTATGTGCCATCATTTGAAGGTAACTCGTCGCGGTTACGCCTTTCATTTCACCAGTTTGCATAAGGTTCCCAAAGGGAACGATAGGCGCTGTGGAGCCGGTCGATGAGCCGTAGGCAACACCTGTTGAGCCATCGGTTATTGCCGAGCTATCGAGTAACGCTGCTTGTTCTAACGCACGTTCGGTCGCCAATGTCGACATCAAAGAAACTCGTCCCATCGACCGTACTTTTTGTCTTTTATAATGCTTAGGCTTTTCAAAATCCAATACTGGTGCGGCCAACCTTGTATTAAGGCCTTCAACACTATCCCATTGCTGCATATTCACAACGGCGTTTTCGCCCTCGTTTAAAGCATTACGAAATGTATTCCAGTCTTGACCTAACGCCGTGATTGCAGACATACCAGTAACAACAACACGTTTCATTATACTAATCCACCATTCACTGAAATAACCTGCCTTGTAATATACGCAGCATCATCAGACATCAAAAAAGCAACTGTGCCAGCAACTTCTTCAACTTTCGCCATTCTTCTTAACGGCACCATTTTCAAAATTTCGTCAACGGGAAGATCATCTGTCATCTCAGTTTCAACTAAGCCCGGCGCAACACAGTTTACGGTTATCTTTCGCTTTGCTAGTTCAAGAGCCAATGCTTTCGTTGCGCCAATAACACCAGCTTTGGCTGCACTGTAGTTAACTTGTCCACGATTTCCAGCGATACCAGAAACAGATGCCATTGTAATTATTCGGCCACCTTTTCTCGACTGAACCATCGGCATAACTGTTGGATGCACGACATTATAAAAACCTTCTAATCCCGTTTTAATCACATCATCCCAATCATCACCAGACATCGCAGGAAATGCCATGTCTCTAGTGATACCAGCATTACAAACAACACCATAGTAATGGCCATTATCGCTAATATCTTTTGCAATAGCAGCTTGTGCAGATTCTCTATCACAGACATCAAATTGGAGAATATTAGCCTGACGACCAATCGCTTCTATCTTAGAAGCAACTTCTTGTGCAAGTTCACGTTTATTGCGACAGTGCACAACAACATCAAATCCTTGCTCAGCTAATCTCAACGCAATCGCACGACCAATTCCACGACTAGAACCAGTCACCAATACTCTTTTATTCATTTATTGTTCCTTTAAAAACTCTTCAGGGTTTTCAGGTTGAAAAGCATTTACCTTTGCCTGCGCGATGAGTTTATTACCAAGTTGAATTTTACAATCAAATACACTGAGTCCATTATCTTCTTGAAATAACTGCTCTACCGTAATTTGATACGTCGTATTATTATTAAATAAAGCATCAAATGTCTGATATTTTCTGCTGCCTAATAAAAAGCCAATTTCAACACTTTCACCTCGTGACAATGCTTTTGCACCAGCAAACGCCGCAATGGATTGCGCCATATATTCAATGCCGACATAGCTAGCGACACCGTCATTGTGCTGTTGGTAAAACAGAGAAGTGTCACTAATGTCTACTTCACAAAGAGCAGATGATTCATCGTGAGATACCAACCTAGAGATCAATATCATTGGTTCTCTATGAGCGATTAACTCTTCTATTGGATACTTTCTCATTGTGTTTTCCCTAAAATGACACTGATATTATTACCACCAAATGCAAAAGAATTAGACAAGCAATGAGTAAGCTTAGTTTGTGTTTTTCCCTGCGAAACCGTGATTCTACCAAGTCTTGGATCAATACCAAAATCACTTTTATTGACGGGAGTTATATGAGAGCTGTTACCTTCTGACAACAATAGCCAAAGTAACCCAGCTTCTATAGCACCAGCGGCTCCAAGTGTATGTCCAGTAAAACGTTTCGTCGAACTACACACAGTATTCTCTCCAAAGAGCTTAGTGACCGCTCGGCACTCCATTTCGTCATTCTTAGGAGTTCCAGTTCCATGCAAATTAATATAATCAATATCTGAGGCATTTAATTGTGCATCACTGAGCGCCAAGTCCATTGCAGAATAAGCACCATCGCCATCGGGATGAGGCGCAGAAATATGATAGGCATCTGACGTTTCACCGATACCACAAAGCGCAGTGTCACTTTCTTGTTTTGACATGATAAACAGCGCAGCACCTTCACCAATATTTATACCATCACGTTCTGCCGATAACGGATTACACAAATGATCAGCTATAGATTCTAATGAATCAAATCCATTGTTAGGAAGATGGCTTAACGTATCAACGCCACCACAAATAACGATATCAGCCATATCGCTATCTAATAATGCTCTGGCGCTAGCGAGTGCTTTGGCACTGGAACTGCAGGCAGTAGAAATACTATAAACAGGCCCCGTAGCGCCGCATAACTGGGCAACAAAGGTCGCTGGCGAACACATCTCCTGCACCGCATACTGATGATTTTTAGGCCAATTAGAGCCCGTTGTAAATTCAACTTTTGCAAGCTCACTTTCTTTGATGCCTGACGTACTCGTTCCAATAATTACACCAATTCGATGCGGCGCAACATCTTGCGCTAGTTCATTATATGTACGCTCTATTTGCCCATACGCGAGCATAGCGAGCTGATTATTTTTACTTTGTAGTTCGCGAGGCATATCGCTTATGTCAGGTAACTCATCTGCTGCAACATCAACTTGACCACAGTAAAATGTTTTCTCGCCATCGACAGACTGTTGCCAAGCACTAAGATACTCTCGATGAGATGTCGCAATTAAGGACTCTAAGACTTGAGTCTTATCTCTTCCTAGAGAACATACGATTCCAAGATCATTCAAATAGCTCATATTATTGCCTTAATACTTCAATCAATAACTCGTAATCACGTTGATGATGGATAAAATGAGTCATATTGTGCTTATATTCAATATCAATGACTTTAGATCCTTCAACACGAATGGTTCGCTTTTTATCATTAAAAGATGTTTCCACTACGACGTTATTACCGGCCAAGTTAGCCCTAAGCGCCTCGATAGACAAATTAATAATTTGCATATCAGACAAGATATATTCAGCACTTATAGGTAACGGTACATACGTTTTTTTTGTTATATCACCAAATTTATCAAGCTTTAATTCAAACAGTGGAACCCCCTGAGTAGTCATTGCCACCATCGCAAACAAGTCAGGTTTACTTTGTGTACTCACCAACATTTTATGCCTATTGCCACTATGCGTTGCGGTCAATAAAACAGTTTGTTCAATCGATTGAGCCATTGCACTTGCAGGCTGCACCTGCCAAGTCAAATTAGTCGCAATATTTACTGATTTAACATCAATGACAGAAGAGCACCCTGTAACGATAATGAGAAATAACCAAACAACTAACTGCCGCATAACTCAGCCAATACGCCTAATCGACGTTCACTTTGTGCCACATAAGGGTTTTCTTCATCCCATGCATATCCAGCTAAAATAGAGCTAATCATACTGCGTACTTGATCATCTTGCGTATGATAGAAAACGACATCCTGAAAACGTCCGTCATACCACGATGTTACAAAGGTGCGAAAACAATCGACACCTCGTTTAAGCGGTTGAGCGTAATCCTTTGTTAGATTTATAGGTTGATCATTTAGATACTGCTCAACAAGAGGAGAAATCAACGACGCAGACTTTAGCGCAATTGTCACTCCTGAAGAAAATACGGGATCTAAAAACTCCCCCGCGTTTCCAAGCAATGCAAAATTTTTGCCATGCAGCTTGGTTACATTAGCGGAATATCCCTTTATTGTGCGTACTTCATTAATAGGTTTGGCGTGCTGCAACAGGCTTTTAAGATTAGGCGCCTGGTCAATGAATGACAACAGCACTTCTTCTGGTGACATTGCTTCATCAAATTGCTTTGGCTCACCGACCACACCAATACTGGCAGTACCATCAGAAAAAGGAATAAGCCAATACCAAATATCACTCTTTGTTGGGTGTACCGTAATAAGTATTTTATCCCTATCAAAGGATTGACTACTTATATTATCCTCAAAGTGCGTAAAGAATGACTGGCGTACAGGAAAATCAGATGGCAATTCTAAATTTAATAAACGCGGTAATACTCTACCAAATCCGCTAGCGTCGAGTAAGAATTTACCTTGTGCTTGGTATTCATTTCCATCTTCAGTCTTAATTTCTAATACTGGATAATCACTATCTACGTCAACAGCGGTAACTGTCTGTCCATAACGAATATCTACTCCTTTTTCTGCTGCACCATCAGCCAATAGCTTATCAAAGCTCGCGCGTTTAACTTGATAAGTCGTACCTCGCCCAGCACTAAATTTTTGCGTAAAATCGAAATATGAATGCTCATCACCACGAGTAAAAGCAGCGCCATTTTTAAATTGAAATCCATTGTCTAATGCCAATTGATCGACAACACTTTCTAAGCCGGCGTCTGACAAAAATTTCATACATTGCGGCAGTAAACTTTCACCAATTGAAAATCGTGGAAAATGTTCCTTTTCAACCACTAAAACCTTGCGTCCAAAATTTGATAACATCGCCCCAGCGACGGCGCCTGACGGACCAGCACCAATGATAACTACGTCAAATACTTCTTTGTTCATTTTCTTCCTTAATCACAAGCGGGGCTAATAAATAAATTAAAATTAATCCTGCTGTTACTGTTATTCCAAAACTATAAATCGCTGGAGTCTGACTAAATGCAAGCATGCCGAAAACAAGAAGCGATGATAGTGCCGATAGCGTTATTGCAAGTATATTTGCATTTGTTTTTGGATGCTCTCGATGAAAAATAAGGTAATCTACGGCTAACCCCATCAATAAAATTGCACTTAATAAATTAAATATATTCAATGAATGTTGATATAGTGATGAAGCAACTAATGCTCCACTAATACTTACCACAATGACAAATAACGATTTAAGCATCGTGCTCCAATCGAAACGCGCCCACAAAAGAATTGAAATTAGGGCTATAGCCCCTAACAGCCAATAAGTCATTTGTTTTCTAAAACTTTTTAAGACTTCAGTTAAGGCTGATTGCTTATCAAAGATAACTGCATTGTGAGTATTTTCGACGATAGGTCTTAGCTGCGACAGTGAAATATTTCCAATCTCTAAAACACTGACATGAAATGGCTCTACGTCGACATAATAACGAGCGATGTAATCAGAACCATTAGCAGCAACAAAATTATTTAATGTCACCAAGTCATTATTAGCGGCTAGCTTAAAGTTTGGAGACAATTGTAATAACGGCTCATAGACATCGCTATGATAAGCATGCTGTTGTAATTGACGGTTTGCGGCTTGGTTACGTGTTGATGGTATCCAATCGGAGAGCTTTACTAACTCAATATTTGAAAACTCACGCGTCAATTTATCGGCTAAACCTTCTTCATTTTTTAACAGAGATTGCAGAGATTGTTCATAAAGAAATACTCTAATTTTTCCCTGTTGTCCAAGCAACTGATGATGGTAAGACTGAGCCTCGGTTAGTGATGTTGAACTTGCGTTTAGCATCGCAATATTATCATCAAATACGGGAGTTTTAACGATAAAAAGAATCAAGATAAGGCCCCCAAAAGCAACATTAAGTCGTGGAGTTTGCGTCAATAACTTGAGGAGCCTTTCACAGTTTCTTGGGCGTATTCCTCTATTAACCCATGAAAGTGAACTTGTCTTTTCAATCCAAAAGCTCGCCACAAACGCTGCAAATAAGCCAGCACTAACAAATACTGCAACCTGCTTAAGTATTAAAAGAGGAGTAAAAAACAATAAGCTGTAGCACAAAAATGTCGTAATAAACGCAAAAAATATTGTTTTTCCAACTGATATTTTATCTTTAGAGTATCGATTAGTTAAAACGTGCAGGCAATAATCCACACCAACACCAATCAAGGTTACGCCAAAAACAAGTGTAATAAAGTGAACAGCATCAAATGTCACAGCGACAATACAAAAACCAAATACAAATGCGTTAGCGATTGTAAATGAGAGCCATAAGACAGGTGCAAGTGAGCGAAATGCCCAAATAACGATTAATAGTGTCAACGTTAAACTGAGCCCACCAAAAACATTCATTTCCCATTTGGCATTAGCCGCGTTCTCGGCAGTATGCAATACCATACCAGAAGCGTCTATTTTCACAGATGCGTATTTAGCCGCTAACATGTTGGTGAGAGAACTAAGTTCATTTGCCGTTTTTATTGAAAAATTAACACCTTGGGAATCTTTAGGGTCAGCACTTAACGCAATAAATAGGACTAATGGTTTTTCAGGGGAATTGGCAGCAACAAGCCGTCCATTTTCTAGGATAAGGGCCGCTTGTACAGATAGTATGTGCTCTAAATAGCTAGCAGTTGCTAAGCTCGGATCAGTATTAATAGTTTTAGAGATCCACGGAGATGAGACTTGAGACAACTGATGTAAAAAATATTGCTCAAAAGATACTGGTGATGCAATTTCTCTTTTATAACCCTCTGACAATAATGCGCCTGAAAACTGACTGTAAAACGCCGCTAAACGTTCAATTTGTTGAGACTCAGGTAACTGAGCTTGCCAACCATATTTTTGTATTCCTTCAAGCATATCGTCATATGCTTGCGCTTTAGCATCACCGCTAAAAGAAAGCATAATTCGATTAGCGGCTTGTGAGAACAGCTTAGATTCAGCATGAGCCACGGCATTAGGATACTCAGTATTAGGTAGCATACTCAATAAATCTGCTTTGAACCTAATACCGTTAATACTCACGAAAACAAGCAGTATTAACATCACTACCAACTGAGCAATTAATAATATTGAGCGTCCGTTCTTCACTGGTTATTAATCTCGTGTTTTATCATCAATTGCAGCAAGTGAAATATCAATGGTTGTATAATTCCCTTCACTCTCATTCAACTGCACTTTTAATTGGCTATTTTCATAACAAAAATCAATAGTTTTAGCGATAAGTGCCATCTGTTTATCTTTTGGTAGAAGCTTCAGGCAGCTAGTCTTTTGATACGTTTCAAATCTAAAAAAGTCACCTAACCGTTTAATATCGCCAGTCACCAACGCTTCGACAACGACAATATAATGGCCAGCAAGTAATAATGGTTTCAGTTGACCATCACTCTCTTGTTGCCAAAGTGTTTTACCATCGAAAATTAACGCACTAGTTACCGGAACTAACGTCGTCCATTCAAAGGTATCTCCCTCGTTTTTAAAAAAACCTGATGATACAAAAGGCTTATCTAAAATTTTAAAATGCTTATGTTGAACAAATTCACCAGAAGTACTAAATGTATCCGGTATTTTTAGATATTCATTTGCTTGTTCCGGCGTCAATTCACTTGCCACTAAAGAGAAGCAAGAAAATGTTAACCATCCCAAAATAGCTAGCTTTCTGAACATTGCATCAGCCTTTTTCTAAAAACAGTCGGTGTCTCAAATTGCATCTCTTTCGTTTGTAAATCCACAGCAACTTGCACGGTATAAGCCTTGGTTAATACCTTCCCTGACTTAGCGTCAGAAATGATGTAATCAATCTTCATTCTGGATTCATATTCTTTTAAGTAAGCGTCAATACGAATAACTTGAGAAAATGTTGCGGCATCGACATATTTTAGCCGCATATCAACGATTGGCCACACATAGCCAGATTCTTGCATTTCCAAATAATCGTAATCGATTTTCTTTAATAACGCTCGCCGCCCTTCTTCAAGGTAACGAGCATAATTGCCATGCCAAACTACTTGCATAGGATCACAATCTTGAAAAGGCACTTCAACGATTGCTGATGCGCTCAGCACAGCATTTTTACTATTCATAAAGTGACCATCGTTGCTGTTGAATATAATCAACAGTCAAACGCAATACTGATTCCAATGGCCTATCTTCAGATAAATCCTCAAAATAACCAGCGATATCTTCATACATAGCAACTAAATCAGGTGATAATGAAGCTAAAGACAGCTCATTGTTACGTATACGAATACGCAGTGCTTGGACAGATGCGAGTAACGTACTTGCCAGCACTTGTTCGGTCAACTGTAATACACGCAACCCATCTCTTGCTGCGATAGTTCCCATGCTCACTTTATCTTGGTTATGACACTCAGTAGATCGAGAAAACACACTCGCTGGCATTGTCTGTTTAAGTGCTTCTGCAGTATAGGCCGACGCACCTATTTGAACGGCTTTAAAGCCGTGATTGATGTATCGTCTTTCATCACAACTTGACGATAAATTAGAGGGTAAACCGTTATTGTATCGAGTATCGACTAGCGAGGCTATTTGCCGATCCGCAAGATCAGCCAAATTCGCGACAGCTGTTTTCATACTGTCCATGACCATCGCTATGTGACCGCCATAAAAATGTCCACCGTGAAGAACATGCTCTCCAATTCCGTCAATGATAGGATTATCATTAGCGGAGTTTAACTCATTCTCTATGGTCATTTTAAAGAACGGTAAACTATCTGCCAGCACTCCAATGACGTGCGGCGCGCAGCGGATAGAATATCGATCTTGTAATCTATCAGCATTTCTAGGGTGTTCATGATGATTAAGATCATGACGAATTCTTGCCGCAACTTGTTGTTGACCTTGGTGTGGTTTAACTGAAAACAAAATGTCATCAAAGTGGTGACTATTTCCCTTTAACGCTAAACTTGCAAATGAGGTAATGCGAGTCGCAAGTTTTGTTGAATACTGTGCTCGGTCATATGCCAAACAAGATAAAGCAGTCATGACTGCCGTACCATTCATTATCGCTAGCCCTTCCTTAGGACGTAACTTTATTGGCTGAAGATTCAGCTGTTCCATTGCCACCTTACTGTTAACTACTTGCTCTTTGAAATAAACATCGCGCTCTCCAACTAACGCGCCCGCAACATAAGACAATGGCGTGAGATCTCCACTTGCGCCGACAGAACCTTCTTGAGGAATAGCAGGAATAACATCGTAATTAATAAATGCCACAAGTAAATTAAGTAAGTCCCAACTAACCCCTGAGAAACCTTGAGACAATGATGCTAATCTTGCAGCTAGAATAGCTTTACCTTCAACATCATTAAAATAATCCCCTAACCCACAACCGTGAAAACGCGTCAGGTGTAGAGGTAATTCTTCGACTAAGTTCAACGGGACTTCGGTGGTAACAGAGTCACCATAACCAGTGGTTACGCCGTAAATGACACCATCTTCTTTTAATAAGGTATCTAAAAAATTAACCGCGCTATCAATGCGTTGTGAAAACACTTCACTATTACTAATTTCTACCGGCTGCTTTGTCTTTGCAATAGACACTATATCGTCGACAGTAAGTCGACCATGACCAAATACTACTGAATTCATTTTACTTAATCTTCACTATTGTTATTACGATGAACGGCATCATCATCTTGCCAAAAATTATAAAAATTAAACCACTGAAACGGATAACGAATAGCGTAATGCTCCAAACGTTTTACATAACTAGTAATTAAATTATTTAATACGGTTTTACGATCTTTTCTGGGTAGGCTTATTGCATCAGACACGTGCTCAAATACTACCTGAAATCCATTTTTTTCTCTCAAACAAAACAACCAGTAAACGGGACACGATAACAATGACGCGAGAATAAATGGTCCCTGAGCAAATGCAGCAGTTTCCCCTAAAAATGGAATATATTCTACTCGACCACTCGTTGTTACACTGGTTCTATCGCCAACGATAACAATGATTTCACCGTTATCAACTTTTTCTTTTAGCATCATAGCGACAGCAGGCGACATCTGATCCACTTGAATAAGATTGACCGAAAACTCTTGATTAACACTTTGTAACGCTTCATTAAACTTAACCGCGTGTGCAGTGAAGACCATAACGTTAATCGCAACATTTCGATATGTTTGGCCTAACGCGCGACACACGTCCAAATTCCCCAAGTGCGAACCAATAAAAATGGCGCCTTTACCATCATTAACAATTTTAGGAAACGCCCCGTCATCGTTATATTGGATATCATCTCGCGTGATTTTTCCAAGCCAAGCATCTAATTTGTCAAACGCCGCATCAGCAAAACAACAGAAGTGTTTTAATCCAACAAAGAAACTATATTTGGGAACTCGACTATCGACGCGATTAGCATTGTTGAAAAATCTTCGAGACGCGTTTCTTGCACTCGCTCCAGTTAAATACATAAAAGCGATGACAGGAAACATCACCACCCACAAAATTCGTCGGCCAAAGAGTCGATAAACCCACAATAGAATTTTGATGCCAATAACAGTCCCGCGCTCTTCAGTATTGGACCAATGTTGATTCAATTCACTCATCTTTCTTAAATTTTCTAATGATTAACGATGGAATTCGAATCAACATTCCAAAACATAGTCTTGTATGCATCCAAGATATTCGAACATTGTCTTCAAAGGCTTTAAAGTGGGAAATTCCCGATTCAGGATAAATCACTTTGGTATCAAAAAATTGAGTGACAGTGCCACGCCAAAAGAGCCGTACAAGCACTTCAATATCAAAGTCCATACGTTTACCTAAGTTCACTTCATTAATTAAAGCAACAGTAGGAGCAAGCGGGTAAACTCTATAGCCACACATGGTGTCTTTAAGCTTAAATGATAACGTCTCTAGAACAACCCAAAAGTGAGTAATATATCTCGCCCAATATCTGTGTTTAGGCACAGACTCATCATAAACAGGCTTTCCACTAATCACATCATTTGGATGTTCTTTTGACAGGCTAAGTAACCGATTAATATCATCAAGACAATGCTGTCCATCAGCATCAACTTGAATCGCATAATCAAACCCTTGGGAAAATGCGAACAATAGACCGGTTTGCACAGCACCACCTTTTCCCTGGTTTATTTCATGATGTAATAATGTCAATGATGGGTGTTGCTCTGCAAGTTCGATTAATTGACTCTTGATAGGCGCATCACTAGCATCGTTTACCATGATAATAGGTATCGAAAAAGCGCTAAGAGACTTAATTAACGTTTCGATGTAATCGGCATGATTATAATTAGGAATAACAAAACAATATTTCACTTAAGATTCCTCAAGTACAATACGTCCAGAAGAATGCACACCCTTTTCCGATTCATATTTAAATGTAAATTTATACTCTGACTTCTTCTCAAGTACTAACGTGATCGTTTCTTCAGGTTGAATAACCACTTGAAATTTTAGTACCTCAACATTTTTTACCGCAGTATTTACAACATCTAAATGCTTAAACCCCAATTGAATAGCCCAATCCAATTGTACAACACCAGCAAGGATAGGAGCCTGAGGAAAATGCCCATCAAAGTAATCTATATTAGCGCCAACAAATAAGACTAGCGCTACTGAATTCGGCCCTTGTGAGGTGGCACTAACTTCTTGAGGGAAGAGACAATTTAATTTAGTCAAACAACTTCTCCAGTTCCATTACAGGCAGTTTTCCCTGTGAGTTATAAGGTAGTTCATCAACGTATCGCCATTTTCGCGGCAAGGTAACCAACTCAAAATGAGTTAATAAATGTTCTTTAATAGACTGATTAATACGTCGTTTACCTGCGTCTTTGAGTGCTTCATTTCCAAATGCATTTAACTTAACAATAGCTGCAAGTATTTGCCTGTCACCGCTAAGCACAATCAATCTGACTTCCTCGACCCATGAATGTTCGAGACACTTCAATTCAATTTGACTCAAGTTCACACGCTTTTCTTCCAGTTTTATCGTTCTGTCAATACGTCCCAATAACTTTAGCTTTCCGTCAATGACGATTCCCTTATCATCTAATATCATTGATGATTGATGAATAAATGGAGAAAAAAGCTGTAATCGATTATCACCATCAGTGGACACACACGATACACCTGGGAAAAAGTGCCAAAGAACATCTTCTTTCTTTATTAACTGACGATAAGCTATCCCACCCGTTTCCGTACTTCCGTAGACCTGTATAATGCCTGTCGAAAACTGCTGACAAAGCGTCAGTGCACTAGCATCTTGCAGTGGGCCACCTGAACTAAAAATGTATGTAAAGTACTCTTTAAATTGAGACAATACGTTATCTTTTGATAATCGACTTAAAAATGCCGGGCTAGAAATGAGTATTGCATCACGACACTTATCCATTACATCTACGATATGTTCTGGGTATTCAAATGTGTTGAAAATTGAGCCCCCTAACTTCAAAGGAAGTAACGCTCTAAACAACAATCCATAGATATGTTGATGTGAAACAGTCGAGATAAAAGCAGACTGAGGGTTACATATAAACTCCCTCCGTAAGACATCGACTTCGTTATTGAGTAAACACCAATCTTTTACAATTGCTTTCGCACGACTAGAAGAACCAGAGGTATAAAATATGACACTGCCATTAGTCGGCCAAAAGAATGCCTCATCACATTGTATTACCGTATCACTTTCATCCAACGATACTAAGTGCGAAATAACGATTGAACCGGCGTAAAAATCAACGTTTTCGGCAAGTTCTTCAATCGTTCCTTGCTGATCATTAGGCGAAAGCACTATTGTATGACCTTCTTGCCCTAATGCTATAAAGCGAACTAAGAACGAAAAAATATTGCTCTCAAATAGTAGCACTCTTGCAACTTTCCCATGAGGGATTAACTGTCTCACTTTATTTCTAAAAACAGCCACTTGCTCTATGAATTCATCAGTAGAACGATTTTCATCACCACGGAATAAATGAACGTTATTTGGTATCACAGAAGACATCTTATTTATTTCTTTTAACATAACAACGAATTAAATATTCAATACCAAACAGCAGCCCCATTGCCACATAAGATAAAAAGCCATTGTAAAACGTCCATGCATCTCTCGACATATATAGCGAGGTATAGAGTGCAACAGACCCGTTTAAGACAAAGAATACGCACCAAACAAAGGTAACTTTCTCAGTATACCTAACGCCTTGAGCATCCAAATCGGGCTCACGAATTCGGGCAAAACCTTCAATAATGCTTGGTTTTTTATATAGTGAATACCCAAAAGCAGCAAACATCGCCACATTAATAGCCACAGGGTAAAGTAAAATTCCTAGCTCGCTATTAAATGTCGTCGAAAACAGCAAAAGCAATGCGCCTAGCCCAGTTGCAATAGGTAACCAAGGCATCTTACTAATGAGTGATTTCGAAAGAAGTAAGCGTATTGAAATAATACAGAGCAAAAATATAGCCAACCATCTTGGTTCGAGATATTGAAGCCCCATAAAAACAACAAATGGATATGCTACAAGCAGCATACCCATTATTAAGTTCACTATAACTTTCATTATTTAAGAAGCAAAGCCTCTAATTCATCAACAACATCACCCACTGTGCGCACTCGTTTAAAGGCATCTGGGTTAATTTTTTTACCAGTTAGTTCACTTAATTTTACAACGAGATCAACCGCATCAATACTGTCCAATTCCAACTCTTCATATAAGTGAGTTTCTAATGCGACATCATTAGCATCGATCTCGAAGTCTTCTACTAAAATTTCTGTTAACGTGCTTAACAATTCTTCTCTTGATTTCATTTTGTTACTTACCTTCAACATTTTCTATGAATGCACACAAACTATTCACCGATGCAAAATGTTGTTTTGTATCTTCTGAATTTGCGTCTAATTTAATGTTAAAACGCTTTTTAATCGCAAGGCCTAGCTCCAAAGCGTCTATGCTATCTAACCCTAAACCATCGACAAATAACGCGTCATCGTTATTGATGTCGTCAACGGTTATATCTTCGAGATCAAGCGACTCAATTATTAGTGTTTTTATTTCAAGTGCTAAATTACTCATACTTTTTCTAATTCCTCGTTAAAATGCTGCTCCAATGCAGCTGTAAATTGGCGACTCTTAAGACTCATTGCGGCATTATCCATGTAGTCAAATTCAACTTCCTTATGTGGAACTTGAAGACTAAATTCAAATCGCCTATCTGGAATTTGATACCATTTTTCAGATTTAGTTAGCGTCGTTGGCGTCACCTTTAGAAGCACCGTAGTCACAGATGCCCTACATCGCAGTGCAATATTCGCAGCACCACGTTGAAATTTCATGTCCTTGCCTGGCGTTGTTCTTGTCCCTTCCGGAAATATAATTAAATTATTACCATTTTCCAATGACCTACCACAGTCTTCTATCAAGCCGTCAGTACTATCATTGCTAATGTAGCCAGTTGTATTCAATACCCCTTTCATAAATGGATTATTAAATAAATTAGCTTTTACAACACAATCTGCGTTTGGAATGATGGAGATTAATACAACTACGTCGATCAACGACGGATGATTGGCCATGATAATATGACCCTGCAAATTATTTAGTTTCTCATAGTCTTTTATATAAAAGCGTGATACGCCACTCTCCTGAAGCAAAAAGACAAAAAACTTAAAAAGTCGATGTACTAATTTGCGCGACTTTCTCTTTCTTATTTCTGTATCTCGATACAAAACCCATAACACGGGCGAAGCCACTATAGGAACGATTAACCCACCTAATCCAAATACGAAAAAGCAAAAGCCTGTCGCAAACAATCTCCAGTAATAATTCATCGTTCTACCTCAAACTGCCAATCATTATATATCCCAGGAATTGTTGTCTTCGATAAATCACTTAATAAAAAATCTACAAAGGCTAAAGACTGTGGCAGATGGCTTTCTTTTTCCTCTTTTTTTAGCTGAGGTAGGGAATTCATTGAGACCATAACGCCTTCATCTTTGCTCATTACAAAAGCTAGAGCATGATCAATTTGCTGCTCATCCTGAAAACATAGATAGTCATTAGGCATTGCTTGATCGCAATGCACAACAAGCACTTTGTCGCAAACACCACTATTGATTCTTGCATATGCATCAATTAGCACCATAACAAAACTATCGCGACCAGCAGATATCGTATTTGACGCCGCTCGATTTTCAGTAAAGATGCTAAGTAACCCAGCAGACGCATTATGTACTGACATACTAAAGGCTGTCGGC
>MPDF01000023.1 GCA_001874365.1 Gammaproteobacteria bacterium MedPE | reverse complement strand
CATAGTTTAAATGATTTGTTGCCAATGCCTTATACACAAGAATCGTTGAAGGTGTTTGTTGATAATATTTCCCATACTCAAGATGTATTAGGTCGCCAGATTTTAATTGAAAATCCATCGAGTTATTTTGAGCTAAATTACAATGAGTTTTCTGAATCTGAATTCTTAGTCGCAATAGCGCAGCAATCAGGATGTGGCGTCTTACTTGACGTTAATAATGTTTATGTGAGTGCGATGAATCACGGCTTTGATGCTAAAGAATATATTGATGCTATTTCACCCGCTTCCGTTGGTGAGATTCACCTTGCGGGACACAGTGTTCAGGCAATGCTTGATAAAGAAATTCGCATTGACGATCATGGTTCTAAAGTATGTGAAGCAGTGTGGGCACTCTATCAATACACGTTAAAGAAAGTAGGTGCTAAGCCAACACTGATTGAATGGGATAATGATGTTCCTTCATGGGGAGAACTTGCAGAGCAAGCTGACATTGCCAATAGTTATCTAGAGAGAACAGAGATTGAGATGACTTCTTATGAGTAAGCCAAGTTTACAGCAATTTCAAACGTTGATGGAGCACAGTTTGTTATCTGATTCTGTGGATGATGATTGCCATCAATTGATGAGTTTGTTTGAAGCTAAAAGTGAATTAACTGATGCAGATGATGAAGCGAAGTTGCGATTAGCCATTTATCGTAACAATGTCATGCACTCGTTAACGACAGCACTCGCTGACTTGTATCCTGTTATTAAAAGGCTCGTCGGAGAAGCTTGTTTTAAAGGCGCGGCAATTGAGTTTGTTCGTAAATGCCAGCCTAAACACGCGGCGCTGTTACATTACGGTGAAGAGTTTAGTGAATTTATTGGTGACTATCCACCGTGTCAACATTTACCTTTTTTAGCCGATGTTGCTTTATTGGAGTTTAATTACAATCAAGCTTATCACGCGGCTGATAGTCGTATTTTAGATCCTCAACAGCTCGCGTGTGTTGTGCCAGAGCAATTAGCTGAGGTGAGTTTTACATGCATACCTTCATTGATCTTAATGTCTTCATCATGGCCGATTGATGAAATTTGGCGTCAAAATCAGCAAGAAGAGCAGCAAGTTATTAACCTTGATGATTGCCAAACAGCGCATTTAGCTATTTTTCGCGAAGGCTATAACGTTCAAATAGTTAATTTAGAGGAAAATTGCTTTTGTTTATTACAGCAGTTAAACCTTAATAAAACCATAGGAGAAGCTTGGCAAGCGACTCTAGAAGATGCTAACAATGCTCAAAGAGAACTTGATGAGAGTGAACTTGGTGCGATGTTAGGTTACTTATTTAGTTTAGAAATATTAAGCGCATTTAAAATCAATGCATAAGGTAAAGATTATGAAAAGTCTCTTAGAATCACTCAACCAGTTATGTAGTAAGATCCCAGAAGATATCATTGCCCTTGTTGCACGTATTGCAGTGGGGCTAGTATTTTGGCGTAGTGCACAAACTAAAATAGATGGCAGTACTATTTTAGGGCAGAAGTGGCAGTTTTTTAATGTGTCAGACTCGACGTTTACGTTGTTTGAATATGAATATGAGCTGCCAATCATTCCGAGTGATATTGCCGCTTATCTAGCGACTTATGGAGAGTTTTTCTTAGGGGGTGCAATTATTCTCGGATTGTTCACACGCTTAAGTGCTATTGCGCTATTAGGCATGACATTAGTTATTCAAATATTTGTTTACCCAGATGCTTGGCCGACTCATATCATGTGGTTGGTGCCATTACTTTACTTGATTAAGCATGGCGGTGGTAAAGCATCCGTTGATAGTTTAATTCGTTAAATATCAGTAAAAATAAAAAGCCGTTAATAACTTCCTTCTCAAAATCAGGATATTATTAACGGCTTTTTTATTAGCTTGCTTTTAATACCAATTGTATTAATTGACTGACCACTTGTGCTGGTTTAAATCAACGATTAGCACAATCAAATCACCTATTTAATGCAATTGATATAATTGGCGGCGGATCAAAAGACCTAAACTTAATAATAAAACAGCAATACCAGTATTACCGCTATTGTCTTTTGAAGGTTTGTTAAAGTTTAGCGAAATGATGACAGGATCATGATCAGACGAACGATAAACATCGGCGTATTTTTTCATATCGCCGGTATAACGTGTGCCATATTCAAATAATGTTGATTCTGGTGAGTTGATATTCCACTCAGTAGCATCGACAATATGATCAGCAAGCGACGGTGATGCCAAAATGTAATCTAAGGTACCAACAACGTTTGAAAAACTGTAGCCAAATGCTTCAGGGTGTAGTTTACGAATGGTATTGATGTAACCAAAAGATTGCTTGATAACAGCACCATTTTCACCATGTAATAATTTTCCCTTTGCTGAATCACCACCAATAAATGTATCTCTAGCGGCACGAAGGTCATAGGATTTTGGTAGATGCTGACGGTTTGTTAATACTGCAAGTGGATCTTCTAGTGCATAAGAATTAAGGTCACCAATAATTAATTTATGGCCGTCGATTTTTTCGAGTGCTTGACCTAAATGATAAGCACCTGAGACACGAAAGTGTTCGCAACTGCCTTGATGATCAATGTCTTTATTATTTTGCAAGGCAACATCTTCCCAACAGGTAGAGCCTTTAGATTTAAAGTGATTGACCGAAATCGTTAGTAACTCACCACTGTCTTTGAGTTTAAACGTTGGCGTAACGGCATTACGCATAAAATTTTTGCCATTTTCTTTGCCAATAGCGGGGGCATCCTGTTGCGGCATGGTAATCACTTGATAGTTAGTCAAGGACATTTCTTCTCCACGATAGATAACTTGTGAAGTGATAGCGCCTGTTCCGTTATATTTTTCATTATTGCTCGCAAAGGTATATTGCTTATCTAACGGCAGCTCTTGATTGACATGAGAAATTAAGTCTTTCAATGCAGAGTTACTTTGCGTGCCATTGTTTTCAATTTCCATCAATCCAATAATGTCAGCGTCAAGGGCTATAATCGCTTTAACAATCTTTGCACGTTGCATTGAGAATTCTTCGAGGGTTTTAGCACCGCGATTTTGCCCCAATGGGTTTTTATCACCGCCAAATGGAGAATTAAAATAATTTAATACATTGAAGGTTGCTACTTTGATATCACCATCTTTGAGCGTCGGTGCTGCTGTGCGTGGATTGTTATGTTTGAAGTTATCCTTAGTCGCTTTGTTTTGTACAAATAGGCGGAAATTATTGTGGGAATAACCAACTACGCCAGTTAATTCTGCAACAGAATCACCAATGCGAATGTAGTCATAATCGACTCCATTTGTACTTTGGGCGAATGATGGGTACCAAGGGATTTTTCCTGCGGGCGCTTTATTAAAAGATTCTATGATGAGTTCGTTATTTTTAATTTGGCTAGCTTGCTGTTTTGAATCTTGTGAACTAGGAGCAAACTGCTGATTTGGTTGCATATTAATAGAACCAACTGAGAGTGCCAAATTATTGCGGCGTACATTTCGATCATAACCAAAATTACGACTAACTATTAAATTATTATTGCTAGCCAGTGTAACGCGCATTCCTTCATAACGCTCAAGTGTATCTTTTAGACTATTGTCAGTTTCTAATAGAATAACGGGCATTGCCGGTATTATTTTAATTGTATCACCGCTAATTGAAACATCTTGTGCAACTAGCTGTGTCCAGTTATAGGCTTCTTTGATCTTTCCGGTTGCGGTAATCGTTTGACCAAGCTGAAGTGGTAATGCGGCCAATGCTTTAGAATCGAAAGACACAAACAAACCATCTGAGGTTGCAGGGTTGTTGTCGCCTTTAGCGTCTTGAATATATAAGCCGCTTGGAATATCGCGTCCGAGGTCTTTAGCTTGAATATGGGTTATAACCCCAGTTACTTGAAAGGTATCTTTTGATTGGTATTCTTTATTGCCTATATCAACAAAAGGGGAGTTACTTCCTGTTCCTTGAATTTCCATAATTGTTTTTTGTTCGCTGGCGTTAACCGTCATGCTGGCTAGTCCAGCAGATAAGCACAGGGATACAAGTAATGGGTTAATTTTCATAAATTATCCAACCTTCTTATTAGAGTGTGATTTAGAGTAACATAATTATTTTTAATTTAAGTTGATGTAAAACTTGCGAATTAAAAATTGTGAATTCAATCAACGCTCCTCTTTACTAACCGTTGACTATAATTGCTCATGCATTCACTGCAGGAGCATCGAAATGAGATATATACAAAAAGGATTCACTCTCATCGAGTTAGTTATCACTGTTGCAATTATGATTATCGTCTTGATGGTTGGTATACCGTCATTAAAGGAAATGAGATTGAGAAATCAGATGACTACTCATTTGAATGAGTTTGTTGCGATGCAGCGAATGGCTCGTCAATTTGCGCTTTATAACAGAACAGATGTGACATTTTGTGCGTCCATTGATGGTCGTACGTGTGCATCAAAAAAATACTGGGGTGAAGGGGCACTGGTATTTATTGACCGTAATGGTGATCGTAAATTTGATAATGAAGACAAAGTTGTTCGGTTCTTTCAATCGAATACGAAAGAAATTCAAGTTACGTGGCGTGCGTTTCAAAACAAAAGCTATTTACAATTTGGTGCCAATGGATGGACCAAGAATCAAAACGGTACGTTTAGATTTTGCTTCAAAGGAGAGTCAGCTCGCTTTAATAGGGCTGTTATCATCACTAAAATTGGAAGGGCTCGTTTATCAAGAGACGTCGATGGTGATGGTTTTCATGAAGATGGAAATGGAAAAGTGATTGAATGTTAAAGCCTGCTTTAAAAGCAGGCGATATTGTTGTTAACGATTCAATTAAATGCGCGCCGCCAATTCAGCACCTTGTCTAATAGCACGTTTGGCATCTAGTTCTCCGGCAAAGTCCGCACCACCAATAAGGTGAACAGGAATATTAGCGTCAACCAGCCCTTTTTGTAGTTGGTTTTGAGATTCCTGCCCCGTACACACAACGATGTTATCAACGTCAAGTAGTTGTGATTGGCCGTCGATGGAAATGTGTAATCCGTTGTCATCAATCTTTTCGTAACTTACACCGCCGATCATCTCAACAGACCGCTTTTTTAATGCTGCGCGATGGATCCAACCCGTTGTTGGTTGTAGTGATTTCCCGAAGCGTTCATTTTTACGCTGTAACATATAAATATGGCGCGCTGACTCTGGCTTCACTTGTTGTACACCATCTATCCCGCCGCGATGGGTAATGTTTTTATCTATTCCCCATTCTTCTAACCACAACGCTAAGTTTTCTGTGTGAGATTCGCCTTTTTCAGTCAAATATTCGCTGATGTCATACCCGATACCGCCAGCGCCAAGCACAGCAACTTTATTGCCTATTTTGGCTTCGCCACTAAGCACTTGTTGATAGTTGTAGACACTTGGATGGTCGATTCCATCAATGGCTGGAATTCTCGGAACAACGCCTGTGGCTAAAATGATTTCATCGAAACCTGCCTCCGTCAGTTGTTCAACTGTTTGACGAGAATTTAGATGAACACTAATGTGTTGGCGTGCTAATTCACTCGTAAAATATTTAAGCGATTCAATAAACTCTTCTTTACCTGGAACATTTTTGGCTAGATTAAATTGTCCCCCTAATTGTTCTTTGGCCTCAAATAACGTCACTTCATGTCCACGTTGTTTGGCATAAATAGCAAAAGACATTCCTGCCATACCGCCGCCAATAACAGCAAGTTTTTTAGTTTGTTTTGATTGAACAAAGTTGAGTTCTGTCTCATAACAGGCTCGTGGATTCACTAAACATGAGGCGCGTTTTTGTTTAAATACATGATCTAGACAAGCTTGATTACAGGCAATACAGATATTAATACTGTCACTATTATCTTGTGCTGCTTTATTCACAAAGTCGGCATCAGCAAGCATAGGTCTGGCCATCGATACCATATCGGCATCGCCTCTGCTCAGAATATCTTCGGCAACTTCCGGTGTATTAATTCGATTGGTGGTTATGAGTGGTATACTGACTTCTTTTTTCATTTTAGCCGTTACCCAGCTAAATGCAGCACGGGGAACTGAAGTTGCAATTGTTGGAATACGCGCTTCGTGCCAGCCAATACCAGTATTAATAATGGTAACGCCTGCTTGTTCAAGTGCTTTTGCAAGCTCAACGACTTCGTCCCAATCACTGCCTTGTTCAACAAGATCTAGCATGGATAATCTAAAGATGATTATAAAATCAGTACCGACTTTTTTACGAGAGGCTTTGACTATTTCAAGCGCCAGACGCATACGATTTTCGTAACTACCGCCCCATTGGTCTTGGCGTTGGTTGGTACGTTGACACAAAAATTGGTTAATGAGATAACCTTCAGAGCCCATTATTTCGACGCCGTCATAACCCGCTTTCTGTGCTAACTCACACGTTGAAGCAAAGTCTTTGATAGTCTTCTTGATTTGACGTTCGCTCATCTGGCGGGGCTTGAATGGGTTAATAGGAGCCTTGATTGCTGAGGCACTGATGTTAAATGGATGATAAGCGTAACGTCCGGTATGGAGAATTTGAAGGCAGATTTTTCCACCTTCCTTATGCACGGCATCTGTTACTTTTTTATGTTTACTTGTTTGCCAAGAAAAACTCAGTTGAGATCCATGAGGTGCAATTCTTCCTCGAAAATTAGGTGCGATTCCGCCTGTAACAATGAGCCCTACACCACCTCTTGCGCGCTCCGCATAGAACACGGCCAACTTGTCAAAGCCATTCTTTTCTTCTTCTAACCCGGTATGCATTGACCCCATTAGTACACGATTCTTAAGGGTTGTGAACCCTAGGTCTAACGGCGCTAACATATGTGGGTAAGGATTTTTGTTTTGCTCTGTTGAGAGGTTCGTTGTACTCGACATTTTGGCTCCGACTATGCAATTTAATGAGTTAAACCAATATTACAATGATTGCAATACTAGCTGTATTTGATAGTTAATTTAGTTGTATTTTATTGTTGTTGATTAACTATGATTCAAACGCTAGTTTGAACTTTACGCGAACTTTATTTAGATTACAACTTAAGCGATATTTTCAGTGTTAGATAGTTTTATTCTGGAATCGAACTAGTTGTATCCAAACTCTTGTTTAAGAATGTCGTGAGTAAATGGAATTTTTAAATAGAATCCACGAGGTAATGTTTTAACGGGTTGCCCATCTCGACCAATGGCGTCGGTTAGTGCTTTTGAGTTTGCTGCCTTGGGGCGCAATTGTAACACTTGGCCTGTTTTTCCTGTTATAGAGTCTATTTCTCCCATTGCAATAAGCTCCATTATCTCTTCCCAATCTTGTTGTAACAAATGCGCCTGATAAGAAGAAGGTTGCCATAGAAATGGGGTGCCAATGAGTCTTTCGCCAACAGTGAACTTTTTTTCCGATAGAATGGGCACCCAAAGCACTTTACTTAACTTATTTGCAATATTGCTTTGATGCCATTGTAGCCCTGAAATCGACGTTAATGGCGTAACACATACGAATGTTGTTTCTAAAGGCTTACCTAAACTGTCAATGGGAATTGTCTTTAGTTCTATTCCAAGCTCAGGAAAGTCCTGCATTGGTTTTGAGCCGGCGTGAGCGCCCAGCGCTATTTCTAGTAGATTGCCAATCCACCCCTTATTACGCAATAAAGTCTCTGGAACTTGGATATTGTTATCGTGTGCTAATTGAGCCAATGTAAGGCCTGATAAAGCCTGCGCCGCAGTTAACAGTTCTGATTCAGATAAGGGCGGGTGTGACATGAGAATACTTTAATAATAGATGATTATGACATTCTACGTTGCATTAGGTTTTTATGGCAATGGTGGCTGTTAATAAATAGTCCTTTATGCGGTCGGTCGTTTTTTGTTCGTTAGTTTGCTGTAGAAGGTGCATTGTAACGAGTAACTGATAATAAACAGCAATTTAAGTGTGTTTTTAACATTAAATTATAGCAATATGATGCGATGTTTTTAGATAAAATGAACGTTTATTTGGCTCATGCACAAAGTTATACACAGAATTCTTGGATAACTTCGACACTTGTCTTAAATAATGTTTATAACTATTACTTAATACAAATATATTCAATATTTAAACAAAATTTAGCGAATTATACGTCATTTTTTGTGGGTAACTTATTTTTGATTAGTTTGTGAACAGTGAAAGTATGTCATTTGAGATTAAGTTTTTAAACAGTGATAACAGTTGAATTAGTTGTTATTTATATTGTGGATTGTTTATTTAACTTATTGTTTTGTTATTGTATTTGCTTTCTTCTTTAGGCGTGAATAACTGAAGGTTAATTGGTGGAGTGCTCTTTCTTTGTGGATATAAACTAGGTTTTTAATTGTTTATCACTGGTTTATCCACAGAAAACGTTAATAACATTTTATGAGTTAAGTTTTAGAATTATTCGGATAATGATCCTCTGGTTGATCTTTATTCGATCTAAATAGCTGTTATATCTATTTATAGCATATTCTGATATAAGGTCTCTTATCTACAAAAATTGCCTATTAATAGAGGTTTCTTAATGATTGACGCTGATGGCTATCGACCTAATGTCGGCATAATAATATGCAATGGGCATGGCCAGGTTATGTGGGCTAAACGTTATCGTCAGCATTCTTGGCAGTTTCCACAAGGTGGCATAGATGCCGGAGAAACGTCAGAGCAGGCAATGTATCGTGAGCTCTATGAAGAGGTTGGTCTTAAGCCTGAAGACGTTAAAATTCTTGGTTCAACACGCTCATGGTTACACTATAAATTACCTAATCGTATGATCCGTCATGATAGTAAGCCTGTGTGTATCGGACAAAAACAACGTTGGTATTTACTTAAATTGGTGAGTCCAGAAGATTCAATTAATTTTGGCTGTACTAATCACCCTGAGTTTGATGATTGGCGATGGGTGAGCTATTGGTATCCAGTGCGTCAGGTTATTTCTTTTAAGCGAGATGTATATCGTCGTGCTATGAAGGAGTTAGTGAGCCACTGTATGCCAATTCCAAAAAAAGAGAACCTGCACCGTCATTGATATCTTGGCATTAAGTTTACCCATTATTTGAGTTGAATCATTTTGGAAATCCCACTACAAATCTTTTTAATGTGCCTTGCCTTAGGCGCTGTGGTGGGTTTTTTAGCAGGCTTATTAGGGATCGGTGGTGGCTTGGTCATTGTTCCGGTTCTTATATTGCTATTGCCTCTCACGGGTGTTGAACCTCAATATTTGATGCCAGTCGTATTAGCTACGTCGTTGGCGGCCATCGTTTTAACCGCAATTTCTACGTTGTTGACTCATCATCGAAAACGCAATATTCCACAGTTTTTTATGCCGCAATTATTGTGTGGTGTCGGCTTAGGCGGTTTGGCTGGTGGTTATTTTGCCGATGTGATCCCGAGTGATTACTTACAGATCTTTTTTGCAATGTTTGCAATATTGATGGCAATTCAAATGTGGTTAGGCGCTAAAAAACCAGAAATTTGTTACGTTGAGAACCCTGAATATTCACCATTAAAATTAGTTGTTGTTTGTTTTGGAATTGGGGTAATTGCTAGTTTATTGGGAATCGGTGGTGGTGTATTATTAGTGCCGTTTTTAACATCCCAAGTCAAACTTGATATGAGACGTGCAATCGGCGCATCAGCGGCTGTTGGTTTTGTCGTTGCCGCCATGGGATCTATCGGGTATTTAGGTGCAGGGCTAAACTCCCAAGCAAGTCTGCCTGAGTGGACTCTGGGCTATGTTTATTTACCTGCGTTGTTAGGTATTATTTGTTTGTCGCTTTTAGCTGCGCCGCTTGGCGTGAGTGTTGCTCAACGCATGCCAGTTAAAGTGTTAAAACGTTGTTTTTCAATTCTGTTATTTATTGTAGCAGCAGAGATAATTTTTAGTTAAAGGTAGCTTTGTGCAAGAATTTATTCAATTTCCGCAGATAGATCCTATTATATTTAGCATTGGACCCGTTGCTTTACGTTGGTATGGACTTATGTATTTACTGGGTTTTGCCGGTGCGATTTGGCTTGGTAATAAGCAGGCTGATAAACCTAATTCGGGTTGGACAAGGGATCAAGTCAGCGATTTACTATTTTATGGCTTTTTAGGTGTTATTCTTGGCGGCCGAGTAGGCTATGTCCTGTTTTATCATTTCGACTTATTCTTGGCTGATCCCATCTACCTATTTAAAGTGTGGGAAGGCGGTATGTCTTTCCATGGCGGATTAATTGGGGTGATTACGGCATTATTTTATTTTGCACGTCGAGAGAAAAAACACTTGTTGCAAATTGGTGATTTTGTCGCACCACTGGTGCCATTAGGCCTTGGTTTTGGGCGTATTGGTAATTTTATCAATGGCGAATTGTGGGGCCGAGCAGCTGATGTGCCGTGGGCAATGGTATTTCCTGCCGATCCGTTGCAGCTAGCTAGACATCCATCTCAATTATATCAAGCAACGCTTGAAGGTTTCTGCTTGTTCATTGTGCTGTTTTTATTGTCTCGTAAGCCTCGCCCTCTCGGGTTAATTAGTGGAACCTTCTTATTAGGATATGGTATTTGCCGCTTTATTATTGAGTTCTTTAGGGCGCCAGATAAGCATTTAGAATCATTAGTGACAGATTACAGCTTAAGCATGGGACAGATGCTAACTATTCCGATGCTTATTATTGGTGCTTGGTTAATTTATCGTGCGCTACAAAACAAATCGACAGCGAAGGAAGCCGTTTAGTAATGAAAGAATATCTAGAGTTAATGCAACATATTGTCGACAACGGCAACGATAAATCTGATAGGACCGGTACAGGTACTCGATCAGTTTTTGGTTATCAAATGCGTTTTGATTTACGTAAAGGATTTCCGTTAGTCACCACTAAAAAATGTCATTTACGTTCTATTATTCATGAATTGTTATGGTTTCTAAATGGCGATACTAATATTGGATACCTGTCCGATAACGGCGTTAAAATTTGGGACGAATGGGCTGATGAAAACGGCGACTTAGGGCCTGTTTATGGCAAGCAATGGCGTAGTTGGCCGAAAGGGGACGGACAATTTGTCGATCAAATTTCTGATTTAGTTGAATTATTGAAAAACGATCCTAATTCGCGCCGAATGATTGTTTGTGCGTGGAACGTTGGTGAATTGAATGAAATGGCCTTATCGCCGTGTCATTGTTTGTTTCAATTCTACGTTGCCGATGGAAAACTATCATGTCAATTATATCAACGTAGTTGTGATGTGTTTTTAGGGTTGCCATTTAATATTGCGAGTTACGCAATGTTGACTCATATGCTAGCGCAGCAAGTGGGATTGGAGGTAGGTGATTTCATATGGAGCGGTGGTGATACACATCTTTATAGTAATCATAGGGAGCAAGTTGCCTTGCAACTAACTCGAGAGCCGAAAAGTCTACCGACACTAACAATTAACCGCAAACCTGATTCGATTTTTGATTATAAATTTGAAGATTTTGAGATCAGTGATTATGAACCGCATCCGCATATTAGTGCGCCGGTTGCGATCTAACTTTATTTAGATTTTGGAATAACGAAATGACCAATCAAACACCTTCTTTAGATAAACCACGCCTTAGATGGGCGTGTCGCCGCGGCATGTTAGAGCTAGATGTTTTATTTTCTCCCTTTGTTGAAGAAGCATGGGATGATCTTAACGATACAGATAAGGCGACATTTGAACGGTTGTTACGCTGTGATGATCCTGACCTATTTGCTTGGGCTATGGGACACCAAAAGAGTGATGATCCTGCTTTGCAAGCGATGATTACGTTCATTGTAAATCGTGTAAAAGTTTAAGTTCACCTGAACTAAACTGCCTGCGCAAGCGTTAATTCGCTTGCTATCTTTTCTCCTAAAGTAACTATACTTAGCAAATTATCCAGCCGTGGATGGGTGCTATGTCTTATTCTAAATTTTATTGTATTGAGGTGTCGACATCGGTGTTATGCCAGCGAGTGGTGATCGTTAGTTTTGGACTGCTACACGCTTCTATGTTTTTCGTTACTCTAGAATGGTTTCCTCGTTGGCAAGTCGGTGCGGCGATTTTTGCGATGAATTTTCTCATTGTTTGCGTTGTATTTTTTTGCCGGCCACAAGCTAATTTTCGATTGTTTTTGTCTCAGCAGGGAGAAGTCAAATACTCCGGTCAACTGATGTTTGATGGTCACGTTTTAACGACGAGTATCGAAGATAAGTGGTTTGTTTATTTAAAAGTTGAGAGAGCAGATGTTGGGAGCCGAATTGGTTTGTTGATTTGGCGAGATAGTGTTTCCACTGAAGCGTATTGTCGCCTTCGCCGAATCATTCGGCTAAGGCAACGACATACTGTTTAATTTGAGGGAGAACAAGAACCTTTTAAAGAGCGTTTATTATCTCTATCAAATCACCGAGGGCTTAAGATAGTTGGACTGCTGTTTTCAAGGGCATTCGGATAATCAAGATTATAATGTAGGCCGACGCTTTCTTTGCGCGCTATAGCGCAATCTATAATGAGTTGTGCTACCTGTACGAGATTTCTTAACTCTAATAAATTATTAGACACTTTAAAATTAGAATAATACTCATCAATTTCTGTCTGCAATAATTCAACGCGACGTTTTGCTCGTGCTAGTCGCTTATTCGTACGTACAATTCCAACGTAATCCCACATGAAAAGTCGCAGTTCATGCCAGTTATGTTGAATAACAACTTCTTCATCTGAATTGGTAACTTTGGATTCATCCCAAGGAACAATTTGATAATCCTTAGATGAAGTTTCAGCGTCCTCTTTGATACGTTCTGCCGCCGTTTTAGCAAATACTAAGCATTCAAGTAACGAATTACTTGCCATGCGATTTGCGCCATGAAGTCCTGTATAAGCTACCTCTCCAATGGCATATAGCCCATTTATATCAGTTGCGCCGTGCTTATCTGTTTTCACGCCGCCGCAAGTGTAGTGCGCGGCAGGAACTACAGGCATAGGCTCTTTTGTAATATCGATACCTAAGGATAAACAATGTTGATAAATCGTTGGGAAATGTGACGTGATAAATTCATCACTTTTATGACTGATGTCTAAATAAAGACAGTCAACACCTAAGCGCTTCATCTCATAATCGATAGCACGAGCGACGACATCGCGAGGCGCTAGTTCGCCACGTGCATCAAAATCGTCCATAAAACGGCTGCCATCAGGTCGCTTTAAATATGCACCTTCACCACGAAGCGCTTCTGACAATAAGAAATTGTTTGATTGCGGATGAAATAAACTGGTTGGATGGAATTGGTTAAATTCAAGATTTGCAACGCTACAACCGGCACGCCACGCCATTGCAATGCCATCGCCACTTGCCACATCGGGATTACTTGTATACTGATACACTTTACTAGCACCGCCTGTTGCTAAGGCAACTTGCTTTGCTTGAATGGTTTCAACTTGTTCGCGATCTCGGCTCCACACATAGGCGCCAATGACTCGTTTATTAATACCTATACCATCAGTAACTAAATCAACAGCATTATATCGCTCTAAAATAGTTATATTGGGGTGATTAAGCACTTTGGCTTGTAACGTTGTTTGGACTTCTTTGCCTGTTGCATCGGCGGCATGAAGAATTCGGCGGTGACTATGGCCGCCCTCTTGGGTAAGATGATATCGTTGTTCACCTTTACTAGAAAGTTCTTGGTCAAAATCGGCACCGCAATCTATTAACCATTCCAGAGAGGCTTTGGCATTTTGTGCTGTCATTTCAACCACACTTTTATCACACAAATTTGCACCGGCGATAAGTGTGTCAGACACATGAGATTCAATACTGTCTTTTTTGTCAAATACAGCCGCAATACCACCTTGCGCATAAAAGGTTGAACCATCATTAATTTGAGCTTTGCTTAGTACTGTTACTTTGGAAAATTGAGCAACTTGTAGTGCTAAAGTTAAGCCAGCAGCGCCGCTACCAATAATTAATGTGTCACAGGAATGTTCTATGGCGTCAGTCATGATTTCGGTTGAAAGTTTGAAGTTTGCCAATATTAGCTAACAAACGTTGATATAACTAGTAAAAAAGTGATTCAATAGTGTGAAATAAGATGAAATTTTACGTAAAATAAAAAATTGTTACATTAAGTGAACTTTTAACAAACACCTAAGTCTATTCATTGTGCGTTTACTTCGAGCAATCAGTAAAGTGGAATAAATGTTGAGGAAAATGCTTGAATGAGCGAAACAAAAACAGATCAGCAGTTAGTTGAGTTAGTACAGCAAGGCAATAAAGCCGCTTTTGATCTTTTAGTCAGAAAATACCAACACAAGGTATTAAATTTAGTTAGTCGTTTTGTAAAGAATCAAGGTGATGTGCCTGATGTTGCGCAAGAAGCATTCATTAAAGCATATCGAGCACTACCAAATTTTCGCGGTGATAGTGCGTTTTATACGTGGTTGTACAGAATAGCGGTTAATACGGCTAAAAATTATTTAGTGGCACAAAAACGCCGACCATCAAGTTCAGATATTGATATTGAAGATGGCGAGTATTTTGATGGTGGTGATGAACTCAGAGAAGGAGCATCACCCGAGCGATTGCTATTAACTGATGAATTACAAAGTGTAGTGGTTGCTACACTTGAGAAGTTACCAGAAGATTTACGGACAGCGATTACGCTGCGTGAATTAGATGGGTTAAGTTATGAAGATATTGCTAATGTAATGGAGTGTCCTGTCGGGACAGTTCGTTCGCGTATTTTTAGGGCTCGAGAAGCGTTGGACAAGCAAATCGATCCACTAATGCAACGATAGAAGGTAGTTATAGTGTCAAATAATAAAGAAATATTGTCATCATTTACTGATGGACAAGAGCTTTCAGCAACAGAGCTTGATAAGTTAATCAATGATGTTGAAAGTGCTAAAGATTTTGAACGTTATCATTTGATTGGTGATGCAATTCGTGAAGAATTAGCGCCTGCTTTTACAGCTGATTTTGCAAGCAGTGTTTCAGCTGCTATTGCCCAAGAACCCGCTATTTTAGCGCCTAAAACGAATGTTGATAAAACCGTAGAAACTCAAAGTAAACCGAGTGGAAATGTTGTCTCGTTATTTGATCGTTTTGGATCTTATGGTATTGCTGCTTCTGTTGCTGCTGTCATGGTTGTTAGTGCGATTCAACTACAATCAAATCAAGGCACAGAGCAAGATATTCCTGTACTGCAAACTATTCCTACAGGTGGTTATGCATCGCCGGTAAGTCATCAGACGCCGCAAACGTCTGCTGATATTCAACAACAAATGACTGAAAGTGAGCGTCTTGCCGTCGAACGTAAAATGAATGCTTATGTTAAAGATCATTTATTGCAACAACGTTTGAAAGCTACAACGCCACAAAAAGACAAATAGGGGAAACTATTGTTCACTTGTCGTCGCATTATTGGTGCCTTTTCAATTCTATTTTCAAGCATTGCCGCTGCTGAAAAGACACCAACGGATTGGCTAGATTCAATGAATCTAGCTCATCAAACCTTAAACTTCACTATTCCAATGGTTCACCTTGAACCAAACTCTGCTCAAACCTATTTATTTGAACACGGTGTAAGTGATGATCGCCAAGTCGTTTATATTGCTGCATTGAGTGGGCCTGTTAGACATAGCTATCGCATTGATAATATTGTTACTTACATGGAGCCAGAAAGTCGACCATATAGTATCAACGCAGGGCAAATAATTGGCCCTTCACCTGCTATTTTCGTCGGTAAAACTCAGCATATTATTGATAATTACTCATTGACAATGATAGAACGAGGACGCATTGCAGGGCGTGTTACGCAGTTGATAAGGTTAAAAGCGAAAGACAAGAATCGTTTTAATTATATTCTTTGGCTAGATGTCGAAACTAAGCTTTTATTACGTTATGACTTGTTTGATTTAAACAATAATTTACTTGAACAGGTGCAAGCGGTTGGTTTACACCTCAATGAACGTCCAAGTGACAATGTTGAAAAACTTGCTGCACAGCCAAAGTCAGAAACCGTTATGATTCCTTCAACGGCACAAGATAATTGGCGTTTGAATTGGCTACCTTCGGGATTTTCTGTCAAAGCGAGCGATGAACATCGCGTGGTTAGCACAGCAGAAAATGTTGACTATCTAATGCTAAGTGATGGATTGACACAGGTGTCTGTTTACATTGCTAAAGCACAGCAAGCTGAGCTACCTGCTAAATTGCAAACCAATAATGGATTATCTGTTGCTAACTTCAGACGTGGTTTAATCGATATCACGGTGGTTGGACGAATTCCTTATGACACGGCGTTAAAGATTGCACAATCAGTTGCGCCAAATGGGTAATTTATGCTTGAACAAAAGGCTTTAGTTAGAGACGTATTTCATGGCAGTGTTGAATTAGAATATGAACTTAATTCAAGTTGCTCTGGTTGTGCAAGTGAAAATAGCTGCGGTGTAGGTACTGTTGCTAAGGCCTTTTCCGGTAAAACTCAGCGCATTAAAGTTGACACGGACAATATTTTATCTGTCGGCCAATGGGTTACTATTGGTACTAAGGAAGCAAATATCTTAGCGGCAAGTGCAATTACCTATTTATTGCCATTGTTTGGTCTGTTAATTGGAGGCATTTTAGGTCAAAATTGGTTGGTTGAATTACTAGGCATGCCAGCGATAAGTGCAATTGGCCTAGCCATAGTCACTGCCATACTTAGTCAACAATTTGGGAAGTTCTGGCTTAATAAAAATCAAGATTTATCGCCATCTATTGTTATCATTTCACCGCGTTTTTCTTAATCAATAAAATTGACTCTATTTTCATGTGACCATTTTCACCGTTAACGTGAATACTTTTGGCGTGTCGCGCTTATTTACGGTAGAATTGCCGACAATTCTTGTGTCTGAATTTATGACCTGTATTGCAATAAGCAGCGGTTGTAAATTAAATTAATTTTAAGTTGGCTATTCTTTCAATGAAGCATATACGTAATTTCTCAATCATTGCCCATATCGACCACGGCAAATCAACACTTTCTGATCGTCTTATTCAATTTTGTGGTGGCTTATCTGACCGTGAAATGGAAGCTCAAGTTCTTGATTCAATGGATATTGAACGTGAACGTGGTATCACTATTAAATCTCAAAGTGTGACATTGGATTATAAAGCGAAAGACGGTGAGACTTACCAGTTAAACTTTATCGATACCCCTGGACATGTTGACTTTACCTATGAAGTATCTCGTTCGTTAGCGGCTTGTGAAGGGGCATTGTTGGTTGTTGATGCTGCACAAGGTGTCGAGGCGCAAACACTTGCAAACTGTTACACTGCTATCGAAATGGATTTGGAAGTTGTGCCTGTACTCAATAAAATTGATTTACCGTCAGCCGATCCTGATTCAGCCTCTGAAGAAATTGAAGATCTTGTTGGTATCGATGCAATGGAAGCTGTGCGCTGTAGTGCAAAAACAGGTATCGGTATTGAAGATGTATTAGAAGAAATTGTTGCTAAGGTACCAGCACCAGAAGGCGATGTTGACGCAGATATTCCACTGCAAGCACTGATTATCGATTCGTGGTTTGATAATTACCAAGGCGTTGTAAGTTTAGTGCGTATAAAACAGGGCCAAGTTAAAGCTGGTGACAAAATGAAAGTGATGTCAACAGGCGATATTCATATTATCGATAAAGTTGGTATTTTTACGCCAAAACAGACAGATACTGGTATTTTAAAGGCTGGTGAAGTTGGTTACATCATTGCTGGTATTAAAGAAATTCACGGTGCGCCTGTCGGCGATACGCTAACACTTGCACGCAACGGTGCCCAAGAGCCATTACCTGGTTTTAAGCGCGTTACGCCTCAAGTATATGCAGGTTTATTCCCAATTAGTTCTGATGATTATGAAAACTTCCGCGATGCATTGAATAAATTAAGCTTAAATGATGCGTCTTTACACTTTGAACCTGAAACTTCTAGCGCATTAGGGTTTGGTTTTCGTATCGGTTTCCTCGGCATGTTACATATGGAAATCATTCAAGAGCGCTTAGAGCGTGAATACAATCTTGATCTGATAACTACGGCACCGACTGTAAACTATGAAGTGGTAACAACGGCAGGTGAAACACTGAATGTCGATAACCCGTCAGATTTACCACCAGTTCAAAATATCGATGAAATTCGTGAGCCTATGGTGGAAGCTAACATCCTTGTACCGTCAGAGTATCTAGGTTCTGTAATTACGTTATGTATTGAAAAACGTGGTGTACAAACTAATTTGGTTTATCACGGTAAACAAGTTGCAGTAACTTATGAATTGCCAATGGCAGAAGTTGTACTTGATTTCTTTGATCGTTTGAAATCAACATCACGCGGTTATGCATCACTGGATTATAATTTCAAGCGCTTCCAAGCGTCGAACATGGTGCGTGTTGATATGTTAGTCAATGGTGAGCGTGTTGACGCTCTTGCGATGATTACTCACCGTGATAATGCACAATATCGCGGCCGGGCTGTTGTTGAAAAAATGAAAGAGCTTATCCCTCGTCAAATGTTTGATATTGCCGTTCAATCGGCAATTGGTAGTCAAATTATCGCTCGTACGAATATTAAAGCACTACGTAAGGATGTAACCGCGAAGTGTTATGGCGGTGACGTGAGCCGTAAGAAGAAATTACTGCAAAAGCAAAAAGCAGGTAAAAAACGCATGAAGTCTGTTGGTAACGTAGAATTACCACAAGAAGCATTTTTAGCCGTCTTAAAAGTTGGAGAATAATGAATGGCGACTTATTTTGAACTAATTTTAGTTCTCGCTACCTTGTTTACAGGGACTGTTTGGGCAATTGATCATTTTATGTTTTTGCCTAAACGAAAAGCTGTCGTTGATGGTTTACCTAAAGAAATTGATGATGATGCGAAAGCATCCGTTTTACAGGAGTCTGCGTTGGTAGAGAATTGCCGCGGTCTTTTTCCTGTTATCGCATTCGTGTTGATATTGCGTTCATTTTTATATGAGCCATTTCAGATCCCATCTGGTTCAATGAAGCCTACGTTATTGGTGGGTGATTTCATTCTGGTTGAAAAATATGCTTATGGTGTAAAACTGCCAGTTATTCGTACCAAGGTGTTGGAAACTGGAAAGCCGCAACGTGGTGATTCTGTTGTTTTTAAATACCCACCTAAGCCCGATGTTGATTATATCAAGCGTGTTATCGGTGAACCTGGTGACGTTATTCGTTATCGCAATAAAATTTTGTCAATTAAAACGCCATGTATTGAAGGTCAAGAGATTGCTGGTTGTGATCAATTCAAACGTGTCGAGCTTGATATTGTTTCTCAAGGTGATTTCGTTGAAGGCGGTTACCCATTAACACAAGCAAAAGAAGATTTACTCGGCGTACAGCATGAAATTTTGTACAACCCGGCGTTTGCCCAAGCTCCTCAGTATTTTAATCAGGAAGGTATTCGCCAAGGTGAGTGGATTGTTCCTGAAAATCAATATTTTGTGATGGGTGACAATCGAGATAATAGTTTAGATAGTCGCTTTTGGGGCTTTGTTCCTGAGCAAAATATGGTTGGTAAAGCGGTATATGTGTGGACAAGTTTTGAATTTGAACGCGCGCCAGAAGACATTATTCCTACGTGGGTACCAAGTGGTATTCGTACCGAGCGTATTGGGAAAATTGGACAAGAGTAAATGAGACATATTCCGTACGAAAAATTAGAAAAGAAAATCGGTTACAGCTTTAAAAACAGAGATTTTTTATTACAGGCGTTGACCCACCGTAGCATGGGGGGAGAACACAATGAGCGCTTAGAGTTTTTAGGTGATTCTTTATTAGGCATGTTTATTGCTGAGGCCTTGTATTTTAAGTTTCCTAAGGTTCCTGAAGGTGATTTGAGCCGTATGCGTGCTACCTTGGTACGAGGGCAAACGTTGGCTGAACTTGCTCGTGACTTTGTAATTGGCGATTACTTGCGTTTGGGGCCTGGTGAACTGAAAAGTGGTGGTTTTCGTCGCGATTCGATTTTAGCTGACTCTGTTGAAGCAATTATTGCTGCTGTCTATTTAGATAGCGATATGAAAACCTGTGAAACGCTTGTGTTAGATTGGTATCAATCACGTTTACAAGCGATTGAGCCAGGTGTGAGCCAAAAAGATCCAAAAACACAGTTACAAGAATGGCTACAAGGCCGTCGTTTACCGCTACCGACTTATGAAGTCATGGAAGTAACAGGTCAGGCGCACAATCAACGTTTTACAATGTCTTGTAGCGTTGAGGGAGTTGCAGAGCAAACCGTTGGTGTGGGAACATCGCGTCGTAAAGCAGAACAAGATGCCGCTCAAAAAGCATTAGAGGTTATTCATGCAACAGCAAAATAATGACGACTCAACATATTGTGGTTTCGTGGCCATTGTAGGTCGTCCTAATGTTGGTAAGTCGACGCTTATCAATAAGATTCTAGGTCAAAAAGTTAGTATTACGTCACGCAAGCCTCAAACGACACGACATCGTGTGATGGGCATAGATACAGACGGCGCTTACCAAACAATTTATGTTGATACACCTGGATTGCATAGCGAAGAAAAGCGTGCCATTAATCGATTAATGAATCGTGCAGCAGCAAGCTCTATCGGTAATGTTGAAATGGTCTTCTTTTTAGTTGAAGGCACTCAATGGACTGGTGACGATGAAATGATTCTTAATAAATTGCGTAAAAGTTGTCAAGACACACCCGTTATCTGTGTTGTGAATAAAGAAGACAACGTGCAAATTCGTTCAGAAATGATGCCGCATTTACAATGGTTAGCAAGTCAATACGATTTTGAACAAATCATCCCTATTTCTGCAAAACAGGGTAATGGTGTTGATAAATTGATTAGTATTGCTCGTGAAGCTATCCCTGAAGGTCAGCATCACTTTCCTGAAGAATACATTACAGATCGTTCTCAGCGCTTCATGGGCTCAGAAATTATTCGTGAAAAACTGATGCGCTTTATGGGCGATGAAATCCCTTACTCTGTCACCGTTGAAATTGAAGCATTTACAATGCAGCCAAATGGCGTATTCAACGTTAGTGCACTTATCTTGGTGGAGCGTGAAGGCCAAAAACGCATGATCATTGGTAAGAAAGGTGAAAAATTAAAGCAAGTTGGGCGAGAAGCTCGCAAAGACATGGAAGAAATGTTTGATAACAAAGTCTTCCTTGAGCTTTGGGTTAAAGTTAAATCAGGTTGGGCTGATGACGAAAGGGCATTAAACAGCCTTGGTTATGGAGACGACTAACCTTAACAATACGGCGCGCAGCAATGAACAATCAGCGTTGTGCGCCGCTTATCTCATTCACTCCCGTCCGTTTAGTGAAACGAGCCTTATCGTTGAACTGTTTACTGAATCTCACGGCCGTGTTGCCGCTGTCGCTAATGGCGCTAAACGCAAAAACAATATCAATAAAAGTTTGTTACAGCCATTTAGGCCGCTGTTAGTTAGTTGGCGAGGTCATGGTGATTTAAAAACACTGATCCGTATTGATTCACCGACCTTGGCTTTTCCGTTAGCTAAACAATACCTTTATAGTGGAATTTATCTCAACGAACTGATCATGCGATTGCTCGTTAAAGAAGCTTCTCAACCCGTTATTTATAGCGCGTATCATGCAACACTTCTCTCATTATCTAAAGACAATGATATTGAATTAACATTACGTCAGTTTGAATTGTCATTACTGAGCGAGTTGGGGCATGGGTTTTCGCTATTAACAGATGTCGATGGGCAATCGATAGAACCTAATTGGCGTTACGATCTATTGACCGAACAAGGCTTTATCAGCCGTGTTGATGGAAAATATATCGGCCAATCGTTAATTAATATTGCAAACACAAATTTTTGTGACACTATTACCCGAAATCATGCAAAGTTGCTGACAAGACAAGCGTTGACTCCTTTATTAGGCAATAAACCATTGCAAAGCAGACGTTTGTTTTCACGCTCAAAATCGTTAAGGAATTAATCATGAATCCAATCTATCTTGGCGTTAATATCGACCACATCGCGACACTGCGTCAAGCGCGTGGCACTACTTATCCAGATCCAGTCCATGCAGCAAGCGTTGCCGAGTTAGCTGGGGCTGACGGCATTACAATACATTTACGTGAAGATCGTCGTCATATTCAAGATCGCGATGTTTATACACTGGCGCAAACGCTGCAAACTCGTATGAACTTAGAAATTGCAGTAACGCAAGAGATGCTGTCTATTGCTTGTAACGTGAAACCGGAATATGTTTGCTTAGTGCCTGAAAAGCGCGAAGAACTAACCACTGAAGGCGGGTTAGATGTAGCTGGTCAGTTAGATACAATGCTTGAAGCAGTTGCGCAGCTTAAAGGTGCTGGCATTAAAGTGTCATTATTTATTGATGCTGATAAGGCACAAATCGATGCTGCTGTAACTGTTGGTGCTCCGTATATCGAGCTTCATACTGGCTGTTACGCTGATGCAGAAAACAGTTTTGAGCAGGCTAAAGAGCTTAAACGTATTCAAGAAATGGCGGCGTATGCACACAGTAAAGGTATTGTCGTGAATGCCGGTCACGGTTTGCATTATCATAACGTTGCACCCATTGCTGCTATTCCTGAAATTTACGAATTGAATATTGGACATTCCATTATTGCACGCGCCTCTATTGTTGGTTTAGAGCAAGCTGTGAAAGACATTCGCGCCAAAATGATTGAAGCTCGCCACGGCATTTAATGCAATTGGTATAAGGTTGTGGCTATGATGATGCGAATATTACTTGCCATTGGATTGGCAGGTTTTTTTGTGCCATCAAACGCTAATTCATTACAAAAACTAGCCCCTTTTTCCACTGATGGCTGTAGCTTGTTTCCTAATGGAACACCTGAAAAGCCAAACTTGTGGTTACATTGCTGTAAAGCTCATGATCTCGATTACTGGCAAGGCGGCACTCGAGCACAGCGCCTATTGTCAGATCTTAAACTTCAGCAGTGTGTTGCCGATACTGGCCAAGCTGAGATTGCTATCTTGATGTTTAATGGTGTTCGTGTAGGTGGCAGCCCTGCATTACCAACGCCATTTAGGTGGGGATATGGTTGGCCTTTTTCAAAAAAATATGGCGAACTAACAGCAATAGAGCGTTATCAAATCAAACAATTATTCCCAGCAAAGTATTTAGTACAATAGATGTTAAGTATTAATTTTTAAACATAACTCTATTAGGGTCTGTTGAACTTTTGAGTTCATTTTTGCAGCAATTTGTTTGGGGTTTCTACAAGGCAGAGCCTATGTGGTGTAGCTGGCTCGATAATAGCTCCTGCATTATCCTAATGAGCTACATCCATGTAGCAATACACGAATAGGCGATAACGCCGTAGAAATAACAAACAAATGCTGTCCGTAGGATTCACCTAAAAGTATTTTGTGCCGCGTTATTCGTCATTCACTGGGGTAAACCCAGCATCAATCCTCATGCCTTGCTCAAAACGCTTTTAGATTGAACAAAATTTGAACCGCAAAGTTCAACAGACCCTAGTTAGCTTTATTTCATGGTGGCGACAACGGCAGTAACGCCAACAATAACCATCTGCGTACCAATAACCGCCAGAATTAAACCCATTAACCGAGTAACAATACTTAAACCACTATCGCCAATGATGGCCAAAATACGAGAACTAAAAATAAAACAAACAAAGGTAATGACACATAAGATTGCAAACATTCCCATGGTTAATGCAATTGCACTCGAACTCCCAGATGAAGCGTAATTCATTGCCGTCGCAATAGTGCCCGGACCAGCAAGTAATGGCACTGCAAGTGGTGAAACCGACACGTCCCCAGCTTCTTGCTCTGTTGAGTGTAATTTAGAGCCAGCCCCATTAAGCATGTGATAGCCGACTAAAAACACCAAAATACCACCAGTAATACGTAGTGCAGAAATGGTAATGCCAAATAAATGGAAAATGGCATTGCCTAATAGCGCAAACGCTAAAATGACGAAGAAGGTAATCGTCAGTGCTTTTAAGGCAATCTTAATTTGTTCAGCTTTAGGCTTGTTACCCGCTAATCCTGCGAAAACGGCGGTATTAGCAATAGGGTTCATAATGGCAAAAAAGCCGAGAAAAATAGTTGCCGCTTGGGTGTATAAATCATTCATTGTAAATTATAAGTCTCAGTAAGTTTGATGTTATTAATGAGGCCTCACATAACGTATGGCCTCATAAACTATTTAGTTACTTGCTTGGCTGCCTCTTGAATATAGGCATCAATTTGCTGTTCAAGAAAGTCTAATGGCACAGCACCATTTTTCAAGATTTGAAAGTGAAACTCTCTAATATCAAAGTCTGTACCGAGTTTATCTTCCGCTTTTTTACGTAAACGCTTTATCGTCAGCTCGCCTATTTTATAAGAAAGCGCCTGTCCCGGCCAAGAGATGTAGCGATCTGTTTCTGTTTTGATGTTGTGTAATGACAACGCAGAATTCTCTTGCATAAATGTCATCGTTTGCTCTCGAGTCCATCCAAACATATGCATGCCTGTATCAACCACTAAACGGGCAGCACGCCACATTTCATAGGTCAGGCGACCAAATTGACTATAAGCATCTTGGTAGAAGCCCATTTCTTGCCCAAGATATTCAGCATAAAGCCCCCACCCTTCACCAAATGCAGATATATAGTGATTGCGGCGATACTTTGGAACATCGTCAAGTTCTCGGTTAAGGGAGATTTGTAAATGATGCCCCGGCACGGCTTCGTGTAACGTCAACGCTTCAAGTACATACAATGGGCGCTTGTCTAACCCATACGTATTAACCCAATAATAACCAGCATCTGTCTCGCCATTAGCACGAATGTAGCGGCCTGTTGTATATTTAGGAGCAATTGAATCGGGTACAGGTTCAACGCCATAAGGGGTTCTTGGTAACAATTTAAAGAATTTAGGTAATTGAGCATCAGCTTTTTTAGCAATATATGACGCCTCTTTTAACAGCTCTTCCGCCGATTTAGCATAGAACTGTTCGTCGGTGCGAAGAAATTGCACAAAATCGGCGAAGCTGCCTTTAAATCCAGTACTAGCAATGACCTCATTCATTTCACCCCGAATGCGTTTGACCTCCGCTAAACCAAGTTCATGAACCTCTTTCGCCGTCATATCTGTGGTGGTGTAATGCTTAACGCGATTTTGATAAAAAGCTTCACCGTCTGGCGTGCTTGCGACACCAATCTTCGCACGTGCATTTGGCTTATATTCACCAACGAAAAAGTCCATGTAACCTTGGTAGGCAGGCAATACTTTGTCTTTAATGAGTGCAGCGGCTTGCTGTTTTAATTTATCAAAGTCAGCTTGTGTGATATGCGCTGGTCTGTTGGTCAATGGACGATAAAACTCAGATTGAGTGACATCTTCCACCAAAAACGCGGCAATGCTGTCTTCATATCCCACCAATACGGGGCTTGGCTGCGTAAAACCAGTCTCAATACCGCGCTTCATCCAAGTGATATTCTCATCAAAATACTTCGGCACCGCTGCTAATCGCTTGAGATATAACTGATAGTCTTCTAGCGTTTTAAAGCTGCTATTAGACACCATAAAAGATAGCGCCGAATGAAAACCAAACTCCGAGGTTAGCGGCATGTAATGGGCGTTAAAACGATATTCATCAACGGAATTTGCCACTTGTGAGCTGATAATGGCGTGATTAATTTGGTCTTGCTCATCAAGCGTTGCAACATCAATAGCCGCTAGTAGTTTTTGAAAGGCTTTATTTTTTTGAAAATTAGTGTCTAAAAATGTTGCCGATAAATTCGGTAAAAAGTAACCATTAACGCCGTCTTTGTTCTGATACACATCGACACTTTTTCGGTAATCGACGATCTGCTGGGTAATATTGTCAAAAGCTTCAGTGGCGCTGTTCATCACAACACTCGTTTGTGCATTCTCTGAGCGCTTCGTCGTTTGCGTAGATTGACACCCTGTTAGCATCATACCTGCAAGTGCGGTGGCCAACAGGGTATGTTTTAAATGAGTCATATTTTATTCCATTATTATAGTTCTTATGGGGAATAAAGTGTCACAAAGCTCTTTATCAATCAACTATTAAAAAGGCGCCAGAACTTCAAACACCAAAGGTTTTTTCGTCAACGGATGATTAAACTCTATGCGCTGCGCATGTAACATCAATCGTGCATCACTATTACCATATAAATCATCCCCGACAATAGCGGTGTTAAGCCCTTGATGATGAGCACAATGCACACGTAACTGATGAGTTCGACCAGTCACAGGCCATAAATTTAGCCATGTTCGGCCATTCTCCTTTTTAGCAATTTGCCACTTGGTATGAGCGGATTTACCTTCAACAACGCACACCTTTTGCCGTGGTCTGTCTTCAAAATCATTACACAGTGGCAAGTCTATTTCACCTTCACAACCAAGCTCGCTATCAAGCACACCATCAACAATAGCCACATATTGCTTATGAACAGTGCGCTTAATAAATTGATGCTGGAAATTCTTTTGCGCACGCTCGTTTAGCGCAATGAGCATTAATCCCGACGTCGCCATATCTAAACGATGAACAATTAAACCCCCACGGGCATTGGGATACATGGCGCGAATGCGAGTTTTCACACTATCGTGCACATGTCGTCCCGGTATTGATAACAAACCAGATGGCTTGTTAATCACCAAAAATGACGCTTCTTCATGCACAATATCGAGATCAGCTGAGTCATTGCCAAGTTGCTGCAATGGATCTTCATCCACTTCAAGCCCTTGCAGCATGTAATTTAAAATAGGCTGGCATTTACCGATACACGCCGGATACATCTGCTTGTGTTGACGTACTTGCGAATCAGGCGCTTTTCCCCACCAAAATTCGCTCAGAGCAATAGGCGTAAGCTTCATCTGATAGGCCGTTTGTAACAGCTTTGGCGCTGCACAATCTCCAGAGCCTGACGGCGGTACGCGCTGCGCTGTCGTTGCAAAGAGCTCATTCATATCACGTGTTTCGCCGTTCGCATTAAGTAGCTGATACTTAGCAAATAAATACTGCTGTAAATCATTAGAACGTTGCTTACGGGATTCTTTTAGCTGATTTAACTCGTCCACTAACACGCTATATTGCAGTCGTAATTCTGCTAACGTTTTTTGCGCCTCTAGTTTTAAATCTCGTAGTGTGTTTTTATCATCAACGCTTTGCTGAGCTAGTGTTTTTAACAAATCTTCATCGGCAGTGGCACGCTGCGCTTTCCGCGCTTCACGATTATCCGCCATTTGTGCTTGCCACGCGCTGATCTGCTCAGAAAAAGATTGTTCAGCTTCTTTGATCTGCGTGGCCAGTTGCTCGATAAGTGGGTTGGCTTCTTTGTGCGCTATATCGCTATTCATCTCATTGATAGCCAATTGCTCAACGGCGCTTTGCTTATCACCGCCAAGACTTATCATTGGACAAAAGCCAACATTGAGTTTTGATAACTCAGGTTTTAGCGTTTGCCCCGAATAAGCCGCCAGAAAGCCAAGCTCTCCCTGAGCATCACGTACCACCAGCACGCCGAACATTTTGCCGTCGTTATCAAAATCATGCAATGAGCGCCCCTCACCTGATAGCCATTGTTGTAGCTGATCGCTCGCGGCAATGGCAAGAGGATGAGGCTGATAGAAAAAAGGAAAGGTAAACTTATCAGGAAGACTAATATCACTTACATCGCGGGAATAAAGATGAAATAGCGATGAAGACAGGCTGCTCACGGGGCGATACTCAATTGGGATGATAAAGCGCAATCATACCAATTCGCCGATTAGGGCGCTAGCTCGGCGCGATAAACCAACAAATCTTGAATTTGACCATCAAGCTCAAAATAGTCAGTGATAGTAGAGACATAGTTAGCACCTGCTTTCTTGGCAATGCTAATACTGGCGTTGTTTTTTGATAAACAATGAAACTCCAGTGCCTTAATGCCAAAATCATCGCGATGCGTCGCTAAGTAATCCACACATCGAGAAATAACGCCGTGACCATGTGCATGTTCACTCAGCCAATAACCAAGTTCCGCACAGCCATTGTCATCGATAGATTTTATAGCAAACACACCGCTAACTTCATCATTAACATACACCCCAAACCATTGTCTTTTGGGTAATTCACTATTAGCGCGTTCATCAATGTAACGCCAACAACTCGCTTCATCGACTACATCTTTAACCCAGTATAAATAAGTCGCAAGCATCGAACGGTTCGCTTCGATACGTTGAAAAAGTGCTGGCGCGTCACTAAGCAATAACGGTTTTAACACTAGATTGTCAGATAGTCGGATAATCATAAATCACTTATAGAATTTCTTGGACACGCTGTTTTAGCGCAGGGACCACCTCCGCGTCAAACCACGGATTACGTTTAAGCCAAATGTTATTACGCGGACTGGGATGCGGTAATATTAATTGTTGTGGCCAATGTTCGCGCCACGCCTTAACGGCATCTGTTACCGACTTAGCAGCATCAGGCGCGTGATAGGCCTTGGCGTATTGACCGAGAATAATGACGAGTTCTAAGGATTCAAACTGCGTCATAAGCTCGTCACGCCACGTTTGAGCGCAGATTTTCGGCGGCGCTAAATCTCCCGATTTTCCGGTACCGGGAAAACAAAACGCCATAGGCAAAATCGCAAACTGCTTCGCATCGTAAAAAGTCGCCTTATCAACCCCTAACCAATCGCGCAGTCTATTGCCACTAGCATCATCAAACGGAATGCCAGATTCATGCACCTTACGCCCCGGCGCTTGTCCGGCAATGAGGATTTTCGCACTAGGATCGAATTGCAGCACAGGTCGTACGCCATGAGGAAATTTATCCTCACAAAGGCGGCAGTCTCGAATATTATCAACTATCACGTTTTTCATCTTTAGCGGTTACTCACGATTTATTGCGCCAATCTTTAGGCAAATGATAAGTACCGAAAACCCAGTCAAATATAGGTATCGTGATATTAAAATTCTTCTGCGCCATCAAGTCACGTTTGTGGTGTTCAACATGCAACTGGCGTAACTCTCGCCAAATAGGCGTGCGTTCAACAAAACTGCCATCTGGTAAGTGATAAGAAAAATGCATTACTTCATAAAACAAATAACCACTGATTGCCGCCGCGCCAAACAAAAAAGCGATGTTATCGGTAGCGATTTGCATCAGCAGCCACCCACCAGGTAGCACCAGTCCAACAATGAACGCAATAATGAGATAACCAGGAAACAATACGACTCGCCAATCACGTACTGATTGATATGGCATGGCATGCTCTAGAAAAAAGCTATGATGATCACCACTGTGACGCTGATAAAAGAGTTTTCCATATTTTGTTTTACGATGCCCAAGCCAGCGATGCGCGTAATATTCTGCAAAATTCACAGCTAACATCGTTAATGGAAAAACGAGCCACTCAAGCCAACTTGGTTGATGAATACTTAACAAGCCACAGACAATAACGCTGATACCAACCGCTAATACAAATAACATATGCAACCACCCTGAATAACTCGATGAGATGGCGGCACGATATTTTTCTCTGAATTTTTCCATGGCTTGTGGTGTCATTTAACTACTCTACTTTTATTATTATGCCAACAAGTTAAACCGATGTTTAAATTTAAAGCAATAGCTTTCAATAAATTAGCTTACGACGCAACAAAGTTTCCGTGGAAACCTAGAGGTAAATGGTACGGTAACCATGCTCTTGCTATTGGACCGGCAGCAAGATTGTCGGCTTCAAATACGTTAAGACAGGTCCGTTTGCTCGGTACGTGCAGAGCAGTTCCCATAACAAAAGCTCCTTTCTCACCACCTTTTATCGCAATAGGTACATGCTCTTCAACTAAATAGTCACTGCCATAATTGTAACTCTCCTGCTTACCTGTCGTTACATCAACACGAGAAACGCTATCACTCCACAAGGCATTTTCCTTGGCTGATAAATGGTATAAATGCTGATTTTTATGTCCGGTTAAGTGCGGCAATATTCTTGGAAACTCACTCGTTATATCGGCATTATTAATTTCAACCTGACCATTCGTTTTTAAACTCACAAAAACTAATTTCGCTCGACTTTCTTGATGCTCCTGCCCTGTCATAATTTTTGATAATTTATGCAAGACATCAGCATCTTGATAAAGACTGGCATCGAAGCAAATTGTGCCATTTTTTTCCAACCAAGCATTGCCAAAGTGAAAAACAAACCCCGGTGGTAATTCATAAGATTTGATCTCCGACAAGGTGTTTTTATCGAGCACAAGCACGCGCATCGGCAAATTTTTATCAAATTGAATTTTTTCAAAGTAGCCTGATGTCATCGGCGCCTGAGTTAACGACGGCAAAACCAACAAGACATGACGTTCGGTGATCAAAAAGTCATGCATCATTCCACCGCGATAATTAGCATTGATTAGAGCCACATTCTTCATTAGCCCATTCGCTTTTAAGTGATAAACTGCAATATGGCCTGAGCTGTGAAGACCAAAGTTAAATATATCCCCATTGCTATCTATTTTTGGATGCGCCGAAAATGGCAACCCTTTGAGTTTATCGCCATAACGAGAACCTGCTCCCAGCTCCACTAACTCCTTATAGCCTAACGTTTGTTTATCGATGCGCGTTGGTGATCCTGCTTCCCACAACGCCCACAGTTCATCGCCGACAGGAATAATATTCGTGTTAGCGGTATTAACAGTATCATTATTAACAACAGACAATGAATCATCGATTTTAGTGTCGGGACCAGAATATAAAAAGCGCTGTGCCTTTTGTTCTTCTCTATACTTCTGAGTTTGCACGAAACGGCCACGGTGAAGAACTTTGCCATCAATAAACCTAAATTGCTGGATCATCCCATCACCTTCAAATAAATGCCGATAACGAATATCGCCCCGCTCTAATTTTGCTGGGCCATTACGCAATAAACTTCCCTGCAACTGCTCTGGTAATTTACCTTCAATGACCATAGATTTTAGCGAAAAGTCATGATTAACGTCGCTAAAGCCTATCAATCGAGGATCATTTGCTAGCGCTTTATTAAAAAATGACTTGTAATTGACTATTGTACTCTCTGCGCTTTTTGCGCTTTTTGCGCCAACAGGCAATGCAAGAGGCATACTTGCTACGGCACCAACCGCTGTAGCTGACTTCAAAAAGTGGCGTCGTGATAACTTCATGTTACTCTCCGTAAATCACTGTCGATTCATTAACAAGATCTTTAGAAAGCATAAATTTAGCGCCATCATAACCGACAGGTCCATAACTTGGTTTTGCGTTATTAGAAAATCCAATGCCCTCTAACGGACTACCAAATAAGTTAACGTCCAATTTTCCATTGTCATTGAGATCGTGAAAATAACGAATGGCATATTCTCCTTTAGGTAAATGACTAAAAGTCACATTAATAATGTCATTGTCAGCATCAACGATAACCGACGAGTGTGCATTGCGATTTTGATAGCTTTCCTCGCCCTTAAATAACGCAACGTAAATCTTACCTTGATTCTTTTTCACCGCTTTCATTGAAAACGTTAATTCATGACTTACTACCGACGTACTTATTAATGATGCCATCATCATTGTTGTCATCAATTTATTCATTTTCGCTCTCCTAGTTAACATTAATAAACACGCAATTTACTTTTTAAAACTCGTCATTGCGCTGCTTGAGAAAAACGATAAAATACTTCAGATACTATCGACAGCGACTTTACGTAAAACAACACGTTAAATTCGTGAATGAACCCAAAACAGGCAGTGTGCAATTGGCGAATCGTGAAATAAACAATAAAATTCAATTACTTTTGATTATCTTTAAAGAAAAGAATTTTCTTCAGGGAATCATTTCGATGGTGGTTGCAGGGTCAATCATTGGCCTGTTAGCGCCTTTTGGCATGGTCGATATTGCACTGCCAATAGCCTTGTCATTTTGGATTTTAACCTGTGTCATTGGTTATGTTATTTACTCACCAATGATAGACATATCAGATCAATTTTTAACAAAAAAAATTAAGCAACGATGGCAACGTATTGCGATCGGCGCGTTAATAGCGAGTGTAATCATGAGCTTTGTAGTGCCACTACTAAGTGCACTTTTTTTTAATGTCACGATTGATTACTTGTCACAAGTTGGCTCAGCCTTTATTCAAACCTCATTAATTGGCGGTGTCATTACAATCATTAGTCTGATGCGACAACTCATCGGTCAACAACGTGAGCAATTAGCTCATTCACAAAAAATGTTAGCTGAACAAAAGCTCACTATCGCCAACAGCTCAAATCAACAACTTGATGAATTAATGGCAAAAGTGCCGCTAGAAAAACGCGGCAAATTATTATGTTTAGAGATGGACGACCATTATCTACGAATTTATACATCACGCGGTGAGCACCTCACATTAATGCGCTTTAAAGACGCATTATCACTACTACAACATTATGAAGGTTTGCAGACTCATCGCTCTTGGTGGGTAGCAACGGATGCGATTGTTGGCGTGCAAAAAGAAGGTCGAAAAACTTTGTTACGATTATCCAATGATGTTGTTGTGCCTGTTTCACGGACGTTTCAGGCCAAAGTAAACGAATTAGGCGTAAGCTAGGTATTTTCATCATTCACAAAATACGATAAGTTGCTCGCCATAAAATAATAATAAATATCAAAAAAGGATTTCTATGCGCACTGCTAAATTAAGTCTGGCATTACTGATTAGCTCGATCATTGCTGGTTGTGGCGGCTCTTCTTCGTCAAACACATCAACACCAACGCCAACTCCTGCACCTACGACGACAACGTATGGCGGCAAAGTCATTGATGGTTACGTCTCGGGCGCAAATGTTTGGTTAGATATTAACGGTAATGGCAAACAGGATGATAATGAGCCGTCAACGGTGTCCAAAGAAGCTGGCGATTACGCATTTGAATTCACCGACCAGCAAGCGCGTTGTGTACCGTATGCCACTATGTATGTGTCTGTGCCCGTTGGTGCTATTGACGAAGACCTCGGTGAAGTGACCGAGGCG
>MPDF01000022.1 GCA_001874365.1 Gammaproteobacteria bacterium MedPE | reverse complement strand
CTTTAAACCACGTTCAATGCGTCGCACTAAAGCACCACATCATCACTACAACCATATTAGCAACGCTAAAGTAGCCAAAGAGCTTCGTGATTTAGGTGTAAAAGCCAATATTGGTGGTCACGGTCAGCGTGAGGGCCTAGGCGCTCATTGGGAAATTTGGAGCTTTGCTCAAGGTGGAATGACACCACTAGAAGCACTGCGCACAGCAACTATAGATCCAGCTCATTACCTAGGACTCGACCACGCCATTGGGTCTATCGAGAAAGGCAAGTTAGCTGATTTAATTGTTATTGATGGCGACCCACTAAATGACATTCGCGATACTCGCAAAGTACAATACACCATGCTCAATGGTCGCTTGTATGATGCAAATACAATGAATGAAATTGGTAATCATCCGAAAAAACGTGAAGTTTTCTTCTTCGAAAAATAGCAACTAAACGTTAGTAAAAAGGCCAATGAACAAAACTGTCATTGGCCTTTTTTGTATTCCGGGGCGAATGTATGAAGTAGTGAAACTCAACATTAACGAAATCAACAGCACTCTTTATGAATGTCACAACTTAATAAGTGATTATTGAACATTCCTACAGCTTCCATGAATGCATAACAAATCGTTGGCCCGACAAAAGTAAACCCCCTCTTTTTTAGCGCCTTAGACATTGCCAATGATTGATGATTTTGTGTGGGTACTTCTTCACTCGTTATGTAGTTATTTTGAATCGGAGCGCCACCGACAAATGACCATAAGAATTCACTAAAACTAATACCTTCTTTTTCCATCGCAATATAACCTTTAGCATTTTTAATAATAGAATTAACCTTTAGCTTATTACGAATAATATTTGGGTTTTCCAATAAATCCAGCACATCCATATCTGTTAGTGTAATAATCTTATAAGGGTCAAATTTAAAAAAAGCGTCGTGGTAACCCTGCTTTTTTTTGAGAATGGTGATCCATGAAAGCCCCGCTTGTTGGCCATCTAAGCAAAGCTTTTCGAATAATTCGACACTGTCAAAAACTGGTTTTCCCCATTCTTGGTCATGATAATCTAAATAAATTTTATCGCTTGCTGTTACCCAAGGACAAATACTTCTATTTTGTACTGTCATACAACCATCCTATAGCGTATTTTTTCCTTTAAAATACGCTATAGAACGCAACATTGTCGATAAAATATTAACGTGATTAACACAAAGCCGCCTGAGCATTTTAGATAAAATATAATTCAAATTTAAACGATTCAAATCCTAGCTTGCACTAGCTCTCAATACAGCTTCCAGAACTGGCTTTCCCGTGGCATTTGGGTATATAATCAACTCCATTTTTCCACCATCGGCAAGAGTTATAAGTAATATTATGCCTAAATACGATACAAAAACTTTTCAAGGTTTAATCCTCGCTCTACAGGATTATTGGTCACGTCAAGGCTGCGTTATAGTTCAGCCGTTAGATATGGAAGTAGGCGCAGGCACATTCCATCCACAAACATTCTTACGTTCATTAGGCCCAGAGCCAATGAGCAGTGCTTATGTTCAACCATGTCGTCGTCCAACCGATGGTCGTTATGGTGAAAACCCGAATAGATTGCAACATTACTATCAATTCCAAGTAGTACTAAAACCAAACCCAGATAACATTCAAGAACTTTACCTTGGTTCATTAACTGAACTGGGCATTGATCCGTTAGTTCACGATGTTCGTTTCGTCGAAGATAACTGGGAGTCTCCAACACTAGGCGCATGGGGTTTAGGTTGGGAAATCTGGCTTAACGGCATGGAAATTTCACAATTCACCTATTTCCAACAAGTAGGTGGCTTAGAATGTTCTCCAGTAACCGGTGAAATTACTTATGGTTTAGAGCGTCTTGCTATGTATATTCAAGGCGTAGATAGTATTTACGATCTTGTATGGACTGACGGTCCATTGGGCCGCGTAACATACGGTGATGTTTTCCATCAAAACGAAGTTGAACAATCGACTTATAACTTTGAACACGCCGATGTAGATGCCCTATTTACTCAATTTGATCAGTGTGAAAAAGACAGCGAAAAGCTTATTGAAGCAGGCTTGGCTTTACCGGCATATGAGCAAGTAATGAAAGCCTCTCATGTATTTAATCTATTAGATGCTCGTCATGCTATCTCAGTGACCGAGCGTCAACGTTATATTCTTCGAGTAAGGGCGCTGTCTAAAGCAGTAGCCGAAGCATATTACGCATCTCGTGAAGCGTTAGGTTTCCCATTATGTAAAAACGATGAGGTCAAATAATAATGTCTGTTGAAAATCTTATTATTGAACTGGGTACCGAAGAGTTACCACCAAAATCATTACGCACATTAGCTGAAGCGTTCCGTGATGGTATCAAAACACAATTAGACAAAGCTGATATTGCCTATGAAACGATTGACTTTTTAGCGTCACCTCGTCGTCTTGCTGTATCAGTTAAAGCACTGGCCACTGGTCAGGCAGACAAAGTTGTTGAAAAACGTGGCCCTGCCATATCATCGGCTTTTGATGCCGACGGTAACGCAACTAAGGCAGCTCAAGGTTGGGCTCGCTCTAACGGTATTACTGTTGAACAAGCAGAGCGATTAAAGACAGACAAAGGTGAATGGCTACTATTTAAAGCTCAAGTTAAGGGCCAAGCGACTCAGACATTATTACCTGCAATGATTGAAACAGCCCTAGCTAAGTTACCTATCGCAAAACCAATGCGTTGGGGTAGCAATTCAATGCAATTTATTCGCCCAACGAAGACACTAACCGTCTTATTGGGTAGTGAGTTAATTGAAGCGACTGTTCTTGGCTGTAAGTCAGATAGAATTATTCGTGGTCACCGTTTCCATTGTGACAAAGAGTTAATATTAGATCACGCCGATAACTACGTATCGCTATTACGCGAAGAAGGCTTTGTAATTGCTGACTACGAAGAACGTAAAGCAATCGTAAAACAACAAGTTATTGATGCAGCAACTAAAGAAAATGGTGTTGCAGACATCGATGATGATTTGCTTGAAGAAGTTAGCTCTATTGTTGAATGGCCAATTACTTATGTTGGTAGCTTTGAAGATAAGTTCTTAGACGTCCCTGCTGAGGCACTTATTTACACGATGAAAGACAACCAGAAGTATTTCCCGTTATTAGATAACGACGGTAAATTAATGGCTCGCTTTATCTTTGTTTCAAACATCGATAGTAAAGATCCTGTACAAGTTATTGAAGGCAATGAAAAGGTTGTTCGTCCTCGTTTAGCTGATGCAGAGTTCTTCTATGCACAAGATCAGAAATCGACATTAGAAAGCCGTATCGACAGTTTGGACAGTATTTTATTCCAAAAGCAATTAGGTACATTGAAAGAAAAATCACAACGTATTGCAGATTTAGCCGCGATTATCGCTGACAAAATTGGCGCTAATACGACGGATTCAAAACGTGCCGGTATGTTATGTAAAACAGACCTAATGACTGACATGGTATTAGAATTCCCTGACGTTCAAGGTGTCATGGGTATGTATTATGCGCGTTTTGACGGTGAGTCAGAAGATGTTGCTGTCGCATTAAACGAGCAATACATGCCTCGTTACGCGGGTGATCAGTTACCAGGTTCACTCGTTAGTTGTGCAGTTGCACTGGCGGACAAATTTGACACATTAGTCGGTATTTTTGGCATAGGCCAAATTCCTAAAGGCGATAAAGATCCATTTGCTCTGCGTCGTGCAGCAATTGGCGCGCTACGTATCATTGTAGAAAAAGATCTAGATGTAGATTTATCTGATTTAGTAGCCGCATCAGCAGCGCTTTACGGTGACAAGATCAAAGATGGCATCAACGATAGTGTCGTAGATTTCATGCTAGGTCGTTTCAATGCATGGTACCAAGATCAAAACGTATCAACCGATATTGTTAAAGCAGTAATGGCACGCCGTCCAACACGTCCTAGTGACTTTAATAAGCGTATTGAAGCAGTTACGGCATTTAGAGCTTTAGAAGCTTCTAAGACGCTTGCAGCGGCTAATAAACGTGTTGGTAATATCTTAGCCAAAACTGATGAAGCTATTGCAGACTCTGTTGATTCAACCTTACTTGTTGAAGATGCAGAAAAAGCTCTAGCAGATGTTGTCGCGAAATTAACGACAGATTTAGCGCCAATATTTGCTAGCGGTGATTACAACACAGCCCTAACGCAGTTAGCACAGTTGAAAGATCCAGTAGATGCATTTTTTGATAATGTAATGGTGATGTGTGATGACACAGCGACGAAACTAAATCGTCTTGCGTTATTAAATATCCTGAGAAACCAATTCTTAAATGTTGCTGATATTTCATTACTACAAAGCTAGTATTGATATATAAATAAGAAGCCCTATCAATTTATTTTGATGGGGCTTTTTATGGAGTCTAACCTGTTTTATTTAGCTCCAAGAACGCGATATTTGATTCGTCATAACCGTGCTTTTCAAAAATTAACGCTGCCTCATCTAACGAAATCATATCTTCTAAGTAGAGAAGATTAAGCTCACTTATCAATTTAGATTCCACTAAAATATCAACGAGCTTATTATCTGTTTTAACTTTTCCAACGACGACATGTTGCTTAATTGGGTCAATAATAGCCTGTGGTAACTCCCAGCTTCTAACGATGTTATAAGTCAGTTGCTTGGAAAGTGATGTCATTACCTTTCTGAAATAAAGTGAACCTGGCTCACTATCCTCTTCAGATTGTTGCACTGCATCTACGAGCTCGCTGAAAATTGCAATCTTACCAACGTCATGAATTACGCCAATAAAAAAAGCGCTATAAGGGTCATAACCAATTTGTTTGGCTTTCTGTTCACAAATACGCGCAGTTAGTAACGAATGCTGCCAGATTTTTTCTCCAAATAGCTTAAAATAAAGTGGGCTCATTTTGGTCATCATCCGCTCCATCACGGCGGCAGTGACCAGCTGTTTTAAGTTATGAAAACCGACTCTAGAAATTGCAACTTGTAAGCTAGTTACCTGATTCGACGAATGACTAAATGCACCAGAGTTAGCTAACCTAACAACATCAGACGCCAAGATAGGATCTTGTTCTAATGACTTTTGAATATCTTTGATATCTTCATCGCTATCTATTTTATCTAACGTGTCCTTGAGGGCTTTGGGAAATGATTGAAAACGTATATTTTTAGGGTTAATTAATACTTCAGAAACCCTGTCAATGATTGCCTTTTCAACAATTTCATTACGAGTAGATACTTGTGCAGTATCACCAAATAATAGATCATAAAATAAGTGTTCTGAATTGACCAAGTCAACCTTAACTTTCTTTACTGTCTCGGCCACTGGTTCAGATATTGGCGCTGCCTCTTTTTCTTTTACACCTCGATCCAATAACTCAGTAAACCAACTCATATTTTTCTCCCTTCAGATAATGCATCTAAATTACGTACCATACGACTTAAGTATAGGCATAAAAAAAGGAGCTATAGAAGCTCCTTTTTAATAAATTAGCATTAATGACTACACGTCTAGATTAACAACTTTAAGTGCATTATCTTCGATGAAGTTACGACGCGGTTCAACTTGATCACCCATTAACGTAGTAAACAACTGGTCTGCTGCAATAGCGTCTTCAATAGTTACTTGTAACATACGACGGTTTTCAGGACACATAGTAGTTTCCCAAAGCTGCTCAGGGTTCATCTCGCCTAGTCCTTTATAACGTTGGATATATAAACCACGCTTAGACTCATGCATTAACCACTCAAGTGCTTCTAAGAAAGTGTCTACTGGCTTCTTACGTTCGCCACGTTTAACGAATGCACCTTCTTCAAGTAAATCACTGATGTTCTCACCTAACGCGACCAATTTAGCGTAATCGCTTGATGCAAAGTACACTTGATCTAACGTGTAATGAGTATCAACACCGTGCATTCTTACAATGATTTGCGGTAAGAATAATTGAGATTCTTCATCTTGTACTGCTTGACCAGTGTAGATAGTTCCCTTGTCATCTTTTTCATTAAGCACCTCAACAAGACCAGTAACCCATTCATTAACGGCGCTTTGGTCAGTTAACGAATCTGTCGCTAGCTTAGGTGTGTAAATCAGCTGATTCAAAATATCGGTTGGGTAACGAAGTTGTAAACGCGCAATCCCGGCTTCAACTACACGGTATTCTTTCACTAATGCTTCAAGTGCAACACCATTAATACCCGGTGCTTCTGCATTTACGTGCAATGAACTACCATCTAAAGCGATAGTTGTTAGGTATTCATTTAGCACTTCATCATCTTTAATGTAGCGCTCTTGCTTACCTTTTTTCACTTTATATAGCGGTGGCTGTGCAATGTAGATATAACCATTTTCAACCATTTCAGCCATCTGACGATAGAAGAACGTTAATAGTAATGTACGGATGTGAGAACCATCGACGTCGGCATCGGTCATGATGATAATTTTGTGATAACGAATTTTCTCAGGGAAATATTCATCACGGCCAATACCACAACCCAATGCAGTAATTAGCGTAGCAACCTCTTGTGAAGATAACATCTTATCAAAACGCGCTTTTTCAACGTTTAAGATTTTACCTTTCAATGGCAATATAGCTTGGTTTTTACGATTACGACCCTGCTTGGCACTACCGCCAGCAGAGTCCCCTTCCACTATATATAGTTCAGAAAGAGCAGGATCTTTTTCCTGACAATCAGCCAATTTACCTGGTAAACCACCTAAATCTAATGCGCCTTTACGACGAGTCATTTCACGTGCTTTACGTGCTGCTTCACGAGCTTTAGCCGCATCAACAATCTTACCAACAACATCTTTAGCTACTTGAGGATTCTCAAGTAAGAAGTCATTTAAATTCGTTCCCATGCTTTGTTCTACAGCCGCTTTAACTTCACTTGATACAAGCTTGTCTTTAGTTTGCGAACTGAATTTAGGATCAGGAACTTTTACAGAAATTACAGCGGTTAGACCTTCACGTGCGTCATCACCAGTAGCATTGGTTTTATTTTTCTTATTAAAACCTTCCTTTTCCATGTAATTATTTAACGTACGCGTTAAAGCACCACGGAAACCAGCAAGGTGAGTACCACCATCGCGTTGAGGAATGTTATTGGTGAAACATAAAATACTTTCTTGATAACCGTCATTCCACTGCATAGCAACTTCAACAGTAGTACCGTCTTCACGCTCTTCGGTGAAATAGAAAATATCTTTATGAACTGTCGTTTTATTTTGATTCAAGTAATCAACAAAGGCTTTAATACCGCCTTCATAACAATAATTTTGACTCTTACCTTCGCCACGCTCATCAACTAGTGTGATTGAAACACCGGAGTTAAGAAATGATAATTCACGTACACGCTTAGCTAAAATGTCATAATGGAACAATGTATCAGTAAAGGTCTCAGCACTTGGCCAGAAACGCATTTGTGTTCCAGTTTTATCACTATCACCAATTGGTTTTAATGGTTCAACAGGCTCACCGTGAACGTATGATTGAGTGTAAATATGACCTTGGCGATGAATCGTAATTTCTAATTTTTCAGATAATGCGTTTACTACCGAAACACCAACGCCGTGTAAACCACCAGATACTTTATAAGAGTTATCATCGAATTTACCACCGGCATGCAATACCGTCATGATAACTTCAGCAGCAGAAACACCTTCTTCAGGGTGAATATCAACAGGAATACCACGGCCGTCATCTCGTACCGACACTGAACCATCTTCGTGGATGGTAATGGTTATATCATTACAGTGGCCTGCTAACGCTTCATCAATTGAGTTATCCACCACCTCGAAAACCATGTGGTGTAAACCAGTACCGTCATCGGTATCACCAATGTACATTCCCGGGCGTTTACGTACCGCATCAAGTCCTTTAAGAACCTTAATACTCGACGAATCGTAACTATTCTCTTCTGACATATATTATTCTCGTTCTATGTTGTCCTGTGTTATCACACCGTGTTCCACGTGGAACATCTTGGTTTGATATTTACTGGTTTGTTGTTTTATTTGAGACGCATCAATAACCGATAAAAATAACTGCGCCTGTGTATCAACCAATTGGTCAATCAACAGCTGCCGTTTTTGACTATCGAGCTCCGACGATAAATCATCAACCAAATAAATTGTCTGCTTGTCCACTTGTTGTTTTAAGTGAACTCCTTGTGCAATTCGTAATGCACAAACTAATAACTTTAGCTGTCCACGCGATAATGCATCACTCGCAGGAATAGCACCACAACGCAATCTTAAATCGGCTTTGTGGGGACCTGAAAGTGTATAACCTAATGCTAACTCGCGTGAATAATTTCGCTCTAATAATTGAGCCAAATCCGCTTTTTTATCCCACCCCTGACTATAACTTACTGTAACGTTTGTGTCAGGCAAAAAACGCTCTATTATACCCTGCAAAACGGGATTAAACGAATTTATATACTGGTTTCTAAGTTCACTTAACGCCAGTGAGCATTCAACCAATTCAATGTCCCAAAATGAGATTTCTTTATAAGACGCTTTTCGTTTTAACAATGCATTTCGTTGCTTGAGCAATCGCTTGCATTTATTCCAAATAGCCATGAAATTTTCATCTAAATGAAACACACCCCAATCAACAAATTGACGACGAACCTTTGGACCACCAGTTAATAATTCAAAGCTTTCAGGGGTGATTAATTGCAGTGGAAGAATGTCTAACAGCTCGGTAAGTTTTTTAGCTTTCTCACCATCTATCTTAATGGTGACATCACCATTTTTAAAACGTTGCACGCCTAGCGCGCGTTTATTAGCTCGACCAAATAACAAAAAATTATCACAGTCATGATTAATCACCCTGCTCGCCAAATGCGTCCTAAACGAACGCCCTAATGCCAAATAATGAACAGCCTCAAGAACACTCGTTTTCCCACTACCATTATCGCCATAAATCACGTTCAATGGCCCAAAGTCCAAAGTCACATCCTTTAGATTTCGCAGCTGAGAAATAGAGAGTTGGTTGAGTAACAAAAGCGTTCCTATTTAATACTTTGAGGTATTTATTGAAGCAGATTAGCTTTAGTGCAAGGAGATAACGCGCAATTGGCTCCCGCCAATGAGCATTATCGACGCAGCAATAATGCTCAGCTGCGAAAATAAAACCTTAAAGGCGCATTGGCATTACGACGTACATTGACTCTGAGGTGTCGGCAGCTTCAATCAAACCACTCGAGTTAGCATCACCCAAGGTCATGCGTATTTCATCGCTTTTAAGTGCATTTAACGCATCAAGAACATAACTCACGTTAAAGCCAATTTCTAAATCATCATATTGATAACTTAAATCAACAATTTCTTGTGATTCTTCTTGCTCTGGATTATTCGCTGTAATCTTCAATTCATTTGTCGCAAAGTTAAAACGTACGCCACGGAATTTTTCATTCGATAAAATAGAAGCACGTGCTAAAGCTTGTTTAAGCTCCATACGTGAAGTAACAATCACCTTGTCACCACCGCGAGGTAACACACGTTGATAATCAGGAAAACGACCATCAACTAATTTAGTGGTAAAGATTGCATTATCGATTGAGGCACGTAATAAACTCTCGCCGATTTGAATATTTACAGGTTCATCACTTGCTTCAATGATGCGAAGTAATTCAACAACCCCTTTGCGTGGAACAATGACTTGTTTGCTTGGTAAATTAGCGGCAATTTGTCGACTACTTACAGCTAAGCGATGTCCATCTGTAGCAACAGTGCGAAGTTGATCGTTATCAGTTTCAAACAACATACCGTTAAGATAATAACGAACATCTTGGTTAGCCATTGAAAACTGGGTACTTTCGATGACCGATCGCAATTGATGTTGTGGTAATACAACTTCAATTTCACTCTGCCAATTTTCAATATTTGGGAAATCATCAGCCGATAAAATACTTAATACAAAGCGACTGCGACCCGATCGAATAATCATACGTTCACCATCGACTTCAATTGAAATCACAGCGCCATCTGGTAACCCTTTACAGATATCTAAAAATTTCTTTGCCGGCACTGTTGTTCGTCCAGCAATGACTTCACCGTCAAGTGGGGATAAGCCAACAAGTTCAACTTCTAAATCTGTACCTGTCATCTTAAGTAAGTTATCACTTACTTCTACCAATACATTTGATAAAACAGCGAGTGTGTGACGACGCTCAACAGCACCTGACACTAAGGTTAAAGGTTTTAATAACAGTTCTCGTGAAATAGTAAATTTCATAATGATTGGCTTCCTGTGCGTTATCTATCGACAGTTTTTATTCTTGTTATGATGAAAGCGTTCTAATTAAATTAGAGTAATCTTCTTTTATATCGTGATTTTCTTCACGTAATGCAACCACCTTACGGCATGCATGCAATACAGTTGTATGATCGCGGCCGCCAAAAGCTTCACCAATTTCTGGCAAACTGTGATTAGTTAACTCTTTTGATAAGGCCATTGCCACCTGACGCGGACGAGCAACAGAACGTGTACGACGCTTCGACAATAAATCAGACACTTTAATTTTGTAATACTCGGCAACGGTCTTTTGAATATTATCAATCGTCACCAATTTAGCTTGAAGTGCTAATAAATCGCGCAATGCTTCTTTAACAAAATCAATGGTAATAGGACGCCCCGTAAAATTAGCGTTAGCAATAACACGATTTAGTGCCCCTTCTAATTCGCGAACATTAGAACGCAAGCGTTTAGCAATAAAAAATGCTACTTCGTCAGGTAAATGGACTTTAGATTCATCCGCTTTACGCTGAAGGATCGCAACACGAGTTTCTAATTCAGGAGGCTCAATTGCAACCGTTAAACCCCATCCAAAACGGGATTTTAAACGATCTTCAACACCTTCTATTTCTTTCGGGTATTTATCACTAGTTAGTATGACCTGATGATTACCTTCAAGTAAGGCATTAAAAGTATGGAAAAACTCTTCTTGTGAACGATCTTTGTTAGCGAAAAATTGAATATCATCAATTAGCAAGGCATCAACACTTCGATAGTAACGCTTGAATTCTTCAATAGCATTATTACGAAGTGCCTTTACCATATCTTGCACAAAGCGCTCAGAGTGCATGTAAACAATTTTAGCATCAGGCTTATTTGCCAAAATACCATTACCTACCGCATGTAATAAATGCGTTTTACCTAAACCCGTTCCACCATATAAAAATAATGGGTTATAAGCACCGCCTGGGTTTTCTGCGACTTGAATAGCAGCGGCACGGCCTAATTGATTCGATTTACCTTCAACGAAATTATCAAATTTATAGGTGCGATTAATGTTTGAAGCAAGTGTTGCCTGAGGCGCATCACTTTCTTTTTCCCAGCTTGGCTTCACCGTGTTATTTTGAACAACTTGAGGTGAACTAACAGACTGCGTATTTGCAGCAGCAGGAGCCTGCGCAGGTTTCTTACTACCAATATCAAAACGTAATGTTGGAACATCTGTTCCCATGGCGTCAACCAAAAAGCTGTTGATATTATCTTGATACTTATCGCGAACCCAATCCAATACGAAACGATTAGGTGCATAAAGGGTTAACGTGTCTTCGTCGTGTTCAGCTTGCAGTGGTCTGATCCACATGCTGTACTGCGTTGCAGGTAACTCTTCTTGCAATCTATCTAAGCATTGTTGCCAAATCCATGCCGTCACTGCGCACTCCAAAAACTATAACAAAAGGGCAGACATTTTAGCCCCTGAGGTCATAAATCACCAGCGAAAGTGACGCTAATTGTGAATTAAATTTACTTTTTATCAATGTTATTAACAGGCAATAAAAATGGTCTCGTTATATACACAATCTACTCATGAGGATCATTCGACGATCCTTTGCAAAACTAAATGTATTTCAAATACTTAAAAGATAGTTAACAAGCATAGATTCCTTCACATCATTACGACAACCTAAAAAACGTGATCTAAACAGAGATAATTGATGCTTTAAACAACATTGTCCATTGACATTTCCTGTACTTTTTTCTAAAATCTCGCGTCCTTTAATTAGGCTTGTGTTAGTTGTAATACTGCAGCTTCCACAAAAACTGTACAGTTTAATTTCGATCGAGTTAATACTATGAAACGTACTTTTCAACCTAGCGTTTTAAAACGCAAGCGCAACCACGGTTTCCGTGCTCGCTCGGCAACTAAGGGCGGTCGTGCCGTTCTTGCTCGTCGTCGTGCAAAAGGCCGTGCTAAGTTAAGCGCGTAATAATTGACCCATGGTTAATTATTCTTATTCTCGGGAGTTAAGACTCTTAACTCCCGCGAATTTCTCAAATGTCTTCAAAAATCCGTTAAGAGCGGGTTCTCCCCAACTAACTATTTTAGCCTGTTCCAATGAATTTGAGCATCCACGTCTCGGATTAGCTGTACCTAAAAAACAAGTTAAATTAGCAGTCGACCGCAATAAAATTAAACGTGTTTTACGAGAAAACTTTCGTTTAAATCAACATGATCTTTTACCACTAGATTATGTAATTATTGCAAAAGGTGGCATTGGGAAATTAGACAACAACGAATTAAATAAACTAACTAATAAGTTATGGAAAAAAATCGCACGCCGCTACAAAGAGCAGCAACAGCGATAATTCGTGGCTATCAGTTATTTATAAGTCCACTATTAGGTCCTCGCTGTCGTTTTACTCCAACGTGTTCTCAATATGGTATTGAGGCAATAAATAGTCACGGATTTTTAAAAGGTGCTTGGTTAACAAGCAAACGTCTATTAAGATGTCATCCTTTTAATGATGGTGGCAGCGACCCTGTACCACCGAAACATCATTCACCTAACCAGAGAAGAAATTAACATCTTATGGAATCACAACGTAATATATTGATTGTGGGATTGTTGTTTGTTTCATTTTTGCTATTCACTGAATGGCAAGATGCGAAGCAACCTGCACAGCCCGTAACACAAACAACTTCTACAGGTGCGCCAACAGCATCGACAAATGAATTTGTGCCTACAAGCACAGCCGTTGCGAGCCAAGCTGATTTAAATCCTCAGGCAAACCGCCGAATAGTCACAGTTACAACTGACCTTCTTAAAGTTTCTATTGATACTTTAGGTGGTGATATTGTTGAATCAACACTATTAGAATATCCAGTAGAAATGGATGGTACTGAAGATTTACGCCTATTAGAAAAGCTACCTAACTACACATTTGTAGCAAAAAGTGGCTTAATCGGTGCAAACGGACCAGACGATGCTAAGCGTGACTCACGTCCTTTATATATCTCAGCACAACCTAAATATGTATTAGAAGCAGATCAGAATACATTAGAAGTTGTTTTAACGTATACCGATGCTAATGGCATTGTATTTGATAAAGTATTCTCTTTTAAACGTGACGCATATAACGTTGATGTTGGCTACCGTGTAAACAACACATCAAGCCAAAATATCTTAGTTCAACAGTGGGGACAGCTAACGCAAAGCGTTGTAAAACCCACTGAAGAAAGCAATATGATGATGCAGCTTTATCGCGGCGCTGCTTATTCAACTGAACAAGAAAAATATCAAAAATATGATTTCGGTGATATGGAAGATGCCAGCCTAAAAGAAATCACTCAAGGTGGCTGGATCGCAATGATTCAACATTATTTTGTTACCGCATGGGTACCAAGTAATGACCAAGAAAATCGTATTTATACCAGTATTACTTCAAGCAATGAATTTGGCTCAATCGGTTTTATGGGCCAACCAACGACTATTGCACCTAATACGACTCAAACATTCAATGCAACCTTGTATACGGGTCCTAAATTACAAGATCGCCTAGAAGCATTATCACCAACGCTTAATTTAACCGTAGATTATGGCTTCCTTTGGTGGATGGCATTACCATTACATTGGTTACTAACCTTCTTCTATGGCCTAGTAGGTAACTGGGGCTTTGCAATCGTATTATTGACTTTCACTGTTCGTGGATTGATGTACCCATTAACGAAGAAGCAATACACTTCAATGGCTAAGATGCGTAAACTGGCACCTAAAATGGCTGCACTAAAAGAACGCTATGGTGATGACCGTCAGAAGATGGGCCAAGCCACAATGGAGATGTACAAGAAAGAAAAAGTAAATCCATTAGGTGGTTGTTTACCACTACTGTTACAAATGCCTATATTCTTAGGTTTATTCTGGATGTTACAAGAGTCAGTTGAATTACGTCACGCACCGTTTATGTTATGGATTACTGATTTATCAGTTAAAGATCCATACTACGTGCTACCTATCTTAATGGGTGCGAGCATGTGGTACATGAGTAAACTGCAACCATCAATGTCTGCCGATCCAATGCAGCAGAAGATGATGCAATTAATGCCTGTAATTTTCACTGTATTCTTCTTATGGTTCCCATCTGGTCTAGTTTTATACTGGGTTGTGAGTAATATTGTTACCTTGCTTCAGCAGATGTATATTTATCGTGCAATCGATAAAGAAGACGCAAAAGCAGCAAAGAAATAACTTAGTTTGAGTATAGCCGCTTCTTATCATCCCTGATATTGCGGCATACCACTCGTCCTGAGTATAAAGCGGCGTTAAGCCGCTTTTTTTATGCCTACCTTTTACCAAGCCTGTGTTAAAATCTCGCCCATTAATTGTTCACTATTTTAAAGAATTCATTATGAGCTTTGACACAGACACCATCGTCGCCCAAGCAACACCACCAGGTAGAGGTGGTGTAGGTATTGTTCGTATTTCAGGTCCATTAGCTACAGACGTTGCTCAGCAAGTATTGGGCAAAGTGCCAACGCCACGTATGGCAGATTACTGTTCATTTTTAAATGAAGATGGCAGTGAGCTAGACCAAGGCATCGCCCTATTCTTTAATAATCCTAACTCTTTCACTGGTGAAGATGTTTTAGAGCTTCAAGGCCACGGTGGCCCAGTCATTGTTGATATGCTGATTAAGCGTATTTTAAAGATTAAAGGTATCCGCACCGCACGTCCTGGTGAGTTTTCAGAGCGTGCTTTTATGAACGATAAAATGGATTTAGCCCAAGCTGAAGCCATTGCCGATCTCATTGATGCGACGTCTGAGCAAGCAGCAAAATCAGCAGTACAATCGATGAAAGGTGACTTTTCACAGCACATTAATGAGCTCGTTGAAGCTCTTATTCGTCTGCGAATTTATGTAGAAGCAGCGATTGATTTTCCTGAAGAAGAAATCGACTTTTTATCTGACGGCAAAGTACTCGGTGATTTAAATGCCATCATTGAGCATCTAGATAAAGTTCGCCAACAAGCCCGCCAAGGCAGCTTACTACGTGAAGGAATGCGCGTTGTTATTGCAGGTCGTCCTAATGCCGGTAAATCATCATTGCTTAACGCCCTATCAGGCCAAGAGCTTGCGATTGTGACAGACATCGCAGGAACAACGCGTGATGTGCTACGTGAACACATTCACATTGATGGCATGCCGTTACATATCATTGATACTGCTGGTCTACGTGAAAGCCCCGATAAAATAGAACAAATAGGAATTTCACGTGCTTGGGATGAGATTAACCAAGCTGATCGCGTATTATTTATGGTGGATAGCACCGAAACCAATCACAGTGATCCCCATAAAATTTGGCCTGAGTTTATGGCTAAATTACCCAATGACACTGGTGTATCTGTTATTCGTAACAAAGCCGATTTAAGTGGTGATACCACCGGTGAAAGTAGCGATAACGACTACCCTATTTTCAATATATCCGCCAAAACGGGTGACGGCGTTGAACTGCTGAAAAACCACCTTAAAGATTGTATGGGCTACCAGAGTGTTGGCGAAGGTAGTTTTATGGCACGAGCACGCCATATAGAAGCCCTAGAACAAGCTAAAGAGCATATTGATATTGGTAAAGATCAATTGATGGGTTTTAATGCCGGTGAACTACTGGCTGAAGAATTACGTGTAGCGCAGCAATGTTTAAGTGAAATTACCGGTGAATTTACCAGTGATGACCTACTCAGCCGCATCTTTACTTCATTCTGTATCGGTAAATAATCAATTAAATTGCACTTCTAAATTAGCAATTCCAAGCTTTTTAAGAAAAGCGCCTAAGGTATCTAAACGCCATGTTCGTAAATCATCATTACGACCATGGCGGACAATATAGGCGAGTTTTTGAGAAGGATTAATGCCCACTAATGAGAATTTTAATGGGCTATTTTCACTTTCTTGGGCAATAAACTTTGTGATAGACTCAGTTTCTACCAATCGCGTAAATTCCCCTTCTTTAACACGATAAAACGTAACACTCATATATTTTCACAATTTGTATTCGACATATTGTCATAATGTCGATTTTAGCCATCATATACAAGTGCTACAGCTCAATTATTAGAGCGCCTTAAAGCGAATAGCGACACCACCACTTGTTGCTAGTGGCAAATTCAAACTATCTTTATTCGTTACTTTTTTATTCTCGATCACCATTTCATAAGGCTTGCTCACCCAATCAGCATCTTTACCGTCGCGGTATATTTGTGCCTCATAAGTTTTACCTGTCGCTAAGAAATCAAGTTTGACTGTGAGTTGACGTGCCTTTTCATCAGTGACCGCACCTAGGAACCAATCATCGCTGTCACGTTGCTGACGAGCAATCACTGCAAAATCCCCTACTTCACCATCAACAGCGATACTTGTTTGCCAGTCAGTTGGAACATCGTTAATAAACTGCATTGCAGCTGGGCGTTTGTCATAGTTACGTGGTAAATCAGCCGCCATTTGAATTGGGCTATAAAGCACCACATACAAAGCGAGTTGTTTAGCTAGCGTCGTTTGTGGACGGTTAACTGTTGCATCACCAATGCCGTTAAAACCTAAATCAAAAATACCCGGTGTAAAGTCCATTGGGCCAGATAACATTCGCGTGAATATTAAATTAGTGACGTGTTCTGGTGGATTTGGCGGTGTACCCCACGCATTAAACTCTTGGCCACGAGCGCCCTCTCTCGCTATCCAGTTTGGGTAAGTGCGGCGTAGTCCAGTATCTTTAACAGGTTCATGTGTATTAATGCTAATACCACGCTTTGCAGCTTGCTGAACTGAATGTAAATATTCATTCACCATAAACTGCCCATCATGCCACTCATGACGCACAATACCGTTTTCATCGACACGCTTAATTTGCCCACCGTCAGCGACATAACCGGTTTTAACCTGAGTGACACCGTGTTTTTTATAGAGATCAAATGCCGCATCCATTTGATTTCGGTAATTAGTTACACTGCCCGATGTTTCATGATGACCAATTAAACGTACCCCTTTAGATTTTCCGTAATCGGTAACTTCTTTAAAATCAAAGTCATCGTAAGCTTTAGAAAAATTGAACACATCACCATTTTCATACCAACTACCGTCCCAGCCAATATTCCAGCCTTCAACTAATACGCCGTCAAAGCCATTTTTGGCAGCAAAGTCCATGTAACGTTTAGCTTCTGATGTTGTTGCACCATGTTTGTCACCAGACCCCCAAGTATTTTCACCAAGATGCATTCCCCACCAAATACCAACGTATTTTCCAGGTTGAACCCAACTTACATCACCTAGTTTATTAGGCTCATTTAAATTAAGAATGATATTTGAATTCACTAAATCAACGGCTTTACGGCCAATTTGAATAGTACGCCAAGGCGTTGTGAAACCAGCTTGCTTTTTAACAAGAATACCATCAGACCACGGTGTTAAATCAGCTTTGAAGGTGCCAGGACGGCGCTGATTTAGTGTCATTCCAGCATAATCCACTAATGCCGCTTCATGAATACTGATATGAATACCTTGCTCAGTCTTTAATGTAAATGGTGTGTGGACATGAGCCGCTTTAAAAGCCGGTGTATTTTCATAAACATATTCATAACGATTCCAGCCGCGAGCAGGGATCCACCATGATTGTGCTTTATCTGCATTGGCAATTGAAAACTCAGTAAACTCATTAGTAATATCAACGTTACCGTTCATATTTACTTGCTTAGGAACGTGATACCTAAAACCAATACCTTCATTGTACACCTTGAAAATAACATCAAACTTCTGATTGTTATGACCAAAATTAACTGTTAACTGTTGGTAATTATCACGAATATTTTTAGCTTCCCCCCATGGCTGTTGCCATGTTGAATCCGCTGAAAACTGCTGACTATTCTTAATAGAGAAACCTTGGCTAAATTCCCCTTGCGCTTTAAAGGTTAGACCCAAACGCGACGTATTAATGACAGGTTTACCATCCAAAGAAACTTGATATGAGGGATAATTAGCATCATCAGACACTGTTACAACAAGTTTGCCATCTGGTGATTTAACCTTAACAGTTTCAGCATAAGATTGAGTTGATGTAACAACTAATAACGCCGTATACAACGACAATGGTAAACGCATAACACACCTTTAAATTATTATTATTGAACAAAAAATAGTAACTCGTGACCTCCTCAATGCTCAATTGGCTGCATACGTATTCAACTAAATAAAAAATAATTGAAAATAAATAACCCTTTTTCAAAACTCTGACGTTTATAGCTATAACAACTCACATGAATTACACCAACGAGGTCATTATGAATTTAAACACCAAACAAATAACAGCAATGAGCGTCGCATTAACATTATTACTTAGCATGATTGGCTGCACCGGCTCTTCACCGAAAGCAACAAAAGATGAAGAAGAAAAGCACATTAAGAAAGCGCAACAACTATTAGTTAACGAAGTTCAACAAGATCAAGAATTGGCAATCGGTGAAGCTCAACAATTGATTAGTCAACCAATGCCAAGCCAGCACTTTTCACGACACAAGATGGCGCAACAAATGCGTATTATGCCAGTATCACGCCCTACTCCCGCAATTAGTGAAAAGTACCAACAATTTGATGAGCATGGCGTCAAGCAAGTTAGCAATGCACCACTTTCAACATTTTCAATCGATGTAGATACAGGAAGTTACGCCAATGTTCGTCGCTTCATCGATCAAGGACAATTACCACCTAAAGATGCGGTAAGAGTTGAAGAAATGCTTAACTACTTTGATTACGATCAGTTAGCACCTAAAAATAATACGCAACCCTTTTCAGTAAATACCGAATTAATGACAGCCCCTTGGAACAGCGATCGACAATTACTAAAAATAGGATTAAAAGGCTATGAGATTCCAAAAGCGCAATTAGGCAATGCTAATTTGGTATTTTTGCTGGATGTATCCGGCTCAATGAACTCTCCTCGTAAACTCCCACTGCTAAAACGGTCGCTAAAAATGCTCACTAAGCAATTGAGCAATGATGATCGTGTTTCAATCGTGGTTTATGCCGGTGCAGCAGGAATGGTATTGAAACCAACTCCAGGCAACGAATATTCAACCATTAGCAATGCATTAGATAAATTAAATGCTGGTGGTTCAACTAATGGCGGACAAGGTATTGAGCTTGCTTATAATCTTGCTAGCGAAAACTTCATAAAAGACGGCATTAATCGCGTTATTCTTGCAACCGATGGTGATTTCAATGTCGGCTTAAACGATATTGAACAACTAAAAGAGTTAATTAAGAAAAAACGCAAACAAGGTATCGCATTAACAACATTAGGATTTGGTCAAGGCAACTATAATGATCACTTAATGGAGCAAATCGCTGATGTAGGCAATGGCAATTACGCTTATATAGACAATATCAATGAGGCCCGCAAAGTATTAGTAGATGAGTTATCATCAACGCTCAAGATCATTGCCCATGACGTCAAAATTCAAGTAGAGTTTAACCCAAACCTAGTCAGTGAATATCGATTAATTGGCTATGAAAATCGCGCTTTAGCCAATGAAGATTTTAATAACGATAAAGTAGATGCTGGTGAGATTGGTGCAGGGCATCAAGTAACTGCTTTATATGAATTGACGTTAAACAATGCGCAACAATCAGCAGTTGATTCATTAAAGTATCAGACACCTCAAATTTCTGCGAATGATTCATTTTCTGACATTGCACAAATAAAATTACGCTACAAATTACCTAATCAACAACACAGTAAATTAATCAGCCAAATAGTTAATAAAGACCAGCTAGACCAAACACCAAGTCAGCATTTTAAATTTGCGACAGCCGTTGCGGCTTTCTCTCAGTCACTTCGAGGTGCAAAATACCTGAAAGATTATTCAATTGACGATATGATAATTTTGGCTCAGGAAAATAAAGGGCAGGATAACTTTGGATATCGAAGCGAGTTTATTCAAATGTTACGCAGTGCTAAAAATTTAGAAACACAACTAACAACGGCTAAGGATTTGTCATCAAACGTTCAGATCATCAACTAATGATTGACTTTAAGGCGGGCGATTTAATGGCGTTTAACTTGCTATATGCCCGTCATAAAGGTCCGAGTTATCGCTATATGCTCAAGCAATGTAGCGATCAATCAATGGCCGATGATTTAATGCAGGAGCTTTGGGGAAAACTCATTAATGCAAAAGAAAGTTATGAGCCAACCGCTAAATTCACCACCTGGCTCTATACCATAGCTCACCATGTGCTTGTTGATCATCACCGCCGTTTCGCACGTCAGCAACTTCCTTTAGAGTCAGACACTGATGTAGAATCACTCACAATAGTCGATATACATTCTCCTGAACAACAAACAGTTGCTAACCAACAGAAGAAAACCATCAATTATTGTTTGAAACGGTTACCAGCAATTCAGTTGGAAACGTTTTTACTAAAACAAGAAACTGATTTAAATTTAGAGCAAATTGCAGAGATAGTTGACTGCTCTTTGGAAGCAGCAAAAAGTCGCTTACGATATGCTTATCAATCGCTACGTAAATGTTTATCGTTAAACATCGTGACTGGAGAACAATAACATGACCGATCATGACATCGATAAACAATACAAAATGCACGCGACACAGATCCCCCCAATTAGTGTCGACAACAAGATTACAGAACTGGCACAACAAAGTGTGCAACAAACAAAACAACACACCAATTCCAATAAACTGAAAACTTATTTACCATTGTCATTAGTTGCCAGCGTAATGCTGGTGGGCTTGTTGATACTTAACTTCCCTGCGAATTATCAATCACCGCCCATCACAGAAGAATCGTTTGAGCCAGCACCAGAACAGGCGGAAGAATCATTAGAGCTAAGCCCCCGCTCTTCACAGGCTGATACGCAACCACTCAGCGTTCTTCCAGAAAATAATCAACAAATACGCCATTTTTCAGATAAGGCAGTGCAAAAAGCTCGACTTGCAAAACAAGCTAAGGCTAAAATATTGATTAAGCCTGCTGAGAAAGCACGTTTAATAAAATTAATTAGGGAACATTTGCAACGTGATCAGCTTGATGACGCTAAATCAAAAGCAACTCTGTTTGAAAAACGCTTTGGTAAAAACTCTCTCCCTGAAGATTTACACTATTTACTCGCTAAGCCAGCCAAATAAGTGAACAATAATTCACATTTTTGCATGTTGTAGGTAAGCTAACTAAAAATTAACTAAATTAGTAAGTTATGGCTTATAGACCAACTGAAAAAACACGCGCTCATATGACAAAGCAGCGTATAAAACTACTTGATGCAGCAAAATCTATTGTTTCGCAAGAAGGTTTTAACGGATTAACTATCAAAAAAGTAGCCAACTATTCAGGTCTTGCTGTTGGCTCTGTCTACAAACATTATCAAAGTAAAAACCATTTATTAGAACAAGTTTATTGTGAGCTTACTGAACAAGACCTATTACTCGATCATGGACAAATTTTTACTTCAAATGATCCTAACGAACAACTAACCACGGCGCTCGAACAGCTATTTTCTCGTGCTCTAATGTCCGACAAACTATCATATGCTCTCTTTGCAGAACCATTATCAGAATCAATTGAACAACATAGATTTCGTTTTAAAGATCAATTTAAACAAGTATTTATACAAATAATAAATCAAGGGATCAAACAAGGTAGATTTCTAAATCAAGAATCTCATATTGTCGCTAGCGCAATCATGGGCACCCTAAACGAAGCCACACTTATTCCATTGCGTTGGCAACACCAGCAAATGCCTACTTTTGAGCGTATTAAGCTCATCCAACAATGTCAGCAATTTTGTTTACGTTCCATTACCTACAGCGGTGATGAAGCCAGTTTTTTTAAATAGGAAATAACATGAAACCAATCCACTTTATCGTCGGTACAATGCTTGGATCAAGTGAATATGTAGCGGATCATCTGGCGACTCTTGTGCCGGATGATCGTGAAATAAACCAACATCTAGCCCCTGATCTTAACGACTTCGATCTCACCATACCGCAAACATGGATCCTTTGTACTTCGACTCATGGTGCTGGTGAATTTCCAGATAATATCTTAAATTTTATTGATCAACTTGCCATTCAAACCGACCTGAAACACATCGAATATGCGGTCTGTGCACTAGGTGACACTAACTACGATACATTTTGCCAAGCAGGTAAAACAGTCGATCAAATGCTTAAAGATCGTGGAGCAAAACAGATCACAGACACATTAAACATTGATGTTAGCACCGGAGATATACCAGAAGATCACGCTCAAAATTGGTTTGAGCAGTGGAAAAATAAACTTTCAAGTTAAAAATAGTGTGATCACACAAGCAAAGATCACACTCATTTTAACGACAAGATCATGCTAAAACGGATCTCATTTTCACCATGAGATCCGTTTTTTTAGGTTTAAGATCTAAAAAAGTTATTCAAAAACTCATTTTTCGAACAATTAAACCTGTGAATAACTACTTTATATCACCCTATATAAAAATACTTATTCGTTAATAACTTTAACAATAAAACCCCCTGTGGATAACTAACACTTTTATACACAATTTGATCCCAAGATAGATCGTGATCATTTAACACTTTATGATCACCATTAAGATCATGATCATCAGGATCTTAGATCACTTACGCACAGATCTAACCGATCATTAATAATAAGAGATAATAAAGATCTTTAAATAATTCTATTTATATTATGTGTTGGATCTCCAAAAAATGATCGTTTTAGATCGGATAAAAAATTGGTAGAATATTCGCCCTTTTGAAACACGTGGTATGAGAAATGTTATTTAGCAAACAGTTTGATGTAATTGTCATTGGTGGTGGTCACGCAGGCACTGAAGCTGCGCTAGCCGCTGCACGTATGGGGCAAAATACCCTACTGTTGACGCATAACATCGATACCTTAGGTCAAATGTCTTGTAATCCGGCCATTGGTGGTATTGGTAAAGGGCATTTAGTTAAAGAAATTGATGCCCTTGGTGGGTACATGGCGCAGGCTACTGACCTAGCTGGCATTCAGTTTCGAACGCTTAATTCGAGTAAAGGTCCTGCAGTTCGTGCTACGCGTGCTCAAACTGATCGCGCTTTATACAAAGCAGCCGTTCGCGCTAAATTAGAAAACCAACCAAATCTCACTATTTTTCAACAATCATGCGATGACTTAATCGTAGAAAATGATCAAGTTTGTGGTGTTGTTACTCAAATGGGTATTAAATTCACCGCTAAAGCAGTTGTTTTAACGGTAGGAACTTTCTTAGGTGGTACTATCCATATTGGATTAGAAAATCACACGGGTGGTCGTGCTGGCGATCCCGCTTCAATCAAATTAGCAGCGCGATTACGTGAGTTACCATTACGTGTTGATCGTTTAAAAACAGGAACCCCACCGCGTATTGATGCCCGCACTATTGATTTCTCTAAGCTAGAAGCGCAACCAGGCGATACACCATTACCAACATTTTCATTTATTGGCGATAAAAACGATCATCCACAACAGATCCCATGTTATATCACTCATACTAACGAAAATACGCATGACATTATTCGTAATGGATTAGATCGCAGCCCAATGTTTACTGGTGTGATCGAGGGAACTGGCCCACGTTATTGCCCATCCATTGAAGATAAGATCACTCGTTTTGCTGATAAAGCATCACATCAAATCTTTGTTGAGCCTGAAGGATTAACAACCAATGAAGTTTATCCTAATGGAATATCCACCAGCTTACCTTTTGATGTACAAGTAAAATTGGTTAACTCGATGAAGGGCTTTGAAAATGCCTTCATTACACGTCCTGGTTACGCTATCGAGTATGATTACTTTGATCCTCGAGATTTAAAACCAAGCCTTGAGAACAAATTTATTAATGGTCTTTTCTTCGCTGGTCAAATCAACGGTACTACGGGTTATGAAGAAGCCGGTGCTCAAGGATTAATTGCGGGGATGAACGCCGCTCGTCAATCACAAGATTTAGACGTTTGGTCACCGCAACGTAACCAAGCATATATGGGCGTGTTAATTGACGATTTATCAACACTTGGTACTAAAGAACCTTATCGCATGTTTACTTCACGTGCAGAATACCGTTTGTTATTACGTGAAGACAATGCGGATATTCGTTTAACACAGCAAGGTCGTGAACTTGGTTTGGTTGATGATCATCGTTGGAAACTGTTTAACGAAAAAATTGAAAACGTTGAACAAGAAAAGCAACGTTTATCGTCTCATTGGATCCAAGCTAAAAGCGAACAAGCTGAACAGCTTAACGATTTATTAAAGAATCCAATGAGCCGTGAAGCAAATTTAGAAGAATTACTACGTCGTCCTGAATTAACGTACGATGATCTTATGAAAATTGATGGTTGTGGTCCAGGTCTTGAAAAAGAAGATGCGGCTTATCAAGTTCAAACACAAATTAAGTATGCGGGTTACATTGCTCGCCAAATGGACGAAGTTGAGAAACAACAACGCAATGAAAATACATTGCTACCAATCGACTTAGATTATAGTCAAGTATCTGGTTTATCTAATGAAGTGGTTGCAAAGCTTACTGAAGCTCGCCCTGCTACATTGGGTATGGCAAGCCGTATTTCTGGTATCACACCAGCGGCTATTTCATTGTTATTGGTTTATATGAAAAAGAAAGGCCTGCTTAAAAAAGCAAGTTAACACTACGGATCACTGTTTAAAAAGGGCATTTTTAATGCCCTTTTTTACTCATGGCCTCTCATTTTACCGAAAATCATTTCTATCTACCGTTCATCACTTTTATCCATTTTATTTTTACTACATCAGTAATATATCAGCATCAAAAAAGGAGCTGATACATGACTGAATATCTCAATGTTGTTGAATTTATTAACTTTGGCGTAGTTTTAATGGACTCACAAACGTTAATCAAACACGTGTTACCGAGTTTTAGTCTTATGTTAATGGCTTCATCTATTCTAAAAAACTAAACTACAAGGACTTATTTATGAGTAACTCAACACCAATGTCGTTGGTCAATATATTCGTAGAACCTAAATCTGTATTCGATACTTTAAAGGAAAATAAAAAGTGGGCTGTTCTTGGTCTGCTATTGATTATTGCTGTGACCTCCGTTTCTTCAATGCTGTTTTTCGGTGGTATGTCACCAGAGTGGCTTATTGAACAACAGTTAATGGCTGCTGGTGATATGTCTACCTCAGAGCGAGAAGCGGCAAAACAAGGGATGGAAATGATGGCTGACTATATGGGCATCATGGCAGCAGTCTCTTCTGCCGTAATGTTGCCGGCTATTACGCTTATTTTTACCGTGTACTACTTAGTCATTGGTTCTAGCGCTGCCAACACTAAACCTGACTTCAAATTTGGTGATTGGTTTGTTTTCACTATTTGGACACAGATGCCTGGGTTAATTAACACATTAGGTTTCAGTGCATTATTTTTCACTGCAGCATCTGGTGACTTACCACTATCTTTAATTAATTACGCGTCATTGAATCAGCTTGTATTAGGTTATCTACCGGGTGATGCACTTTATCAATGGGCTGAGTCAATTAACTTATTCTCATTATGGTCAATCGTTATTGCTGCCATTGGTTTCAACCGTTGTTGTAAAATGCCAATGGTTAAGGCATTTATTTTCTCAGCATTACCATTAGTTGTAATCTTCCTAGGATGGTTTGTTTTATTTACTTAATACAAGCGATTTACTGTTTGGTTTAAAGGAAAAAATAATGAAAAAAATCATTATATTGTTAGCCATTATTAGCAGTGTTACTGCCTTAGTGGTCTGGAAAAAAATGGATAAGAGTCAACAAAGTTTGCAAGTTAACAGTGAGCAAGTTGCTAAAGAGGTGCTCTCAGATAGTATTTTAGCCTCAGGCAATTTGATTTTTAATACGCAAATTCAAATCCGCTCAGAAGTTACAGGGATAGTAACGCAGGTTTTGGTTGAAGAGGGTGAATATGTCGAGCAAGGGCAAATTTTGATGCAATTAGATCAAACTGCTTTCGCTGCCGATGTCGCTAATAATCAAGCGGCGGTCAATGCTCAAAAAATCGAAATCGAGTTTGTAACAGAGCAATATAATGAAATGCGCCGTCAGTATGCGGTTAAATCTAAACTATTTAGACAAAAACTCATTGGTGCAGATGATTTGGCACAATTTAAGAGCCAGTTAAATGTTTCTAAAATCAAAGTTAAGGCAGCACAAGAGCGATTAAATCAAAACAAAGCATCATTAGACTTTTCAAAAGATAGATTAAATAAAACAACTTTTAGAGCATCAATGCCTGGGCTTATTGCTGCTGTTGATGTGAAGCCTGGTGAAACGGTTATTGCTGGCACAACTAACATTGTTGGCTCAGCGTTAATGACCTTAGCTGATCCTAAAACTATTTTAGCCGAACTTCGCGTGGATGAGGCTGATATCGCTAGTGTGCAACCAGGTATGAAAGTAGAAGTGTTTGCTGCCGCCAATCCTAAAAAATCGATTTCAGGTGATGTGACAAGTATTGGCACATCAGCAAGGGCTGATCGCCAAGGATTGGGTTTGTACTTTCGCGTTAAAGTGTTATTAACCGAAAGTCAGCAGCTTTATCCTGGTATGAGTTGCCGAGCTGAAATTATTACGGCTCAATCGGATGAGTCTTTAAGCGTACCTATTTCGGCCATTTTAAAAGATGGCGACAAAAATTATGTGTGGGTTATTGATAACAACAGCGCTAAAAAACAATGGGTGGATGTTGGAATGGCAACAGATACTCGTCAACAAATAACTAATGGATTAACTGCACAACAAGTCGTTGTTACTGGGCCGAGTCGCACTGTGGGTGATATCAAAGAGGGTAGTGAACTACGCCTGAAAAAGGATAGTTAATAATGAATTCACAAGAGAGTAAAGCGGTTATCGAAATCAATAACGTGAGTAAAAGCTACCATATGGCAGATGAAGCTTTTTACGCATTAAAAAATGTTGATTTATCGATTCATAAAAACGAGTACGTTGCTATTACAGGGCCATCTGGCTCTGGAAAATCAACACTAATGAACATTTTAGGCTGTCTTGATAATCCCAGTGATGGTGAATATTGGCTTGATGAACAAAATGTTGCGAGTCAAAGTGAAGCTGAACTCGCTGAGATTCGAAACTATGGTGTAGGGTTTATTTTTCAGAGTTTTAATCTATTGCCGCGAGCAAGTGTTTTACAAAACGTTATGCAACCGCTTATCTATCGCATAATGCCAAATAGCGAGCGAAAAAAGTTAGCGTTAGAAGCTCTCAAACGCGTTGGGTTGAGCGATAAAGTTAAAAACCTACCTAATCAACTCTCAGGTGGCCAACGACAACGTGTGGCTATCGCAAGGGCACTTGTTACTAATCCTGCGATTATTCTTGGCGATGAACCTACTGGTAATCTCGATAGTAAAACAACGCGCGATATTATGGATTTGTTTGATGAATTACACGATCAAGGACACACCATTATTTTAGTAACTCATGAAGCCGATATTGCCGATCATTGTCGACGTGTTGTCAGACTCGTTGATGGTGAGATAGAAAGTGATATCGAAAATCACAAGGAAGCTCAACATGCGTAAAATATTGCATGCATTTTTTGAAGGTTCAAAAGCTGCTACTCAAGCGATTACAGCGCATGGAATGCGCAGTGCATTAACTACCTTAGGTATTATTATTGGTGTTGGTGCTGTAATTACTGTTGTTGCGATTATGGAAAGCTTAAGCGCGAATATTACAGACCAACTTGATGATCTTGGTAGTGATATGGTGACATTACGTGCTTACACCAATCCAGAACAGGAGATGTTGGGGGCGAGTAATAAAATTAGCTATGATGATTTTTTATTGCTTAAAGGAAAAATAAAAAATGTGCAGGACATGACTGCGGTTATGCGCGCATTCAGTCTCGGCTCTAGCGTGCAATATGGGCGCAATAACACGCAAACTCAAATTATTGGTACAGACAGTAGTTATCAAGCTGTTATTCATGTGTATCCTGAGCTCGGACGTTTTCTATCTGAAAGTGATGATTTACGTCGTCGTCGCGTAGCATTTATTGGCGCGTCAGTGGCTAAAAAACTTAACATGCCAGCAGATCCTGTTGGTGAATTTATTAACCTTAGCGGTGATTGGTTCAGAGTTATTGGACTCGCTGAGAAGCGCGGTAGCTTATTTGGTTTTGACCAAGACAATTACATTATTGCGCCATTTAGCACCGTACGATCGTTAAATGGCAGTCAGGCGACAGATAACATCGATATCATGTTTAGACCCGCTGACGGTGCTAACTTTAAAAACATCAAAGAAAATATTCGCCAAGTATTACGACAAAAGCACAAGCTAAGTGGTGATGATGTTGATCATTTTGAATTCATCACAGCTGAAAAAACGAAAAAACAATTTGAGAGTATCACGACATCGGTGACACTCGTTGCTTCTGGTGTTGTTGGGATCAGTTTGCTTGTAGGTGGTATTGGTATTATGAATATTATGCTGGTGTCAGTGACTGAACGTACTAAAGAGATTGGAATTGCTAAGGCGTTAGGCGCCAGTCCGCAATTTATTCTGTTTCAGTTTTTGGTTGAAGCATTATTATTATCCCTTTTAGGCGGTGTCATAGGCCTGCTGTTAGGTTATGGACTTGCTTCAATGGTTTCGATGTTTATGCCTGGCTCAAGTGGTGTCATGGTGCCATTGTGGGCAATAGGACTTTCTTTTGGATTTACAACAGCAATTGGCGTAGTCTTTGGTCTCGCTCCGGCAGTTAAAGCCGCGAAATTAAATCCAGTAGATGCATTACGATATGAATAAAGCACTAATTAGAAAAAGTATTAAAGATTATTTTTCACTCGTTTTTACGACAACGAAAAGCTATAAAATAGTCACCGTTGTTGGGTTGCTATTTAATTTGGTGCTGACTGTCTCTATTTTGCAGGCTGTGGTAACAGAGCAACATCAATATACAGCTATCATTGTGCGAGCGGCACTCGACGGTTTGTGGTTCTTTTTGATGACCCATTTATTTGTTCGCACCTACTTAAAATACAAAATTGTCAGTAGTGCATTGTCATGGCAAAAAATATGGCGATTTTTAGTCTTTATTTTTATTATTTGTTTTATAGCCCTAGCAGGAACTCTTGGTATTGGGCAAATAGAAATGCTTAAATTTACTGATATTAATGGTTTTCAGTTAACGAATGACGAAGGCGTTTTGCAGTTCGATATGTCTAAGTTAAATTTCTTAAGTTTAATCATTTTTAACTCATACATTGTATTTTTGGGGTGGGCGATTGTTTATTTGTTTTGGTATCAGCAAATGAATAGACGTAAGGTCCAAAAAGAAATGCATCATGCGCAAATTCAACAGCTAACTAATCAATTAAATCCTCATTTTTTATTTAATGCATTTAACAGTATTCGAGCGCTGATTTATGAAGATCAAGATAAAGCCGCCGATACGGTAACTCAACTATCAGAGCTGTTTAGAACCCATTTACATGCGCATTTAAAAGCGACATCTTCAATGGATGAAGAATGGCAAGTTTGTTCGCGCTATCTCACTATTGAAGGGATCAGATTGGAAGAGCGCCTGCAACTTGGTGTGACAATTGAAGATGATTTACTAACGCAAAAAATTCCAACATTAACGTTATTAACTCTCGTTGAAAATGCGATAAAACACGGTATTTCACCGAATAGCGAACCGGGAAAAATAATGATTAGTGCCACTAAAATAGATAATAAAAGATGGCAATTAATGGTGGGGAATTCTATTAATAAACCGTCTCAGGCTGATGGTACTAATACTGGTATGAAGAATGTTAAACAACGATTAGCGTTAATGTTCGGTAATAAGTATGATTGGCATCAAACAAAAACTGATAGCTATTTTGACGTGAAAATGGAGTTGCCACTTGCTTAAAGTATTGATTGTCGATGACGAACGATTAGCGAGAGTTGAACTCAATCGTTTGTTAGAAAAATTTGACGATATTGACGTTGTTGCTCAAGCAAAAACTGCAGCAGAAGCATTAGATGTTTTAGATAACACGGCTGTTGATCTGGCATTTTTAGATATTCAAATGCCAGAAATGACTGGTCTTGAATTGGCACTGCAAATAGATCCTACCGTTAAGTTTGTATTTTGCACGGCGTTTAATGAGCACGCGGTTGATGCATTTTCATTAAATGCCACTGATTACATTGTTAAACCAGTAAACAGCGAGCGATTAGCTAAAACAATTGAACGGGTAAAACTCGCGCGCGATGTAAAAACAGAGGAGGTGATTGATTACCTTCCGGATAATCACGGTTTGTTGTTAAAGATAGGCGACAGCAATCAAATTATTCGTTTAGAAGAGATTGAGCGTTTTGAGTCTGTTGGCAATCATGTCGCTGTATACACCAGCCAAGGAAAGTCTTATATTCACTCGTCTCTGAACAAAGTTGAAAAACGACTTAATCCAGCACATTTTTTTAAAACAAGCCGCAGTGAAATAGTCAGAATAGATAATATTTTGAGGCTAGAAGAAGGAATGGCCGCCGGTAGCCTAGTTGCGGTAATGAAATCAAATCAACAAGTGGATGTTAGTCGGCGACAGGTTCAGTCACTTAAGCAGTTATTTAATGTGTTTTAAATAAGATAGCCAAATAGCTTATCTATTTGGCTATATATAATTGTCATTTAAAAGTGATATTTAAGGCCAATCGTAGAGCCAGAAACTTTTAAATCGCCCATTTTCATGGTTTGTAACCCTGCATTGAGTGCTAAGCCATTGTCCCACTTGTATTGCCAACCTGCTTCAGCAAATAACCCTAAACCGTCATCTTCAGCAAGCGTTGTTTTGCCATTTTTGATGTCATAATCATAAAATTGAACGCCGAGTTTTCCATATAAACTATTACGCTTTGTTAGCGCGTATTGACCTTTACCGGCAACGACGACATTGCTGTAATTTAATTTATCGGCGTTTAAATTAAACAGTTTGTTATTTTGTTTTTCACAAACAAACTTATCTTTAGAGTCAGTACATTTCCATTTGTCTGCTTCCGCTGCAGTATTCAAACCGACTTCTACTGACCAAATATCGCTAAACGCATAATTATAGTGAAAGTAAAGCTGCCCAACACCGTCACCATCTTGTTTAGAGTCTTTGTATTTAGCTGAACCACCAGACAATTGTACGCCTACACTGTGAGGACTTTTAGAGGCTGCATTAACCACTGAGCTTAACCCTAATGTTGTTAATACGGCGATAATTGAAACTGAAATTTTGTTTAACCTTGTCATGATATTTTCCTTATAAAATGTGTTTGGGCTGTTTAAATATTTATTTGTTTAGAAGCTGAGATAATAATAAGGAAAGCACGCGTTAAAGACTGTCGGATAGTGTGGTCAAAATGTTTGTTTGTGTAAGATTGCGTAAGCGAAAGTAAGTAAAACTAATACTTTTTGTCTAAAATTACTTTTTAGGTACTACTTTATATGGTTCAATTGAAACATCTTGTTTAAAACACAGCTCCCGCCTACCAAAAGGAATGTTGAGAATGAACTTCAAAAAATTAACACCATTAGCACTATTAGTTGCTGCGCCACTTTACGCTGCGCAAGGTGATCAAGTGGGAAATTCCCGTTATAGCGTTGCGACACATAATGCACATGCTTTGAATGGCGTTAATATTGCAAGTATGAATGCTCATATGAAGCAATCCACCAGCTTCGCCTATCTAACATCCCTAAGAGTGGGTGGTGAAATTGGTGATGCTGATTTTGCAGATGATATTGAAGATTTAATTGATGAGTTAGATCGTGACGATATCACGTTAGATGAAGCTAATGCGTTAATTGACCGTTTTAATACGGTATTAAAACTAGCAGGTGACAAAGGTTATGCCGATGTAAATGTTGGTCTTGAAGTCCCCCTATCTATGCTCTGGAAACGTGAACACGATGCTTTTAGTGTGAGTACACGCGCTTATGGTAGTGCTCATGTCGAAATATTAGACGACAACGTCCGTTACAATCCACTGCAACAAACTCTTGAAACTAACGCCGCAGGTTATGTCAAAGTTGCAGACATGCTTGAGTTTTCATTCGGTTATAGTCGGTTAGTGTGGCAATCGACAAAGCGAGATTGGGAGGGGGATTTACACCTTGGTGCGCGTTTAAATGTGCAACGTTTAGGCTTATCAAAACAAGTTATTGGTTTTCAAGCAGCCGATGGTGATGAGGACTTATCCGATATTTTCTTAGATGACTACGAAGATTTTAAAAATGAAGCAACTGAATTATCCCTAGATCTTTCAGCCTATTGGTCAGCTAAAAATTACAATATAGGTTTAACTCTATCTAATCTTAACGAACCTGAATTTGATTATGGTGAACTTGGTAAAAATTGTAATAGTTTAAGTAATGACATAAGCCAAAGTAATTGTTTAACGGCATTGTCTTATTCTGACCGTATTGATTTAACAGAAACCTATAAAGCCACCAGCTATGCAACTGTTCAAGCAAACTATATTTCAAATGACAATCGCTTCAGTGCTGACTTTAGTTTAGAGAGTGATCACATTACGCCTGTTGGGGTCGAAGAGCAGTGGATGACAGCATCAATAGCTTATAAGCCTGAAACATCATTTGTACCAAATACTCGCCTGACCTATTCAAACAATTTAGTTGGTAATGAACTGAGCTATTTATCAGGTGAATTAACCTGGGGCTGGTTTGGTCTTGGATTAGGGTATTCATTGGATAAAACAACCATTGATGGCGATTCAACAACACGTGGTGCTTTTTTAAACTTAGCAATTAGCAATCAATTTTAAGGATGATGACAATGAAATTTCTAAAATCACTACTAGCCGTAGGTGTTATTGCAGCACTAGCTGGATGTTCACCTGATGAGCAAGATGTTGTCGACTCA
>MPDF01000021.1 GCA_001874365.1 Gammaproteobacteria bacterium MedPE | reverse complement strand
AAAGGGAAGTTTGATCTGTGGGTACAAAAGTCAAATTTAGCGAGTTCATCCGCCAACACATCAAAAGGATTACACTGTGATGTTTTTGTTTGATGCGTCTTAGTATCGACGATGGTTGTTAACTCGTCATCGGAGACTAACGTCATGGCAGGATCAAAAACAATAATGTCGTGATGGGCGTCTATGTGATTGCTACTTCCTGAGTCGAGTAACATTGACCAAGGCAAATGGGCAATGGATTTAAATAACTCACGAGAAGAGATGGATAAATTAAGAGAACTAACTTGGAACGCTGTGGACATTTTAACCTTTTACTGCTCTTGGACGATGGTAGCACTTGGCTAGTGACTTTATTGCAAGGTATTATATACTTAAATAATAAAAAGTTTTAGCGCTGTTCTATCTCGTTAACAACTTAATCCTAATAAAGTAATAGAAGCAATCCGAAGGGGATTTTAATGTCAGTAATCAAAAAAGCAGATTTCGTCGACAGTATTGAAGACGCACTGCAGTACATTTCTTACTACCATCCAAAAGACTTCATTGACGCGATGGAAAAGGCGTACAACACGGAACAAAGTAGCGCTGCAAAGGATGCTATGGCACAAATCCTAATCAATTCTCGTATGTCAGCCGAAGGACATCGTCCACTATGTCAAGACACTGGCATTGTGACGTGTTTTGTTAAAATTGGTATGAATGTTCGCTGGGATTCCGACTTAACTGTTCAAGAGATGGTTGATGAAGGTGTGCGCCGTGCTTATAACAATGCTGATAACCCACTTCGCGCCTCTATTGTTGCTGATCCAGCTGGTAGTCGTAAAAATACCAAAGACAATACGCCTGCAGTCGTTCACATCGACATGGTTGCTGGAGACGAAGTTGAAGTGATGATTGCTGCAAAGGGCGGCGGTAGTGAAAATAAATCGAAAATGGTTATGCTAAACCCAAGCGATTCAATCGAAGATTGGGTGTTGAAAACGGTACCTACGATGGGTGCAGGCTGGTGTCCACCGGGTATGCTTGGCATAGGTATTGGCGGTACGGCTGAAAAAGCAGCGGTCATGGCTAAAGAGTCATTAATGGAAAGTATTGATATTAATGAGTTGATTGAAAATGGACCGCAGTCTGGCGAAGAGCAATTGCGTTTAGATATCTTTAATGGTGTTAACAAACTTGGCATAGGGGCTCAAGGTCTTGGTGGTGTACATACCGTATTAGATATTAAAATTAAGTCAGCACCGACACACGCGGCATCAAAACCCGTTGTTATGATCCCGAACTGTGCAGCGACCCGCCATGTTCACTTTCATTTAAACGGTAGCGGCCCTGCGGACTTACAACCACCTAAATTGGAAGATTGGCCTGAAATCACATGGGAAGTCGGTGAGAATGTACGTCGTGTGAATGTTGACAACCTTGCTAAAGAAGACATTGCAGAGTGGAAAACGGGTGAGACAGTACTTCTTAGCGGCAAGATTTTAACGGGTCGTGATGCTGCACATAAGAAAATTCAAGAACTGTTAACGTCTGGTGAAGGCTTACCTGCTGGTGTAGATTTCAACGGTAAGTTTATCTATTACGTTGGTCCTGTCGACGCTGTCGGTGATGAAGTTGTTGGTCCCGCTGGACCAACAACTTCAACGCGTATGGATAAATTTACTAAGATGATGCTCGAAGAGACGGGTTTACTTGGTACTATCGGTAAAGCGGAACGCGGTCCAGCAACAGTAGAAGTGATTAAAGACAACAAATCTGTTTACCTAATGGCTGTGGGGGGCGCAGCGTATCTTGTGTCTAAAGCGATCAAAAAGGCACGTGTTGTTGCATTTCCAGAATTGGGGATGGAAGCCATTTATGAATTTGAAGTTGAAGATATGCCAGTAACGGTAGCCGTTGATTCAACGGGTGATAACGCCCACGAAACGGGTCCAGCTACGTGGAAAGTTAAATTACAAGATCCAGCATAGTTTTAGAACATCAGTACAAAAGGCACTCACTTGAGTGCCTTTTTTGTAAAGATAGCGCTCAAGTGAGGGATTTATTTGCACCCCTTAAATCAAACTGGTATACCCTATACCACAATAATAATTCTCAATTTTTTAAGGTTTATTGACATGAAAGGTCGATTTTCTAAGATTCATGGATTGATGGTTGCTGCATTAATTGCAACGCCAATGACATTCGCTAAAGGATTTGACGTACGTACACTTACGCAATTAGATTCAATTCATTCATCCGCTGTTTCACCAGACGGCGCATCCTTGGTTTATGGGTTAAAGACAATTGATGGTAAATCGACTTTATCTAATTTGTTTCTAAAACGTCTCAATCAACAACAGTCAGATGTACAGCTCACAAACCATGCATCGACAGAGCATAGTGTTGTGTGGAGTCATGATAATTCGTCCATCTATTTCATTAGTAGCCGCAGTGGTAGTCCTCAGGTTTGGAACTTACCATTAACGGGCGGGGAAGCTAAACAGGTCACTAACCTTCCACTAACGGTCGAAGGTTTTAAGATAGCGTCAGACAGTAGCAAAATTGTCCTATCGATGTCTGCGTTCAATGACTGTCAGTCGCTTCGTTGTAGTGCAGATAAGTTCGCAGCACAAAAAGCGACTCCTAATGCTGGTAAGGTTTACAATCAGCTGATGGTACGCCATTGGGACACGTGGAAAGACGGAAGCTATAAACATTTATTTGTTGCTAACCTTGGCGACAAAGTTATCACGCAAGTGACAGACATTACTCAAGGTTTGGCGACTGACACGCCAGCAAAACCGTTCTCTGGCATGGAAGAAGTAACGTTTACACCTGACAATAATCACATTGTTTATACTGCTAAGGCGCCCTCTACGACACAAGCAGGTCATACTAATTACGATTTATGGCAGGTTGATGTAAAGGGCGAGAACCGCAAAAACCTCACGGAAAAAAATCAAGCCTGGGATGCACATCCTACATTCTCACCGGATGGCCGTTATATGGCTTATGTTGCGATGGAAAAGCCCGGCGCTGAATCTGATCGCTTTGCTATTATGCTGAAAGATCTGGTCACAGGAACTGTAAAAGAAGTTGCGCCATTATGGGACAGATCGGCAAGGCAATTAATGTTTGCGCCTGATAGTCGTAATCTTATTGTTACTGCTCAAGATATTGGGCAGGTATCTGTATTTATGATTAATATTCAATTTGGTGATATTAAACAGATCCAAGGCGAGGGTAGCGCTAACATCGTCGGCGTTGCTGGCAATGATGTCGTTATTAAAAAGAAAGCACTTAATAATCCCGGCCAATTATATAAAGTAAGTTTTGACGGCGTACATGTTGAACAGCTCACTAACGTAAATAAAGAAAAGTTAAAAGACGTAGATTTCGGACAATTTTCACAGTTTTCATTTAAGGGGTGGAATGATGAAACCGTGTATGGTTATTGGGTAAAACCAAGTGACTATAAAGCCGGCGAGAAATACCCAGTTGCATTTTTAATTCACGGCGGTCCGCAAGGGTCTTTTGGGAACTCATGGTCAACGCGTTGGAATCCCCAATTATGGGCCGGTGCAGGCTATGGCGTTGTCATGATCGACTTCCACGGTTCCACGGGCTACGGCCAACAATTTACCGATTCCATTAATCAAGATTGGGGTGGTAAACCGTTAGAAGATCTTCAAAAAGGCCTCGTGGCAGTAACAAGCCAGCAACCATGGCTTGATAGCAATAATGCGTGTGCGTTGGGTGCATCATATGGTGGCTATATGGTTAATTGGATCGCTGGTAATTGGAATGAACAATTTAAGTGCCTAGTAAACCATGCTGGTCTGTTTGACATGCGGATGTTTTACAATGTCACTGAAGAACTTTGGTTCCCTAGTTACGATTTTGGGGGCAGTTATGCTCAAGTGCCTAAGAATTACGAAAAGTTTAATCCCGTTAACTTTGTCGATAACTGGAAAACGCCAATGTTAGTGATTCATGGCGAGAAAGATTTCCGAGTGCCATATGGCCAAGGACTTGCAGCATTTACGGTCCTGCAAAGCAAAAAGATTGAGTCTCAATTGATTGTCTTCCCGCAGGAAAATCATTGGATATTGGACAAAGATAATAAAGTGCAGTGGTATGATGCTGTCATTAGTTGGATGGACAAATTCACTAAATAATTAACTGATAAGTTCTTGCAACGCCGTTTGATTTTTTAAATTAAGCGGCGTTTTTTTATTTACTATACAAGTCTTTTATCATGCATTAGGTGATTAAACCGCTAAAACGCAAGGTTCTTTTTCTCATTTTATTAGCGTATACTTTCGCACTTGACACAGTTTTTATAGACGTTATATTTTAAACGTTTGTTTAATGATAGGAAAAGTAGTGTGCAGAAAATAGACACAAAAACAAAAATTCTTAACGCTGCCGAGCAACTATTTGCAGAGCGCGGTTTTGCGGATACCTCGTTACGACTTATTACCAGTCAGGCTGAAGTGAACCTTGCATCGGTTAACTATCATTTTGGCTCGAAGAAAGAACTTATCCAAGCTGTACTCGCAAGATACCTTGATGTATTTGCACCCGCACTAGAGTCGTCACTTCAAGCATTAGTCGATGACGAAAAGCGTGTTGACCAAATTCAAGTGTTTAACTGTTTGATAGAGCCATTGTTAGCGCTTGATTCGTTCAAACATCAAGGAACGACAGTTTTCTTAAGCCTATTAGGGCGCGGCTATGTTGAGAGTCAAGGGCACCTTCGTTGGTACATCATGACTCATTACGGCAAAGTCGTTGGTCTGTTTAATCATGTAGTACGTGAAGCTAATCCGCATTTGTCGAAAGAAGAAATATTTTGGCGTTTACACTTTACGTTAGGTTCTGTGGTGTTCACGATGGCATCAAGCAAGGCGCTTATCGATATTGCGAAAGCCGATTTTGGGGCCGACGTCGATATTGAAGGACTGATCCATCGCGTTATTCCGTTCATCGCAGCTGGTGTAAGCAGTCCAGCAAAATAATGTAAAATGTAGCCCACCATTTGGTGGGCTTTTTATTGTCCAAATTAAGTTACAAAGAAAATTTATAAACTATAGGGTTCTATCTTAATTGTTGATTGATATTGGGTTATGATCGAGTCCGTCACAAAAATAATTATAATTTAAGGAAGTTAGTGTGGAAGCCATACATAATTTTTTAACATTTCTCGACGGTTATCTCGGGAGTGCTCAATACTTTCCGTTTCTATTATTAGGAACCGGTTTATTTTTTACCCTTTATCTTGGATTTCCCCAAGTCAGATACTTCAAACACGCATGGAATGTTGTTACAGGCAAATATGCAAAGAAAGATGACAAGGGCGATACTACTCATTTTCAAGCGCTTGCTACAGCGTTATCAGGTACTGTCGGTACGGGAAATATAGGTGGTGTTGCTTTCGCCTTATTCTTAGGTGGTCCTGCAGCGTTATTCTGGATGTGGGCGACCGCATTTTTTGGGATGACGACAAAATTTGTAGAGGTGACTTTATCGCATAAATATCGCGATCAAGTGGAAGACGGTACCATGGCTGGTGGTCCAATGTATTATATGGACAAAGGCTTGAACATGAAGTGGTTAGCGGTGATTTTTGCAATCGCAACCATCATATCGTCGTTTGGCACAGGTAACATGCCCCAAGTTAATAATATTACGGTGGGTCTGCAAGACACCTTTGGTATTGACCGTATGCTTGCGGGTGGCGTACTTTCAATTGTGCTAGCGTTGGTAATTTTAGGCGGCATTTCTCGAATCGCTAAAGTAACGTCAACGATAGTTCCGTTTATGTCGGTGATTTATATCATCGGTGCGTTAGCGGTAATTTTCTATAACATCGATAATTTAGTACCGTCATTTCTATCTGTATTTGAATACGCATTTACAGGGTCAGCTGCTGTTGGTGGATTCCTTGGTGCGAGTTTCGCCTATGCGTTCAACCGTGGTGTAAACCGTGGCTTGTTCTCAAATGAAGCGGGCCAGGGTAGCGCACCAATAGCACATGCTTCTGCTAAAACGGATCAGCCTGTGGCTGAAGGTATGGTGTCAATTTTAGAACCGTTTATCGATACTATTATTATTTGTACGTTGACAGGTATGGTTATTTTGTCATCAGGCGTTTGGAATCAAAAATTTGAAAATGAATTTCAACGTTCGGACATGACATACATGGCAGGTACTATCAGCGATAAGGTCGATAGTGATCGCAAAGAATTATTCAAACTTATCAACGAAGATGACAGCACTAACATCGAAAACTTTAATGGCTCGTTCCAAGTCATTGATGGTAAGGCGACTAATACGGGATATACGTTGCTAGCCTCACGTTCGATTGCTGAAGAAGTGAGTTATAGCATTGATGGCCAGCCATTTAATGGCGCACTCGACGTGGTAGATGGAGAGTTAACAAATAATGCTGTTGATGTGACAGGTAAATCATTAGTTCACTCCGCAAAGTTAACAACGATTGCATTTAAACAAGGCTATTTCGGTGAGTATGGCCAATATATTGTATCAATTGGCTTACTATTATTTGCTTTTTCGACGGCAATTGCATGGTCGTATTATGGCGATCGCGCGGTAACTTACTTGTGGGGTAGCAAATGGGTTAACACCTATCGAGTGTTCTATGTTGGCGGTTTCTTTTGGGCATCGTTCGCTGATACTACCCTAGTTTGGACGTTAGCGGCAGTTGCCATCGTACTAATGACAATTCCGAATCTATTTGGCATTTTAATGCTGGCGAAAGAAATGAAAACGACCGTTAAAGATTATTGGAAGAATTTTAATCCAAATGATTAAGGTCTATTCGTGAATAACGTTGTTGAGGCCCTCATATGAGGGCTTTTTATTTACTTTGAAAAAGTGCTCAGGTAGGATCTAGTCCAAACAATAATACCTAAAGGTTAAACATGGCAATTATCAGCTGTCCGTCGTGTAGCGAGCAAATTTCTGACAAAGCAAAAGAATGTCCTCATTGCGATTTATCATTAACGGAGCAAAGCCTTGAGCAGTCCCAGAGCTCAAAACGCGTTGAACGTATTAAAGCAATTCAATCAATTCAATTTCAGACGATGCTAGCGCTATTTGTCAGTATTGCTGGCTTCATATTTTATTATCTGGACGACCCAATTAATGATCCACAGATGCAACAATGGATTGCAATGGGCGGCATTATTCTCGGGTTAGTGTGGTATTTGATTAATCGTGTGCGAATTGCCTACCTAACTAAACAATATAAGAGCGAGCGCTAATGAATATCGACCAGCTAATCAATGCAATGTCACCTCAGGTATATGAGGTGCTAAAGCAGGCCGTAGAGATAGGCAAGTGGCCAAACGGCGTCGCATTAGAAGATAGCCAACGAGAGCAGGCGACTCAAGCGATGATGTTGTATCAAGGCAAACACTTATCACAAACTGATCACATGACTGTGGGTAAAGATGGCGTCATTAACCATCACAGTAAATCACAGCTACGAAATCAGTTTAATGATACAGAGATCCTACGTCAGAAAGTCGATAAGTAACTAATGGATTCCGTTAAATCAGCTGTCAGTCGCGACGAACTACGGATCGCGATTGGTCAAAAGTTGATGATAGATATTCGTTATTTTAACGATGAGGATCTGTCAAGGAGTAGCGAAAACCAGCTCATTGGCTATCAAAGTAGTCATTGCAATCGCGCTGGCGTGACAAAGTTGCCGACTCAGTTAGGGCGGTTACTGTCACAATTAAATATTGGCGGCGTCATTTTGTTTGCGGAAAACTGCCAATCTAAATCTCAAATATCAGCACTAACACAAGCCATTCAACGCAGTGCATCGCAATCACAAGCCGCAATACCCGCGTTGATATCAATTGACCAAGAAGGCGGACGCGTAACAAGACTACCTAAAGAAAAGTGGCCCACGTTTAGTGGCAATATGGCAATTGGTGCCACGTGTGATAGTAGTACTGAATTCGCTTATGAAAATGGCCTATTAATTGGTGAACAACTCAGTGAGCTTGGTATAAACGTCAATCATTCACCAACAGTAGACGTAAATATTAACCATGAAAACCCGGTAATTAATGTTCGCTCGTTTGGCGATGATCCCAAAATGGTTGGCAAGCTGGGTATCGCAACTGCCCAAGGTCTCAAAAGTGAGGGGATTTTGGCAACCTTTAAGCACTTTCCTGGACACGGTGATACGCAGACAGATAGCCATACTGGGTTGCCGTGTGTAACGCATTCGAAAAGCTTTGTTGAATCTGTTGACCTCATGCCATTTCAAGAGGCGATAGACGCTGGTCAATGTGAGCTTATTATGACAGCACATATTCAATATCCCGCGCTTGATGATTCGATTATCATCAATAAACATGGTCAAAAGATGATTAGACCAGCGACGCTATCACGGACAATAATTACCGAGAAGTTACGTCAAGAAATGGGGTTTAATGGTCTTGTCATCACTGATGCGCTTGACATGGCGAGTATTAGTGAATTCTTTACGCCATTAGAAGCCGTCTTGGAAACATTTCGTGCAGGCGTCGATATTGCGCTGATGCCATTTAAGGTACACCATCCTGATGGTATCAAGCGTTTTTATCAGCTCGTTGATTCATTAGTTGAACACATCATCTGTGACCAAGCACTAGCAAGTGAGGTCATGGCATCTTATCGACGAATTCTTAAGATCAAAATGGACATACCTCAATCAACTGGAGTAATGGATTATGAAAAGCACCGTGAATTTGAACGTAGGTTAGCTCTGCGGTCGATCATTAATCTATCACGCCATCAGACGCTTGATATTGCTCAAATTGAATCATGCAGTATCGTCATGCCAAACTTAGAGCAAGCATTGGCTCTAAAAACGGGTATAGAACGACAAAGTGCTGGGTGTCTCGATATTCACTGCCTGATTTTACCTCAGCTGAGCGAGATCAAGGCACGGCCGAATCATCTAGTTATCATTGGCATAGAAGATAAACGAAGTGTGGTTGATTTGGGCGGAATGGACGACATTGATGCAATGTCACAACAAGCAATAGCGCCTTTATCCGTTATTGATTGCTTGAGAGAGCATAAGGAATTAGGTGCTGGAAGTGTCTTTGTGTCGTTAAAAGCCCCATATCATTGCCAACCCTATATTAGTGCAGCGTCAATATCACTTGCGAGTTTTGACGCCAACTGTTACCAAGATAATAGCGGACAATGGTGTGGTGCAGCATTTTACGCGTTAGCACAGATTTTGTTTAGCAATGTTATAGCAACCGGAAAATTACCTATTACCATTGATTAGGGCTCTCATTGGTGTCGGTTGCTAATCAAGCTAAAACTGTGTTTTGGGATATCGTTAGTTACTTAGTTCTCCGACAACGTCCGTCTGCATCATCGTCTTAATACTATCGAATTTTTCATCGTTACTCAGTAACCAATGAAGTTTTGTTAGCGCCGCCTCAATGGTCATGTCACTCCCGCTAATGACGCCGATTTTAGCCAGAGCTGCGCCAGTCGCGTATCCGGACATATTCACTTTTCCCCGTTGGCACTGGCTAAGATTGACGATGGTAATCCCGTCATCATTCGCCTTTTGTAGCACACTCAGCAGTGTCGGATCTTGGGGCGCATTACCTACGCCATAACTTAACATGATCAATGCCTTTACCGGTTGCTGAATAATATTGGCGACAACCGACGCGTTAATCCCCGGATACAACATCACAACGCCAACCGCTTGGCTGGTAATATTGTGGACTTGAAATGGTTTATCGCTTACTTGGTTTATTTTACCTTCTACTAACTCAATATTGATACCAACATTGAGTAGCTCTGGTAGGTTGGGGGATTCAAAGGCATTAAATCCATCTGCATAAGCTTTGGTTGACCGATTTCCGCGCATGAGCTTGTTATTAAAAAACAGTGTGACCTCATTAATGGGATAATACGCGGCCAAAAATAACGCGTTTTGCAAGTTAGACTGACCGTCTGAACGCAGTTGGGCGAAGGGAATTTGAGAGCCGGTTACAATAACCGGTTTGGTCAAACCTTGGAGCATAAACGACAGCGCCGACGCGGTGTACGCCATTGTATCGGTGCCATGAAGGATCACAAATCCATCATATTCATCATAACGGGCTTTAATATCCTGAGCGATGCGCTGCCAATCGCTTGGTTTCATATCTGACGAGTCGATAAGTGGTGAATATTCATTAATGGTGTAGTGGGGCATTTCGCTACGAGAAAATTCAGCGGATTGATTAACACAATCGGTGAGGAAACCCTTTTGGGGAACAAAACCATTTGGTGACGGAGTCATACCAATGGTACCGCCAGTGTAAGCAATGTAGATTCTCTTCTGGGTCATTACACTCATCTCAACATAAAGTATCGTAAAATTAGGCGCAAGGTTATCACAATTTACAAATAACGGAATGCCTTAGTTACTTAAATAGCGTTTAACGAGCACTGGCCGAAGTCAATGATCACCGCGTTATTGCTCAATCTAACATTGTGTTCTTGCTAAAAGGGAAGAAGGCTATTCCTTTAACGTTATTGCCGCAAAAAAAAATGCCAGCGTTAACGCTGGCATTTCATCAATGAACTTAGGTATTAGCGACTACATTCCATACAGAAGAGGTAGGCATGTTGAGGGTCGTCAAAGCTATTAAAGGTATTAAGGTTTGATTCAACCTCGCCAAGTAATTTCCCAATAACAGTCTGCGATTGAGGTTCGATGCCCATAGAGTCAATTGCGGCGTTAAATACATCGCGATAAAACTGTTCCATGGGAGTTAATGTTTTCTCAATAACCTTCGTTGAGTAATCTTCTAAGTTCGCTAATTGCGCTGCGGCTTTTATTGCATCATCGAAATTACCGAGTTGATCAACTAAACCAAACTCGAATGCTTTTTCGCCGGACCATACGCGGCCTTGTGCAATTTGATCAACTTGCTCTACCGTCATATTGCGACCTTTCGCCACCAAGGATAAAAATTGGCGATAACCGTGTTCTATATGACTTTGCATCAATGCTTTGAAGCCTTGAGGAAGATCACGCGTTATGGATAAACCCGCCATTTCTTTCGTGCCAACTCCGTCAGTGTACACCCCAATCGTTGCCAATGAATTCTCGAAGGTGTTAATCATCCCAAAGATGCCAATTGAACCGGTAATAGTTGTTGGCTGTGCGATAATTTTGTCACTCGTCGCAGCTATCCAGTAACCACCTGATGCTGCAACACTACCAAATGATGCGACGACTGGTTTACCTGCTGCTTGCAGGGCAGATACTTCAGTACGAATTTGCTCAGACGCATATGCACTGCCGCCGCCAGAATCAATTCTTAGTACAACTGCTTTGATATCATCGTCCAGGCGCGCTTTACGTAGTAGCTTAGACGTACTAACGCCACCAATGGTACCAGTAGGCTGGTTGCCATTTAATATGGTGCCCTTAGCGACAACTATAGCAATATTAGATTTGGATGGTGAGTAAGCGGTAGGCTGTCTATCACGGTATGAAAGATAGTCATTCATGGCAATTTTGTTGTAGCTCATTTTGTTCTCTGATTGACCAACAACGTCAACAAGTGCCTTAGTAATATTGAGATCAGAATCGATCACATCAACCAACCCTAGGTTAAGCGCCGTTTTTGCCATATCACCGCCAGCCGCATTAAGTGCTGTAAGGTATTCATCAATAGGCAAATTAACTTGCTCAGGTGTCAATTCACGGGCTTTAGCAACATCGTGAACATAGGTGCCCCATAGATCATCAAGCCAAGCCATGTTGGCCGTCTTTGCGGCAGGAGACATATCGTCACGTAAATAAGGTTCTAGTGCCGATTTAAACGTACCGACTCGGAAAATGTGCGAGTTTACTTTAAGTTTATCGAGTAATCCTTTGTGATACATGCGGTAACGAGAGTAACCATCAAGTGATACGTTGCCTTCATGGTTCATAAAAATTTTGTCAGCATAACTCGCTAGATAATATTGGGCTTGAGAATACCCCCCACCAACGGCGTAGACAGGTTTTTCACTCTCTTTAAAGTCATTAATCGCTGCGCCAATATCTTGCAGTTTTGACAACGATCCCCAACTCATACCACCTGTCGCAATGACTAACATCTTAATGTTGTCATCCGTTTTTGCAGCTTTGATAGCTTTTAATACGTCGCCGACGAGTGTTTCGGTTTCTTTACTTTGACCGTATATATCACGAGAAATCTCGTCAAAAGGGTCTGTAGGTTTCTTTTGTTCTACTAGACTGCCTGCAATATTAAGTACTAGTGCGGCGCCATCTGGTGGCGCTACTGCATTATCTTTGCCGGAAGACGCTAACAGTACGATGACAATACCAAAGAATAATAAATTGAGAAGTAACTTGCGGGTGTTGTTAATCACCCACCAAATTCGGCGGATAATTCGAACAAACAGATTGGGTTTATCTGACATAAATAGGTTCCAAATGATTAAAACTGTGAGTACTTTGTTTTTCTACCCACCATATATACACTGTGTTAAAGCATAACGAAACAGAGCGATGAGTGTTATTGCTAAATTGTAACAGCTTTTTGTGAAACGAAGCAGAAATATGCTCTGAATGATTTTATAAACAACACTTTACCTCTATAATACCGCTATTCTGTTTTTTTTAATTGCGTCACTATGAATTCAACACCTTCTATTTCGCTGTCTAATATTTTTAGCCAAGCATTTGAGCAAACGAAAAGTAATTTTATTGCTTTTTTACCGTTAATCGTCACCATAATCCTCATTGCGACCTATGCGGCCAATACATACATTGGTGAGATTGACCTGAGCGATCAAGCAGCGCTAGCGGATTTACAACAAAAAGCAAATATCGTGACGCTAATTAGCGTTTTATTAACGCCAATTGAGATTGGTTTTATGTTGATGGGGGTAAAAGCTTCACGCGGCCTGAGTTTAAAAGCGACGGATATTTTTGCGATAATCCCTTCAAGCCCTAAAATCATTATCCTCGCCATTCTATCTTTTGTCGTGGTGCAATTTGGTATGGCATTGTTAATACTGCCAGGTCTATTTTTACTGGCCATGCTATCAATGGCACAACCGTTAATGGTCGATTATCGCTTACCCATGATTGAAGCGGTAAAGCAAAGTGTTAAGAAATGCTATGCGCACGCAGGCCTCGTTATCCAGATGTATACTGTTTTGTTTATTTTAATTGTGGCATCATTTTTTACCTTTGGTATTGCACTTATTCTAACGATACCTTTTTATGTGAATGCGAAAGGTATTTTGTATTGCGAGCTTTTTGACAAGCAATAAGCGGTAATTTTGTAGGAGAACTTTATGAGATTTGGCTTCGTAGCGAAAGTAGTAGTCGCTTTGTCGATACTAGTCGTTAGCATCGTATTTATTAAAGCGACCTTTAATCGTCAGTTCTCAACGCAAGAGCCTGTCGTCGTTGGCAAGCAGCCTTTACCGACAAAAGACGTTATTCCAGCATTTTCTGCGATGACAAATGTGGCGGAAAAAAAGCAAGCGTTTTTCAATTTTATCAGGCCTGGCGTTGTCAATGCTAACCGCGCAATTGCGTTAGATAGACAATATTTACTCGACTTAAAAGCCAGTTATGACGGTCAGAGTTTAGCGCCTGAAAAATATCTTGAACTCCTGAAACATTATAAGTTAGAAACCACTGAATTTGATTTACCCACCCTAAATCGGCTGCTGAGACGCGTCGACGTCATTCCAAATGCTCTCGTTATGGTACAAGCAGCGAATGAATCAGGGTGGGGCACCTCACGTTTCGCTCGACTTGGTTTAAATTTTTTCGGCCAGTGGTGTTTTAGCAAAGGCTGTGGCTTAGTGCCAAATGCACGCAATGACGATGCCAGCCATGAAGTCAAAGTATTCGCTAGTGTTGATGAATCGATTGCTAGTTACTTAAGAAATCTCAATACACACCCTGCCTACCGTCATTTACGGGATGTTCGCGCAGTACTTCGAGAGCATAATGAAGCGGTGACTGCTTCAAAGTTAGCAACCGGACTCACGAGTTACTCAGAGCGCGGTGAAGAGTATGTATTAGAGCTTTTACAAATGTTGCGCCACAATAAGGCTTATTTATGAAGTACAAATTATTGGGGGGCGTTGCAATCGCGGCGCTCATGAGTTTTTCCTGTGTTAGTGCTGAGAAAGAATCAGCGTTTACTTATACAGGACTCTATAAAAGTCTTAAAACGTCCAAGCAAAGTGAATTTTCTCAGCTAAAACTAAATTTTTTGCTACTAGAAACAGGCAGTGGTGATTTATGCCCAACTGACAAAGTCACCCTTGGTGACGGCGAACATCAATACGAAGTGCTCAGAAGCAAAGAAGGAGCACTGTTACTGCCGTTGGACAAATCCTTAAAGCAGGATCACGCTGCAATACGTTTTACGACAACGAGTAATATCACTTGCCATTTGTCAATGCAGATTAAGGTCGCAGATTTTGAGCTTGATACGTTAACCGGTGCGAATCTCAGTTCTTGGTATAATCAATTCGAAGCGCTTTACAGTACTTTAGCAGGTTGGCCAGGGCGCTATTTCATGCCTGAAGTGACAGCATTAGTGTTGACGTTTGACCGCGATATTGAAATAACAGTAGGTAAGGACAAGCAACGGAAAGTGTTAACAAGCGAGAATAAGAAGTTAGTGATTGGCCGCGAAGACATCGCACTAATGACTGATGCGCCACAATTAGCCTTTCACGGGGAATTACTGTCGGTATTGCCGCAATTATCCAAATAAAAGTATCGGAAAAGACGCAAGATAACAGGAAACTTTTGTTTTTAGACTAATTAAATTTATGGATTGAAAGTAAGGCGCAATTGATGATTGCGCCTTTTTCGTTATCAAAGCTCTACAATTTGAACCGTGTTATCTGGTGCTTGGATAGCAGGTTTCACTTCTTGGTCGAAAGCGGTATCACCACCGTCAATCAAATCGCCTGCTTGAATATTTTTGAAATCAAAGAGCGAATGGTCAGCGAGATGTGACGGTACAACATTTTGCATCGCAGTAAACATTGACTCAATACGACCAGGGAAACGTTCGCTCCAGTCATTTAGCATCGCTTTAACAGCTTGACGCTGAAGGTTTTCCTGTGAACCACATAGGTTACACGGAATAATGGGAAATTCCTTTAGCGTAGCGAATTCACTGATATCACTTTCAACGCAATAGGCCAGTGGGCGAATAATAATATGTTTGCCGTCGTCGCTACCAAGTTTTGGTGGCATAGATTTAAGTTTTCCTGAGTAAAACATGTTTAACATCATCGTTTCTAGCATGTCATCGCGATGATGCCCTAGGGCAATCTTTGTTGCACCAAGCTCTGTAGCCGTGCGATACAAAATGCCGCGTCGCATACGCGAACACAAAGAACAAGTTGTTTTACCCGGCTCTATTTTGTCCATGACGATGGAGTAGGTATCTTCTTCGACAATTTTGAAATCAACGCCAATACTTTCAAGGTAGTTCGGCAAAACTTCTTCAGGAAATCCAGGTTGTTTTTGGTCAAGATTAACGGCGACAATATCAAAGTGAATCGGGGCACGTTTCTTTAGTGACAAAAGAATATCGAGCATTGCGTAACTGTCTTTACCGCCGGACAGACAAACCATAATCTTGTCACCGTCTTCAATCATATTGAAGTCGCTGATGGCTTTACCAACACCTCGACTTAGTTTTTTATCTAATTTCTTTAGTGCCTTTTCAGACGACGAGATTGCTGCAGTAGTTTGTATAGACATAAGAGACGCTAATAGAAAATAAAGGCCGCATTATACCCAAACCTGAGGCTAAATCTAGCAACAGCGCATGAGTTAATGAGACCTTTTACTCAAAGTTAATTAATTTTGACTATGACACTGGGCATTCAAAGCCATCGGGTTTAATGGCAAGTAGATCGCAATCAATACCATCAATGACGTGTTCCGCAGTATTGCCAATGAAGGCGGCAGAAAAACCAGTGCGTCCTATCGTGCCGATGATGACAAGTTCGGCGTCTAATTCGTGACTGATTCGAGGAATCACATCTTCAGCAAGGCCTTCTTCGACGATGCAATCACAAGCTGCAATGTCAAATTCCGCCGCCAGAGCTTTTGTTTTTTCATCGTGATGTGTTTTTACACTGTCATTGTATTCGTTGCTGTTAAATTCAGGGATCTCAATAGCAATGTTAACCGGTGTTCCTGGATAGGCATTAATCACTTTCACATTAGCGTTAATCACTTTAGACATATCAACGGCGTGCTGTAGCACCTTGTTGTTCAAATTGATGTGATCACTGTCTTCACTTACCGCGTTAACCGCTGTTGCAATAGTACCATTCACTGGCCAATCATGGTCTTTTACCAGCAACACATCGCAAGGCGATTTACGTAATAAGTGCCAATCGGTTGGCGTGAAAATAACGGATTTTAACTTGTCATGGCTATGAGTTGTCTTAATTAACAGATCGTGTTTGTTAGCCAGAACTTGCTTAATAGCAGCTTCGAAAGGGCGGTTATGCCAAGCTACAGTTGTTTCCATCGCAACATCGCTGTAATCGGCAATGACATCATCGAGCCATTGTTGATGTTGGCTCAATACCACTTGGCGCATTGAGTCGCGCTCTTCTTGGGACAACATAGAGGTCATTTCATAGGATAGATCATACACGCAAAGGATTACGGAGATTTTTGCGCCATAACTCCGGGCTAGAAAAACAGCACGTTTTAAGCTAGGTTGCTCTTCTTTGGTTGGATCAACCATTACCAACAAATTTTTGTATTCCATCATAATGTAGCTCTCTTTAGCTGTTGACTATTCTTATATTATGACAAGTTTTAAAGATCCCCAAGCGAATTTAGATCAAAAAAAAGCCGATAAATCATCGGCTTTATTCATATACGTTTTTGTTTACTTGGCTACGCCGCTGACAGCGTCTAATGCTTCTTTATCAAGTATGGTGACATACTTACCTGTCACTTCAATTAATTTATCGCGCTTAAAACGACCGAGTAAGCGTGAAATGGTTTCGACTGTTAAGCCTAAGTAATTACCGATATCGCCGCGAGTCATGGTTAAACGGAATTCTTTACTTGAAAATCCGCGTTCGCCGAATCGTTCGCCGAGTGAACTAATAAACGTTGCTAGACGTTCTTCGGCGTTTCGTTGACTAAGCAACATGAGCATTCCCTGATCATTTAGGATCTCGTCGCTCATTAACCGCATCATTTGTTGACGCAAACGTGGCATCCGTCCTGATAATTGTTCAACAGTATCATAAGGTATTTCACACACCATGGCTGTTTCTAACGCAATAGCAAAGCTTTGGTGAACCCCACGTCCGATACTATCAAAACCAACGATATCGCCAGCCAGGTTAAATGAAACAACTTGCTCATTTCCATCACTGCTTAACGTGTAGCTTTTAAAACTACCAGAGCGAATGGCAAAAATAGAATTTAACTTATCACCCGCGCTACAAATTATTTGTCCCTTTTGAATTGGTTTTTTGCGCTCAATGATGTTGTCGAGCTGGTCCATTTCCGTTTCATTGAGGGAAAAAGGAATACATAAGTCAGACATACTGCAGCTTTGACAATGAATGCTTCCAACGCCCGAACAAGAACTACTGCTCATTTACACACCTTTTTTGTAAACATTTTGATTAATTAGCGCCATATTACCACCTTAAAGAAGACTGAGCGAGATCAAATTATAAACCTTATCAGGGTTTTACCGATCATCAGTGCGCCGTAGCCAATAATTAGTAGTGCACAGAAAACTCTTATAACTCGGTTGGTTAGGACTTTTTTAAGTTGTTCAGAGAAGAAACCCATACTGACCATGGCGGGTAAAGTACCTAGACCAAAGCCTAACATGATTAATGCACCAGAGGTGGGCGAGCCCGACGCTGCTGACCACGTTAAAGTGCTGTAAACTAGGCCACATGGCAGCCATCCCCATACCATGCCAAATGGAAACGCACTCACGGGAGATTTAAATGGGATGAAGTTATTAGCGAGTTTTGAAATACGTGGCCACAAGTGCTTACCAATTATTTCAGTTTTTCTAACGAAGTTGCCAAGACCTAACAAGTAAAGTCCAATTAGAACTAGCATTAATCCAGCAACTAACTGAAGTGCGTAAATTATAGAAGAAGATTTAACGGCGAAAAAACTGACGGAATAACCAATTAGCGCACCTGCAAGTGCGTAACTCGCGATGCGACCAATGTTGTAGCTGATGATGTATTGGAGTCGGTGGGCTTTACTCATGCGATGGTGCAGAGGAATATTAGCAGAAAAAGCACCTACAACGCCGCCACACATACCAAAGCAATGGCCGGCACTCAATAGGCCAACCATGAGCGCTGCCCAAAAATCGTAATTTTCCATTATTGTGGTGGTTTATCTTGGGTTGATTTTACCTCGTCGTCATCAAACAAAATATTAGATCCCTGACGATCTAAATCTTCAAACTGATCGGTTTTTACCGCCCAGACGAAAATAAAACCAGCGACAATGATGACGCCAATAGCTACAGGTATTAACAGTAGAATTATATTCATTACTTAACCTTCAATAAGCGTAGTGAGTTGACTACGACAATAATGGAACTCAGGGACATACCAATAGCAGCGACATAAGGGGGAAGGTAGCCAGCGACAGCAAATGGTACTGCCGTGAGATTATACCCCAATGCCCAAAAAAAGTTCTGTTTGATGATACGTTTTGTTTGTTTTGCAAGATTAATCGCTTTGACAACTGCCGCTAAATCATCATGCAAAATGACAATATCGGCAGACGACTTAGCGATGTCGGCGCCAGTTCCCATTGCAAACGATAAATGAGCTTGACTCAGCACTGGCGCATCATTTACACCGTCACCAAACATTGCGACGACCTTGTTATCGTCTTGAACCGTCTTAAGATAGTCGAGTTTGTTTTGTGGACTTTGACCTTGTTTGACATGTGTTAGTCCTAAATGTTTGGCCACAAAATTAGCATTGTCAGAGTTATCACCCGTAAGCATCGTGGTTTCGATCGCTTGTGCATGTAAATCTTTGATTAACTGCGCGCTTTCAGGCCGTATCTTGTCGCTTAGCTCAATTTTCGCTACGCATTGAGCATTGACGGCGACAAAAATGACCACACAATGGTTGTCACTTTGGTGTGCGGTTAATTCACCACTGATGGATGCATACTGTGAAATATAAGTTTGGCTGCCAACATAAATACGCTTATTATTGGCCAGCGCATTTAAACCACCGCCTTGTTGGGTGTTTACATCAGTTAATTTGGCGTTTGCACCGCCAAATCGATCAAATGCTTTGGCAATGGGATGACTGGAGTGTGACTCTAACGCAGAAACGAGTGTCAGTATCTCTGATTCATCTGGTGCGTTATCAGCTAATATCACCTTATCAACGGAAAACAGACCAGTCGTTAATGTACCGGTTTTATCAAAACAAATGTGATCAATCTGCGTTAACGTGTCTAGAGTCTTACCTTGTTTTGCAAGCAAACCAAACTGCTGCATCTTTGTTGTTGCTGCGGTATAAGCCGACGGTGTGGCAAGACTCAAGGCACAGGGACATGTAGCGACCAAAACGGCTAGTGAATACCACAATGCATGAGATGGTTCGACAAAATACCAACCAAGGTAGGTCGCTGCGGCAAGCAACAAGATGCCAATGACCACGTATTGCGATAAGCGATCAGCAATGGTTGCTAACTTCGGTTTATCGTTAGCGGCTTTCTCTTGCAGGTCAATAATCTTCGTAATAAGTTGTTGACCGCGTTCTTCCTTAACAATCACCTCAATTGATTGGTCATTATTAATGGTACTTGCAAACACCCAATCATTGACTGCTTTGGCAACAGGTAATTGCTCGCCAGTCAATACCGACTCATTACAATGTGTTGCACCTTGCACAATAATACCGTCACACGGAATGACTTCGCCTGGTTTGACAAGTACCCGTTGTCCAAGTTTTAGGGTCTTTGCTGGAATGCTTGTGAATTCCCCATCTTCTATTAGCGTTGCTGTTGACGGAATCAACTTTAATAAATTAGAACTCGATTGGGCAGCTTTTCGTTTTGCCGATTGCTCGAGATGACGTCCTAGCAACAAGAAAAATGCGAACATACAGATGGATTCAAAATAAACCTCACCTTGATCTGTTAATGTTGCATAAGCGCTCGCAAAGAAAGAAAGCAAAATCGCAACAGAGACGGGAACATCCATATTGAGTCGCTTTGCCAAAAGGGCACTAAATGCATTCTTGTAGAAAGGCAAACTTGAATAAAATACCACGGGTAGGGCGAATAATAGACTGACGTATCGAAAGTAGTCACTAAAGCCATCCGTCAATGTCCCGCCATCACCAGGCATATCAACATAGGTTGCCATTGCAAACATCATGATTTGCATGGTTGCCAAACCAGCGATGGTGACGCGGCGTAAATAGGCTTTTGCACTGGCAACTTCGTTTTCTTCGGCAACGTCAGCCTTAAAAGGGTAGGCCTTGTAGCCAATCTCCGCCAATGCCAATAAAATATCCGATAGTTTTAATTGATCATGTTGCCATTTGATACTTAATCTTGCACTCGATGTATTGACGTTTGATTGAGCAATCCCTTTCATCGCGCCAAGTTTTCGTTCGATCAACCAAGCACAAGCTGCACAGGTGACATTTTCAACGGTAAGAATAACTTCCTTCAGTTCACCATTCTCAACAGTGAATTCTTGTTCTATTTCCGTTAAATCATAAGATTGAAGGGTTCTCAGCTCTTCTGGTACTAATTCAGAGCCTTTGGCGCCTTTATCAGTTCTATGGCGGTAATAGCCAGTAAGCCCATTATCAACAATCGTTTGTGCGACACTAGCACAGCCGATACAGCACATAGGCTGCTCTTGATTATCAATAATGACAGATTGAGCGAAGTCTGCGGGAATATTCTCCCCGCAGTGATAACAATCGTTAAGAGTGTTGGACATTAGAGACGATTAGCAAAAGAATCTAACATGGTGTCGTGATCAGACGGGAATTTATCGACGGTTTGAATACGCCATTTGGCATCGAAGGATTCGAGTTGAATCGTCCATTTACCCTCAAGCGGCATATTTAATGTTTGTTCAAAAGTACCAGCGGCATTGGCAGTCAACAATATTTCAAAATCTTTAGCTTTTTGAGTACGGTGAATAAAACGCAATTTTAATGCAGCTTTTTGTGGCTCTCCCATCGTTTGAGTCAATGAAAGTTTTTCACCAGTCACCTTAAGACGGAATTTTAAAGCGAGACGATACGCATTATCTAAACGCGACAAGTCGACGTTAATCGCTTTACCTTTTTTATAGTAATCTTCTGCTACAAGATCAGGCTTGTTATTAATAGCGATCATTAGTGTAGTGACACAGGCAACAACAACGACCAAAGGTAATATAATAAGTGCCCAAGGCCAGCCTTGTTTGTACCAAGGTTCAATCGTACTCACAGAAAACTCCAGTGTTATAAATGTATTGGCGTTAAAGAGGGCTTTAACGGTAATACACTTTAAAAAAAAGGGCTTCGCATATCACGAAGCCCTACTAGATTTTAGTTTAATCTATTTCTTGTTAGACAAGCTATATACGTAAGCAGAGATTACGTGAACTTTGTCTTCGCCAAGGATTTCTTCCCAAGCAGGCATTACACCGATACGACCATTGGCAACAGAATCAGTGATAGCAGCAGTAGAACCGCCGTATAACCATATGTTATCTGTTAAGTTAGGCGCACCAAGTGCTTGATTACCTTTACCATCAATACCATGACAGCCAGCACAGATACCGAACTTCAGTTTACCTGCAGCGGCGTCCTTAGCATTTACTTTACGACCACTTAGGCTACGAACGTAAGTTACTACGTCTTTAACACCTTCGTCACCGCCAAGTGCAGCTTTCCAAGATACCATCGTACGGCTATCACGGCCTTTATTGATAGTTTCTTTGATTTTTGCAAAGCTGCCGCCATGTAGCCAATCAGTATCAGTTAGGTTAGGGAAGCCGCGTTGACCACGTGCATCACTACCATGACACTGTGCACAGTTTTGAATGAATAGACGTTGACCAACTTTTAACGCTTGCTCGTCTTCCATTAACTGCTCTGGTGTCATTGCTGCATATTTTGCATACGTTTTACCGTAAACAGCATCTGCAGTATCTAACTCATTTAGATATTGAATAATTTCGTTATTTTCGCGGCTACGGGCGTTTTGTGCTTTTGAGTCAGCGAGTGAATACACTTGCTTGTTAGCACTTTTCCAACCGATAACCCCTTCGAAACTACCAATACCGAAAACAATGAAATAGCCTAAACCCCAGATAATGCTCATGACGAACATTATTGTCCACCAACGTGGAAGCGGGTTATTCATTTCAACAATGCCGTCAAATTTATGCGACATTTCCTTGCCTTCTTCACCCATAGTGTCAACGATAACCATGCGTAATAAATATGCACAGCCAAAGATAACAATAAGTGATCCGGCGATAATCCAAGCACTCCAGAAGTTACTCATGTGTACTCTTCTCCTGATCTTTATTTGTCTGTTTTGGTTGCTCATCAGCAAACACTAGGTTTGCTGCTTCATCAAAGCTTTTCTTGCGTCGTGAGCTGTAAGCCCAAGCGTAAATGCCGATAAACAAAATCAGCATTCCCACTGTTACGATGCCACGAAATGTACCGTAATCCATGGGAACTCCTTATTTTAAGTTAGTGCCAAGCGATTGCAGATAAGCGATTAACGCTTCAAGCTCAGTTTTGCCTTTAACAGCATCTGTAGCGCCTGCAATGTCAGCATCGGTGTAAGGCACATCAAAGGTGTTTTTGAAGATGCTAAGCTTCTTCGGTGTTAATTCACCATCTAATGTGTTTTCCGCTAACCAAGGGAACCCTGGCATGTTCGACTCAGGAACAACCGCGCGTGGGTCGATTAAATGAGCTTCATGCCATGCGTCGCTGTAGCGACCGCCAACACGAGCCAAATCTGGACCAGTACGCTTAGAGCCCCATAAGAATGGGTGATTCCAAACAGATTCACCAGCTAATGAATAGTGGCCGTAACGTTCAGTCTCATGACGGAACGGACGAATCATTTGCGAGTGACATTGAACACAACCTTCACGAATATAAATATCGCGACCTTCAAACTGTAGGGCCGTTAAAGGCTTCATACCGTCGATAGGGCGGTTAGTCTCTTCTAGGAATAAGTTTGGTGTAATCTCTACTAATGTACCGAAGCTAATCGCTAAGATAGTAAAGATGCCAAGTAAGCCAGCGTTCTTTTCAACGCGTTCATGATTTAACTTTTTAAACATCGTTCGCTCCTTACGCTTCTTCTTCAATTAGTGAACCTTTCGGTGCAGTAATTGTTTTAATAACGTTGTATAGCATGATGAACATACCGAACAAGAAGAAAGCACCACCAATAGTACGCATCAAGTAGAATGGCATAGATGCCTCAACACTTTCAACGAAGCTGTACGTCAGTGTACCGTCAGCATTAACAGCAGACCACATTAGACCTTGCATAACGCCAGATATCCACATAGCTACGATGTATAGTACTGTACCGATAGTCGCTAACCAGAAGTGAGTGTTGATTAGTGATTTGCTGTACATACGAGTGTTACCGTATAAACGTGGGATCATATGGTACAAGGCACCAACTGACACCATAGCAACCCAACCTAAAGCACCTGAGTGAACGTGACCAACAGTCCAATCTGTGTAATGAGAAAGCGCGTTTACAGTCTTGATTGACATCATTGGACCTTCGAAGGTAGACATACCGTAGAAAGACAATGAAACGATAAGGAAACGTAGAATAGGATCAGTACGTAGTTTATGCCATGCACCAGATAACGTCATGATACCGTTGATCATACCACCCCAAGAAGGTGCAAATAAGATAACAGACATAACCATACCGACAGTTTGCGTCCAATCAGGAAGCGCTGTGTAGTGAAGGTGATGTGAACCAGCCCAAATATAAAGTGCTACTAACGCCCAAAAGTGAACGATAGATAGACGGTAAGAATAAACTGGACGTTCAGCTTGTTTAGGAACGAAGTAATACATCATACCTAGGAAGCCAGCAGTTAATAGGAAACCTACCGCATTATGACCGTACCACCATTGAACCATCGCATCAGTTGCGCCGGCGTAGGCAGAGTAAGATTTTAACCATGATACAGGTACTGCTGCACTGTTTACGATATGTAAGATAGCTACAACTAGGATGAAACCACCGTAGAACCAGTTCGCCACATAAATGTGTGAGGTCTTACGTTTCATTAAGGTGCCAAAGAAGTTGATAGCATAAGCGACCCAGACAATAGCGATAGCGATATCGATTGGCCATTCAAGTTCAGCGTATTCTTTAGACGAGGTGAAACCTAGTGGTAAAGTGATAACTGCTGATGCGATGATTGCCATCCAACCGTAGAAGGTGAATGCGGCAAGCTTGTCGCTGAATAACCTGACTTGACAGGTGCGTTGAACAACGTAGTAGGACGTTGCGAAAAGGGCGCTCGTACCAAAACCGAAAATAACGGCATTAGTGTGAAGCGGTCGTAACCGGCTAAAGGTCAACCAAGGAGTATCGAAATTTAAACTTGGCCAGTAGAGCTGTGCTGCGATAAATACACCAACAGCCATACCCACAATCCCCAGAATTACCGTGGCAATTGCGAATTGGCGGATAACAGTGTAGTTATAATCAGCGTGTGATGGACTAGTGTGACTCATCTTATTGCTTCCAGTGCTTACATTTGCTTGTGAATGCCGAACCCAAAGTTTCGGCTGAAAACCTTATTTATTTTTATAAAAATGCATAAGGACCCGTGCTACATTAGTGATGGTTTCATTACGGTTCCACCATGACCAATTTGCAGCGATATCATACGTTAAAACGGCGGTATTGTAGCTTGATTTAGATCAAAGATGAAATTTGCAGAGGAAGATTTCAGAAATATTTTGACAAATATTAACTAAGTGACGTTTTTATACGCAAAAAGTTGCAAAAAACTCGTTATAATCTTGCCGTCAAAAGTCAGAAAGTTGCAAAATGAAACGATTTATACTTGCCAGTTTACTTATGTTAACGGGGTGTGGCGACGATATAGCCAATAAAGAGAACTCGCCTAAAATCAGTACATTCCAAACGGAATATCTCACATTGTCTATACCGCAAACCTTGTTTGCGGAAACACTATTTGAAGTTGGGATCGCATTTGATCATCCCATATCAAATTTAAAAGGCGAACTAACGGGCGTTTCCATGGATATGGGCAAAGTGCCATTATTTTTTAAAGACATCGATGGTGAATTGAACGTGTATTCGACTCAAGTTTTACTCGGCGCGTGTGCCTTACCAGTGATGCAGTGGCGATTATCACTGACTTGGCAAGAAAACGGCAAGTCCCAATATTTCGAACAAATAATTACGGTGCAGCGTTAGGTCGATGTTCCGTTTTATTGCGTAAGTAAGCGATGGCCGATTGAACGGCTTGGTCAACTTGATAGTTCATTTTAAGTCGGTCATCTGAGCTTAAATAAAACGACATATCAATTTCATGTCTAATATAACGGGCTGGGAGTTGTGTTAATGCAAGACAACAAACATCAGCCATAAACTCCTTATCAAACGCACTATACTCAGGATGGGAAACAAGATGTTCTATCATCAACTTTTCATAGTAGTTATGAATATCAAGGTTTAAATGCATTTTTCACCTCATCACGTTAAGTTAGTAATTAAAGTTTAGCAGAACATAAGTAAAAAGTATTACTCTTCGTCCCAACCTTCAGATTCTTCAAAATCGTATAGACCCGTACTTAATGCCGCTTGCTCAACGAGTTGTGCATATTCAGGCACCAAGTCACCAATCATGCTGTACATTATCGGCGCGAAAATAGATAAGTTACTATCATCTTGGCTATCTACTACCTCCTGAGCCATTTGGCGGTCTGCAAAAAATGTCAATGCCATTATCGCAAGTGTAAATGATTCAAGAACTTCAGATTCTTCGGTTAAGTTATCGAGCAATTTGTTCGAATAGAAATTAGCACCGCATGCAAATCCATAGCTCCATTCGTGTAAAGGATGGCCACTCAGGAAGTTAGCCTCGACCATCTCTTCTGAAAACTCTAATACTTCTGGGAGTTTATAACCTTCATCAAATACCAAATCACTGGTGTAATTGTATAACTGAGCCAAAATCATGGTTATTTCGTCTGGAATACTGTCGGTTTCAGCATTAAAAATTAGTGGCAGCCAATCATTGACTTCAATTGGGTCAGGGCTTGCGATCACGGCAAATAAATACCCTTTGACTGCATGTAGACAAAGCGTTTGACTTGGCGCTTCATCGACTAGCCAATGAGATAACTGTTGTTCTTGTTCGTTGGTTAACTTATGCACGTATAATCCTTATGAAAATTGAGCTAATAGGTCACGAGAATAGCGGTTAGCGTCTGCTTGGTAGTTCAGCTGATTTACTTGTTCAAAAAACTTTGCTTCTTTACTGTTTAGTTCACTCATCGTAATAGTATTGTCGTCAAGCGTCCAAACTTGACGAGTTGCCTGATAATAAAAAGCGAGAATGTCCAATGCTGTCGTATTCTCACTCTTAGCCGCTTTTTCAATGGCTTTAAATTTTCGATTGATATGGGATAGTTCGAACTTTAAACGAGAAACATAAAGGATCTCCGCAAAATAGGGCTTTGATTTCACTTGGCTCGCCACGATTGCCAAGATGACAATAGTAATAGCGACACCGGCCAAATTTAAGTTGAAATTGCTGCCTTCATTGTTTCCCAAGAATAATATCAAAAGAGAAGAAATACTTAACGCACCGACCATTAGCCCGGCGATAACTGCGAAGGTTGTATATTTAAAGTGCTGGCGATAGGTCGCCTTATCGATATCTTTTAACTGCAATTTCAGCCCTTAATGTTACTGCGATCAAATTAATGCCGCGAATATTAACAGAACATACAACAATTACAGTTAAAACCACAAAAAATATCGGTATAATCTCGCGAAATTTCCCAAAAGAATCTATTTCAATGTCAAATTGCCAACTGAGTGAACAACAATTAGAAATTATTAATCAACAACTGGGGCGAACTCCTCGCGGAATCATTAAGATTGCCCATCAAACCGATAAGCAAATTCCGACAGTACTCCAGACTCGTAGCTTAGTGGCTGATAAGCCATTTCCGACAATGTACTGGCTGTGTTCTAAAGATTTACATAAAGCGATTAACAAAATTGAAACCAATGGCTGGACTAAGCACATTGAGCAGCGAATCATGGAAGACGAAGAACTACGTGAAACCTTTTACAAAAACCACCAACAATATGTAAAAGCACGTTGGGAAGCGATGTTACCTGAAGATAAATTCCGCTTAGACGAATTGGGCTTTATTAAATTATTCGACCAATATGGCATCGGTGGAATCACCAATTGGACCAAAGTACGTTGCCTTCATATGCAGTATGCGCATCACTTATGCGGTGATAACGTGATTGGACAGCTAATGGATCAAGAATTTGAACTCGATAAACTGACCATTAATATTTAGCGCTAGCGTTTAGATTGATAAGAGGGCAATGACAAGCCCCAGATAATGGCGGCGCTTCGTAAGCCGAACGCTGCCAAGAACCCGCCTAACATAGCAATACTTTCTACAACGCCAACCCAATGTAATACCCAATAAATTGAGCCACCAGCTACAGCGGTTGTCACATAGAGCTCGCGATTACTTAGGACCAAATCATAACCACAAAGTACGTCTCGAATAATTCCGCCGAATGACGCGGTAACAACGCCCATGCAAACACAGATCAGCGGTGGTGCACCTAATGACGCAGCTATTTGAGTTCCAGTGACACAAAATAGCGCCAAACCCAGAGCATCCATCCAAATAAGTGCTTTAGTACGAGATTCTAACAAGGGTGCAACAAAATAGGTCATTAAGGACATCAACATACACAAACCGACGTAGGTCGCATCCATGATCCAATACACAGGAACGTTTCCTAACAAAACATCTCGAATAGTACCGCCACCAAGACCAGTAACCGTTCCTATTAACATAAAACCTAAGATGTCCATTTCCTTTCTTGCGGCGTCTAATGCGCCAGATACCGCAAAGACGGCGATACCAAATAAGCCTAAAAGGGTCACCATAAATTCTAAGTCTAATAACTGATTCATATTGTTCTTATGTTAAGTAACGGAAAGTAAACAATATAACGTGAAAATTAATTAATGATCAACGTTGATATGCGGCTAGTGTTAACATTACAGGGACTAATTATTTACGTAGTAATATCACATTACTGTAACAAAATTACATAAAGGAGCCTGAATTCTTCAATAAACATGAACCAAAGCACATTACATCATGCAAATTTAGTTTAGGAATTTCCAACTTTGGTATTATTTTTACAAAATAATTAAGTTATACTCCGCGCCAATAATCTCCTCTCTGCATTAAGGTACAAAAATGACAGAACAACAAACTTCATGTGACATCGGATTTATTGGTTTAGGCGTAATGGGTAAAAACCTTGCGTTAAATCTTGCCGATAATGGCTATAAAATTGCTGGATTCGATTTAGATCATTGCAAAGTCGATGAAATACTTGCAGCAGACGCCCAAGAGAATACGACCGATGTACCAAGAATTGTTCCTTGTCATTCATTTACCGAACTATTAGGCAAGTTAAAAGCGCCGCACCTCATCATATTGTCAATTCCAGCGGGTGCGCCAGTGGATAATGTTTGCGAGAAACTTATTGATGCTGGTATTAACGCCGACGACATTATCGTCGATACAGGCAATAGCCTATGGACTGATACTGTTGAGCGTGAAAAACGCTACCGCGGTAAATTTAATTTCTTCACAACAGCGGTTTCAGGCGGCGAAGTCGGTGCGCGTTTTGGGCCATCGTTGATGCCAAGTGGTGATCCTTATGCATGGGCCCGAATTGAACCTGTTTGGCACGCAATCGCTGCTAAGGTCGATCCATTAACAGGCCGTGCTTTAGAGCGCACATCGCATACCCAGCCGTTACCACAGGGTGAACCTTGTGCTACATACATCGGCCCAGCAGGTTCCGGTCATTACGTGAAGATGGTTCATAACGGCATTGAATACGCCGATATGCAAATGATTTGTGAGGCCTACCATATCATGCGTGAGTCGTTAAAAATGACGCCGACTGATATTGCTAACATTTTCAAACAATGGAATAACGGCATTCTAAACAGTTATCTCATGGAAATTAGTGCAGAGGTGTTATTAGAGTTCGATCCAGAAACCAAAAAGCCATTAGTAGATATTATCTTAGATAAGGCAGGCCAAAAAGGTACTGGCTTATGGACAGCAGTGAGCGCGTTGCAAGTCGGTGCACCTGCAACGACTATTGCACAATCGGTATTTGCCCGTTCTCTCTCAACACTAAAGCATGCGAGAATTCGCGCTGCTAAACTGTTAAAAGGTCCCGCCATCAATGATGTTACAGAGCAAGAACGAGTACTATGCATTGAACAAATTCACGATGCACTTTATTGTTCGAAAATCGTTGCCTACGCGCAAGGGTTCCAACTTATAAAATTGGCAGCGCGCGAGCAAAATTGGCCCATTGATTTTGGTGGAATTGCAAAAATTTGGCGTGCAGGCTGTATCATTCGAGCGGCATTCTTACAAAAAATCACCGATGCTTACGACCGTGATAGTGACCTAGGTAACCTATTGCTCGATGAATATTTTGCTAACGAAATTGCGAAATATCAACATAACTGGCGACAAGCAATTGCCAAAGCTACGATCGATGGGATCCCATGTGGCGCGTTTAGCTCAGCATTGGCGTATTACGACTCTTATCGCATGGATACACTGCCAGCAAACTTGTTACAAGCGCAGCGTGATTACTTTGGTGCTCATACCTTTGAGCGCATTGATAAACCACAAGGCAAAAAATTTCACGTGACATGGTCGCAAAAGAAACGTGACATGTTAGAGGTGGACTAATCGCCAAATATCACACAATAAAAAGGCTCCAATTTTGGAGCCTTTTTATTGCCTATTAACTTATATTAATAGTATTGAAGTGGTGATACTTTGCCCCAAAACACTCGATACGAATAAATGGTGTAAAGAATAATTGTTGGAATTACAATTATAGCGCCCCACAAAATAAAATTCAGCGCTTGTGGTGCAGCGACCGACTCCCAGATTGTTAGCTGACCAGGCACAATGTCTGGATAGAAACTAAGGGCGATTCCCACAAAACACAGAAGATAAATAGCCACCGTCAACGCAAACGGACTCCAACAACGACTGTCATCATTGTCATTGATTGACTTTCTAGCAATCATCTTACGAATTTCAAACAAGGCCACTACAAAGCAAAGTCCGCATAAAATAGGTAAAACCCAGTAAGCTGGTGTTGATAACCAACGATTAAATACATCATCGTTGACCAATGGATTAACAATCGATACTGCAATAACACCTAACCAACTGACAAAAAGGGCTTTGTAAAACCATTTAATTGCACGAGCTTGTAACTCACCTTCACATTTCATGATTAACCACGCGGCGCCAATGAGCGTATAAGCGATTGCTACACCAACGGCACTAATTAAACTGAACGCAATTGACATACCGCTGTTATCAAAACCGACAATATACTGACCCAACATGTAGCCTTGACTAAGCGCCGCAAAGAGTGAGCCGAACTTGAATGCACGATCCCATAATGGTTTATGGGCGAATAACGCTTTAGCTCGAAAATCAAAGGCGATGCCTCTAAGGATGAGGCTTATTAATAGCACCAAGGTCGGTAAATAGAGCGCTTTAAAAACAATAGAGTGAGCTAATGGGAACGCGATGAATAGCAGTCCCATTGCCATGACTAACCACGTTTCATTAGCATCCCAAAAAGGACCTATAGAGGCGATCATAGTGTCACTTTGTTTCTCGTCTTTTAGTGGTATTAGCATGCCCACGCCGAGGTCGTAGCCATCTAATATGGCGTACAAAATAACAGTTAATGCCATTAACGCGGCGAAGATTACCGCTAGGGTTTCTTGTTCAAACATATTATGCTTCCTTCTTAACTAGCGCTGAAGAATAGTATTCGTTATCGCTTATCTCTTCGACTTCAATTGCTCGTCGCGACATGGTCAACAATGTGTGTAAATACGCCCACATCACCACGACATAAATAACCAAATAAGCGACCAGTGAAATCATCACGTTTTCAGGCGCAATATCTGTGGCGGCGTCTTTAACCGACAACACGCCAGTTACTAGCCAAGGTTGGCGTCCTATTTCAGTCACATACCAGCCTGCAAGGGTTGCAATCCAGCCTGAAAATGTCATCAAAACAAGAATTTTGAGCATCCACGGCGGTAACTCATCTTTCCTAGCAAGCCAAATTCGTGATGTCCACGCGACGACTAGCATTAAAAAGCCTAACCCTACCATTAGTCGAAAAGCATAGAATACAGGTGCAACAGGTGGGTGGTTGCCTTTGAATTCGTTAAGTCCCTTGATCTCACCGTTCATATCATGCGTTAGAATGAAACTTGCAAGATTTGGGATAGCCAATTCAAAGTGGTTTTCTCGGTTCTCTTCATCAATCACCGCAAAAAGTAATAATGGAACGCCTTTTTGAGTTTCCCAAACGCCTTCCATCGCTGCAACTTTCTGAGGCTGGTGTTTTAACGTATTTAGACCGTGAATGTCGCCCACATAAACCTGACACGTTGTCAGAATTAGTGCCGCCGTTAAACTTATCTTTAATGCTTTAGTTGGCGCACGTTTATTATCACCTTTAAGTAAACGATAGGCGCTAATACCCGCAATTAAGAACGATGCGGTAAGCCCTGATGCAATTAACATATGCAGTAAACGATAAGGAAATGAAGGGTTAAAGATAATTGCCCACCAATCAGTTGGAAACGCAACGCCATCAATCATCTCAAAGCCTTGTGGGGTTTGCATCCATGAGTTTAGTGCAAGAATCCAAAATGCCGATAAGCTCGTACCGATGGCAACGACAATAGTCGCTATCGTGTGTACCACCGGGGGTACACGCTTAATGCCAAATAACATGATACCCAAGAATGACGCTTCTAAAAAGAATGCGGTTAGTACTTCATAACCCAATAATGGGCCAGCAATATTACCCACTCGTTCCATGAAATGAGGCCAATTGGTGCCAAACTGAAATGACATCGTGACACCTGTAACGACGCCAATAGCAAAGGAAAGGGCGAAGATTTTCACCCAGAATCGATACATCCGCATCCACACGGGATCATCAGTCATGTTCGCTTTGACTTTAAAAAATACTAAAAACCAACTGAGTGCAATCGTAATCGTTGGAAATAAAATATGAAAACTAATATTCGCTGCAAACTGAATTCGCGATAGCATCAATGTTTCTTCAATCATGGTGCCTCCTAGCTATTATTGGCTAATAGCTTGTCTTTAATATCTAATACTTTGCTGACGCCTGAACCTAGTTTCATTAAGGTTGTTAAGTTCTCAGGGTTCATGGTTTGAAGCTCACCGGCCCACTCGGTTACGGTTTCGAGCAGATCATGAATTTCTAATAATTGCTTATGGGCATATGTTTCTTGCTCAGTCGATGGTTCATCCAGCAAGTTGTCACGTAACAGAGAAAGCGTAGGGTCGACTTCGCGTTTACGGCGCTCTTCAAAAACCCTGATTGCCATGTCCCAGATAGAGCCAGCGGGAGCGTAATATTCTTTGCGATCCTTGGGTTTATGAGTAACGCTTATTAGGCGCCACGATTGCAGTTCCTTAATGCCCATTGAGACGTTACCACGGGAAATGTTTAGTGTTTCGGCGATATCAACGGCGGTTAACGGCTCTTCGTTAATAATCATTAAGCCATACATTTGGCCTACGGTCCGGTTAAATCCCCAACGACTGCCCATTTCGCCGCAATGCATAACAAAGGACTCAAGTTTTGGTGCTATTATCATTTTGATTGCTACCTTCTGAAGTTTCAGTAATTAGTGAAACTATACGCTCAAATTGATAAAGATCAAAGTTCTTTCGAATTTTTGGACATTGGTTCTTATCTTGATATGGATCTATTGAATCGCAAATAATAGGTGCAAGTAGATAAGATCTGACATATTTCCATACAAATTTTGGCTAGAGAGCGTGGATTAGTCATGTATTCTAGTTGTTCCTAGAAATTAAGTGAGAGTTGCAATGAACAGTCTGTTAAAACACCTAGTGATTAGTGCTAGTTTACTCCTAAGCAGCACAGTGCTGGCGTCATCGCCATCACAAGAGAGAGCGTTAGAATCAGATATTTTGAAGGAGGCGCGATCATTTTCCGTCTATTTACCGGAAAGTTACGACAAAAATTCGTCAAAGGACTATTCCGTTATCTATATGCTT
>MPDF01000020.1 GCA_001874365.1 Gammaproteobacteria bacterium MedPE | reverse complement strand
GATGTTATGTGTCGTATTACCATTGGCTATGACTTTCGATAAATCGGCGCTAAAATTCGTCATGTCCTGTAGGTAGTTACGATCTTCGATGCGCAAATAAGTTGCGCCGCGACTTGTGTAATCAAATGAGGTAACGCCACTGGTGAAGACTTCTTGGTTATTGAATTTTAACTCTAGTTCATCAAACGCGGCATTGTTTGCCTGCCAATTAAAGGTAATGCCGATGCGTTCACGCGTCGAATCATCGTCAAATCGAAAGCCACTATAGGTCGATGATTCACGTGACAACGATTGTCCTTGGCTATTTTTGTCATAATCTTCAAATACAAGACCAATGTTCATCGCGTCGTTTAATTGATAGTTTAATTTCAATAAGACATTAGTTTGTGATTTATCAAGGGGATCAGAAATGCCACGTGCATTACCTAAGATGTCTAAACCATCAGAATGCGCTTTCGTTTCATTGCCTTCACGAGATGTTAAAATTGCAAGAGCCTCGAAATCACCAAAGCGTTTCGCTAGGCTAACACTCACTAGTTGCTCATCACTGCGACCATCAAAGCCAAGTTTTACATTGCCATTGAATGCGTTAGCATCGCTTGATAAAAAGTCTTTTGCATCCTTAGTGACGTACATTACCGCGCCGCCTAAAGCGCCGCTACCAGCGGTGACAGAGTTTGCACCTTTTACAATGGTAACTGTTTTCATGCTTTCAGGGTCAACACCATTACGTGTGGAACTAAACATGCCATAACGGCTAAAACTTGGTGGGTTTAAGCTTTCACCTTGGGATAAACCATCGACAGTGATTGCGACTGCATCACCTTCCATGCCGCGAATATTAAAACCATTTGCGCCAAAGCGATTGCCGGTGTTTGCAACATCGACACCAGCGATATAACGAGTTGCATCGTAGATATCACCTTGCATTTCTTTATCAATATCAGCACTGGTAATTGTTTTCTTCTTGGTTGACACTGTTTTCGATTTATCGTCTTTAACAGTTGTTTTTTGTAATTCATTGTTGGCAAATGTAGGTTGGGCAATCAATAAACTGACTGCAACCGCCAGTAGCGTCGGTGTAGTTTTGAACATAGTATAGTACCTTAAAGTTAAATGTAGTACGAATGATTCGTATTTAATGTTGTTTGTGGAGTCATTTCACCAGTTAATCAGCGCGTCATGTGATTAGGCACAGGGCGTTTGTTCTCAATCAAGTTAATGGCTTTGAGAACAGATAAAATTATTGGTTAATGGTGACAACCGTTTTTCCAATTTCGCCGACGCCGTTAAGGCTCATCGGTGAATTGGTTGCTAAATCTATTGTTATGCGTTGGTAATCGTGTCCGCCGTGTTCACGAGAGGCTTCTACATGCAGCACCAAATGCTCTTGTTCAACAATGTTATGATTAAAATCAAAGCCGTCCCATTGCAGACTGTAGTGGCCAGGGCGACGAGTCGGCTTTGCTAGTGCATCGAGCATACTGTCATTTTTTCTGCCGATGTTTCGCCACCAGCGTTTGTTTTCTTGAGCCCAACGATTTGAACTACCTAGTAATAGCAACTGACGAATAAACTGGTTATTTTTATCTGTTAACCATATTGCGAGATAGGGCCGTTCATAGTCAGTGCCACTAAACTGCGGTATTTGGTAGTCAACAGTCATTCGAGTTAGCGGTTGATTAGATTTTGTTTTAACTAACGCTTGCCAATTGTTAGACCAATATTTCTGCCCATCAGCGGCTTGAAATAGGGCTTCTAGATCTTGTTGCTTATTAACCCAGTCTATGGCGTTTGCAATGTCCATATTACTTAGCATGGTTGCAGCAGCATCCGCTGTTGTTGCGTCACGTGCGTAGACACTAACGCTATGCGGTGTATCAATCGGCCAACCTTCTTTAGGCGCTAAAATATGACTAAATTGACGTCGGTTTATCCTAAAGTCGCGCTCACCCATGCCACTATGAGCAATAGCACCTTCGCTGATAGAAATAATCGTTGATTGATCATTGTCGTTCATGAGGTTATGTTGGCCGATTGCCGCATTCCACATTGAGTCTGGGCTTTTTTTACCCCAAAAAACAAGGTCACCACCAATGTTAAGTTTAATCCCGGTCACCTTGGGTGAATGCGCTCGAATGAACTTGATAGCATCGTCAAGAATATAGCCTTTAGCAAGTGCAGAAACGTCATAGACAATATGCGATTGGATGATTGCCGATTGCTTTGTATTAAAGTTGAACATCGGTGTTTTGATGATGTCGCGAGCTAATCGTCGCATGGCAATCCGGTTGGGTAGCACTTGTGTCGTGACTGCCTGTTGCCACTGTTTGTGAATCTTGCCTATTCGACAGCTAAAATGTTGTTGGCTCTGATTTTCCCATTGATGACAAAGATTAAGTACTTGCACTAAATGTTCTGACATACCATTAAGTTGTTTGAGTCGATTGAACTGACTAATTTCACTGTCTTTACGCCATGTAGATAACGTATTTTCTAAATTGTTAATATGGCTAAGTAATGAACTAATAGCCGCATGAGACTGAGGCTCCTCAATGCCATAGAGCGTAATATCAAAAGATGTCCCTAACACACCATTCACTTGTGCATTGGTTTTCGTTGCAAAGACTTGGTGACTTAGTGGTAAGGCAACCAATAAAATTAATAGTCGATAAAACATAATGTTGCTCTTGGTATTGATAGTTTCTTATCCTGACTATCAATCATTGGGTGTTGGATTGCGATTATCCTCATCGCAATCTTGAATTCTTTTAAGCTTGTAGCTGATGTGCTACAAGCTCTGTCGATTAGTAGCTTGTGTTACTGGCGACATTTTGTTTTTTGACGTTCTTCTTACCTTTTTTCTTTGAATAAGATTTCGGCATTGCTTCGTCTAAGGTGACTATTTGGTTGTTATCGGTATCAAATCGATTAAAGCTACGGTGGCCCGATGCTTGGTATTCCGCCAGTGTCATTTTACCGTCTTTGTCTTTATCTAAGATGCCGAATCGAACATAAGTCTGCTTCACTGCGGATTTGCGGGTTTTAGCAATTTGCATATCCATACGATCTTCAAATTCATAGAGATATTCTTGCTCAGATATCCAACCATCATTGTTTTCATCCGCCAGATCCCATATTTTTTGGCGAACAATAGCAATTTCTTGAGGCGTTATGGTTTTATCATCGTTTGCATCGTATTTAGTCAATAAGCCGTTAAATGAATGTGTTGTTGGCATTGATAGTACGCGCTTTGCACGAGGTAGTTTTTTAATTTGTGTTTCTCGCTGTTGGGTTGCAGTGAGCGTTTTCTCTGCTTTTTTGGCGCGGCGTTTTGGGGCTGGGTCACTCTCGCTGATGACACCATCTTTATTGGTGTCGAAATATGTAAAGGTGCGCTTACCTGACCCCTGATATTCCGCTAAGTCGATACGTGCGTTTTCATTTTTATCTAATGCATTAAAACGAATAATGGTTTGTTTAATTTGCCCTTGACGATCTTTCGTTAACTGATTGTCCATGCGATTTTTGTATTCGAACACATATTCGCTTTCGTCAACAAATCCATCATTGTTTTCGTCGGTGATGTTAAATCGTGATTCACGCGCTTTATCAAACTCCGCCAACGACAGCGACCAATCTTGATTAGCATCGTACTGATTAATGAATACTAATTTGTGATGAGAAGCGGCTTGTGTAAATAAACTGGTGAATAAGGCACTTAGTGCAAGTAGTTGCGTCTTTTTCATGATGTATCCTATGGAATTAATCAATAATTTCTAGCGTAAGGGTGTAGGTGTTACTAATAACAGGCGCTACTGATCCTTCAGGTGCTTTTGTTCTGTGGCGAGCTCTTAATAAATAGGTGCCAGGTTGATCAACATTAAGACGTAACTTTCCATGCTCGCTTGTCATTTTATATGCTGCTTTATCGGTGCTGAATTGGTCTTTTGCTAGCATTACGTCAACGGTTAGATCGTCAATCGCTTTGCCGTCGTATTGAACGTTCATTGAAATGTCATCGCCAACAAACAACTCATTAGGATGTGTTTCCATGACTAACTCTAAGCCACTGTTGGTTGCTTTTAACGCTTGTTTGCTAGGTTTTCCTTTTGTGACGTAGGTTTCTGCTTTCGTATTTGATTGAAAGAAAGATAATAGCTTGGCACCTTTAGGTAAGGGCGCTTTAGGGTCTTTGGCGGAATGACGCTCACCGTCTTTTTTATAGACTTTGAAAATCTTTCCTAAGCGATTGCCAGTGCTTACACGATAGGTTCCAGAATCTTTCAGCGTGTGCTCAGCGATAGTTCTAACAGATAACACTGAGAGAAACTCTGGCGTCACTTGCTTGCCCGACGGCCCAGTAATCGTAAAAATGCTGTTGTTAAATGCAACTTCAGGCACAAAGAATTTTTCAGCGAAAGACGCATCGAAACTTACTTTACCTGAACGGTTAACTTCAAATGATGTTGGTTGTAGGTAGGGCGTATGTGCTAAAGCAGCAGTAGAACTGGCGATTAAAGCCGAAAGTACCATGATTTTAGATGCGCGCATCGTTGTATCCTGTGAGTCATATAGTCATTTAGGACGAGAAGTATACGTAAATGATAACGATTCGCAATAGTAATTGCGTTTGTTTGGTTATTATTTGTAACCATTCGATATATTGACACAGGTAAGACCAGATGAAATGATAGTGTTTACTGGATTAATAAGAGAATTATTCATGAATGCTATCGACAGCATTAGTCAAAAAGATGTGAGTATCTTGTCGCCTCTTGGTCACTCACTCGCTGCAACCCTTTATGTTCCGGCACAATCGCCACTAGGTGCGATATTAATAGGGCCAGCAACGGGTATTGGCCGCGAGTTTTATCAACACTTTGCAACGTTTCTAGCACATGCAGGTTATGGCGTATTGACGTTTGATAATTATGGTATTGGTGGCTCTAAGGCATCCTCGGTTAGACATTGCGACGCGAGTCTGGTGACATGGGGACAAGGTGATCTCACTGCTGCATTATATTGTTTGAAAGAAGCCTTTCCTGATTGTGGCTATCACTTGGTTGGACATAGTGCGGGTGGTCAGCTCATCGGGTTGATGGAAAATAATCAGCTGCTTACTAGTGTCTTTAATGTCGCTTGTTCTTCTGGTCAGTTAAGTAACATGAGATTGGGTTATCGTTTAAAAGCACACTATTTTATGAATGCTTTTATTCCCCTCAATAATTGGTTATTTGGGCAAACAAACAGTGATTGGGTTGGCATGGGAGAAAAACTTCCGCGACTAGTCGCTAGTCAATGGCGTCGGTGGTGTAATGGACAAGGTTATGTCGAAACTGGATTTGGCCAAGAAATAGGGCGGCACAACTATGACACCCTGTCGTTGCCAATACATTGGGTTAACGCAATAGATGACGACATTGCCAACGAGAAAAATGTCGACGATATGATTCGCGTATTTCCACAATGTCAACATAGCAAAACGATACTTACCCCCAAAGATCATCAGTTAAATGACATTGGCCACATGCGTTTTTTTAGTCGCCGAAGTAATGCGCTGTGGCCAATGGTTATTCAATGGATTAATCAATATTAATCACACCTTAGCCCAATTGTGTTATTGACGATAACGTCTCATACTGTTGCCTCTGAAATGAGTGGATATTGTAATGACAACAAGTCAATTGGGGATCTTGAGCGGGATTATTGCGGCGTTAATTTGGAGTGGTTTTATTCTCGTTTCTCGATTAGGTGGCATTAGCGAACTAACGCCTTATGATGTCATTGCGGTGCGCTATATTACCTGCGCGTTGTTAGTCACGCCAATTTGGTGGCTGTATTGGCGTAATAAACCGTTTGATAAACGGTTAATCTTCGCCAGTTTAATAGGCGGTGTTATTTATGCGGTATTTGCTTTTCAAGGGTTTTCTCAAGCACCAGCGTCTCATGCCGCTGCGTTACTCCCTGGATTAATGCCATTTTTTATTATTGTATTAGCGTATTTTGTCAACAATGAGCGAGCGTCAAAGCAACAATGGCTGGGGGTATTCATCATAACCCTTGGCATAGGATTATTGTTAACGCCGTTATGGTTGAGTCAAGCCTTTACCTTGGGTCATGGATATTTTATCGCGGCAGCATTATGTTGGTCGTTGTTCTCTGTCTTGGTAAAGCGATGGAACATTTCTCCATGGCAAGTCACGATTAGCTTGGCGTATGTTACCTGTGTTGTCTATCTGCCGATTTATTGGTTGTTTTTACCCAAAGCAATTAGTTGGGCTGCATGGGAATCTGTTGCGATTCAAGCATTTTATCAAGGGGTGCTTGCATCAATCGTACAGGTTGTTTTTTATGTAAAGGCTGTGCAAAGTATTGGGCCATCGTCAATGGGCGCGTTAATGGCTATGGTTCCGTTTATTTCCGGCATTAGCGCGATATTTGTGTTTGATGAACCGGCAACTGTTTCATTAGTTATTGGTTTGACGCTTGTTAGTGGTGGCGCGTGGTTTGCCCATAGTCGCTTAATCCGTCGCCGCTGTTTTGGCCAATGAAGATTATTATTAGTAAATTAATTAGAGAGAGAAGTGTTATGCCATACGTGAATATAAAAATTACAGACGAAGCGGTGACCGTGGAGCAAAAAGCGGCGTTGATCAAAGGGGCCACGGATTTATTAGTGGACGTGTTAGGAAAAAATCCAGCAACCACTGTCGTCGTTATCGATGAAGTTAATACTGATAACTGGGGGATCGGTGGTGAGGTTGTTACCAAACTTAGAGCAAATAACACTTAACCAAATTGTGTTAGCTCGCTATAATCAGCGCCCATTTTAGAAAGTTAGCCACGTCATGCAATTATTAGTTGAACAATTATCACAACAATCATTAGGGAACGATGCTTGTCGTTTATTTCACGGGCGAGGTAAATGCTTCGTAGGTTTCGAGCAACTTACTATTGATTGGTTCGCGCCTGCTATTTTCGTTACCCTCTTTGCGGAACATGATACTGACTTTGAACACAATGTCATTGAAACTATTGGTCAGGCGTTTCCAACCTTTGATGGGCCGTTATTAATTCAGCGGCGCTACATCCATGGCGCGCCGGTAGAAATTATACGCGGTGAGTTACCAGTGCCACACCATGTCACAGAATCTGGTGCTACTTATCAAGTTAAGTTAATGGATGGTCAAAATAATGGATTGTTTTTGGATATGAGTGCAGGGCGTTCTTGGCTCAAACATATCGCAAAAGGGCGTAATGTTCTTAATCTATTTAGCTATACCTGCTCATTTTCTCTCGCTGCCTTTGCTGGTGGTGCAGATCAAGTGATTAATATTGATATGAGTCATGGTGCATTAAAGCTTGGAAAAATTAATCATAAGCTGAATAATATTCCAACTGAAAAAGTGAAGTTCTTTCGTCATGACATATTCAAGTCATGGGGAAAATTAAAGCGATATGGCGGCTATGATGCCATTGTTTTTGATCCACCAACTAACCAAGTGGGCAGCTTTGTTGCGCAGAATGATTATCATAAATTGGTTAAACGGATCGCACAATTGGCCAATGATAAGGCAGACTTGTTAATCTGTTTGAATTCACCGGATCTAGGTAGTGATTTTATTGCTGCAATGATGAATGAGCATGCACCAACCTGTGAATTTATTGGTGTCGTGGATAACCCTGTTGTGTTTAAAGAAATTGATAGTGATAAAGGGTTAAAGGTTTATCACTATCGATATCACGCCTAATGTGGATTAGTCACGCATAGCTTGTTTTATTTTTTTGTCAGTGTTGTATTGACTTAATGCATACACTGACCAAATTGCTGCAATTGGCCAGCCAATTAAGGTGATTTGTAAAATTAAACAAATGATTCCTGAGATTGGTTTACCAATGGTAAAAAACTGTAGCCATGGAATTAATAACGCTAAAATTAATCGAAACATCTAAATTCTCCTTTAAGTTGTCGGCATTATGACCTAAAAATGCGATAACGCCAAGATTGTCCCTCGTTTATGCCACAAAATTTCACGATTAATTTCCCCTAAGAGCACTGAAAATTAAGGGACTTCATGGTATATTGCCTGTCATTGTCTGCAGCTAAAAATTGAATGTTTCTATGTTACCGCAACTGAATGTTGAACAACTTGTTTCCAAGTCTTACCTTTCTTATTTAAAAGCATTACCTGACCATGGATTTGGTGGTGATGTTGAGTATGGTTATGGTGCTAGATTAGCGGTTTCTACCGACAATAGTGTGTATCAAAATATGCCGCAAGGCGTCATATTTCCTCGGGGAACTGATGATCTTCATGTGGCGCTAACACTTGCCAAGAGCCCGGAATTTTCGGCCTTAACTTTTAGCCCTCGTGGTGGCGGTACCGGCACAAATGGTCAATCACTAAATGACGGCATTATTGTCGATATGTCACGTCATATGAACAATATTCTTGAAATCAATGAACAAGAGGGATGGGTACGAGTTCAAACCGGTGTGGTAAAAGATCAACTAAACAAGTTTCTTAAGCCTTATGGTTACTTCTTCTCGCCAGATCTCTCAACGTCTAACCGGGCGACGCTTGGCGGCATGATTAATACCGATGCGTCGGGGCAAGGATCGTTAGTTTACGGTAAAACATCTGATCATGTATTAGAACTCACGAGCGTGTTAGTTAACGGTGAGATCTTAGAAACTGTTAATCAACCAACATCTCAAGCTCGCGCTGGTGGTGACTCTTCGCCGCAAATGATTACCAAGCAAGTTGCTGATATTTGTTTTGAACATCGCGACCTAATTTTAAATAAATTCCCACGGTTAAATCGCTTTTTAACTGGCTATGATCTAGAGCATGTCTATAACGATGACTTGAGCGAATTTAATCTCACACGCATATTAACGGGGTCAGAAGGCTCGTTAGCCTTCATTAGTGAAGCAAAGTTAAATCTCACGCCGATTCCTAAATTACGCACGTTAGTGAATATTATTTACGATAGCTTTGATTCAGCATTGCGTGACGCGCCAAACTTAGTAAAAGCGAAGGCGACGTCAGTTGAAACAGTTGATAGCAAGGTACTTGGCTTAGCGAAACAAGATATCGTTTGGGATACAGTAAGCAACCTGATTCCGCAGCGTAAAGATAAAGTTACTGACGGTTTAAATATGGTGGAGTACGCCAGTAATGATCCGCAAGAACAAGCACAGTTGTTACAAATACTGGCTCAGCGACTAGAAGACGATATTGAACTTGAACGCGGTGGCATACTTGGCTATCAAGTATGTAATGAGTTGGGGGAGATCAACCGAATTTACGCGATGCGTAAAAAATCGGTGGGCTTGTTAGGTGCAACCAAAGGCTTTAAAAAGCCAATCGCTTTTGCTGAAGATACGGCGGTACCACCTGAACAACTAGCAGATTTCATTGTTGAGTTTAGAGCGCTGTTAGATTCTCATGATTTACATTACGGGATGTTTGGTCATGTTGATGCCGGTGTACTTCACGTGCGCCCAGCGATGGATATGTGTGATGAAGTACAAGAACGTCGATTAGTAGAAATTTCTGATCAAGTCGTTGCATTAACCGCCAAATATGGTGGTTTAATGTGGGGAGAGCATGGTAAAGGTTACCGAAGTGAATACGGTCCCGAGTTTTTTGGTGAGGCGTTGTTTGAACAATTGCGGGTCATTAAAGGCATCTTTGATCCACAAAACAGACTCAATCCTGGAAAGATATGTACGCCTATTGAGGGAGAACATCAGTTAGTTCGTGTTGGCGATGTGAAACGAGGCAGTTTTGATAGGCAAATCCCTATTGCTGTTCGTGAAGATTTTATGCCAGCGATGAGCTGCAATGGTAATGGTCAATGTTTTAACTTTGATGTCGACTCGCCGATGTGTCCATCGAGCAAGGTGACACGTGACAGACGCCATTCGCCAAAAGGGCGTGCGAGTATGGTTCGAGAGTGGCTACGACTGTTAAGTGTGCAAGGTATCGACCCTGTTGTTCTTGAAAAACAAGACTGTAGCGCATCGGTGTTTAGCAAGATTAAAAATTCGTGGTTTAGTGATTCAAGCAATGATTTCTCTCACGAAGTGATGGACACGATGAAAGGATGTCTGGCGTGTAAAGCGTGTGCAAGTCAATGTCCGATAAAGGTAGACGTGCCAGGCTTTAGAAGTCGTTTTATTAATATTTATCATCAGCGTTATTTACGTCCATTAGTTGATCACGTTGTTGCAAATGTTGAGTCAACCAGTCAGTTAATGGCGAAATTCCCGCGCGTTGCAAATGGCTTGATGACTAACTCAATTTCGTCGTTATTACTTAAGAAATCAATAGGTATGATTGACTCACCAGCATTATCAGTACCGACCCTAGCTGAGCGAATCACGCCGCGTTACGATGAATTTGATGGTGAATTGTTGTCTAAAATGAGTCAAGCAGAGCGAAAGAAGATAGTACTTGTTGTGCAAGATCCATTCACTAGCTTTTATGATGCTGATGTTGTCGAAGGGTTAATGGCGGCAATAGCGGCATTGGGCTTCAGCCCTATGTTGTTGCCATTTAAGCCCAATGGTAAACCTGCACATGTTAAAGGCTTTCTAACTAAATTTGCAAAAATGGCGCAAAATGCAAGTGATTTTTTTGCCCAACTGGCCAAACTTGGTTGTCCTTTAGTTGGTGTAGATCCATCGTTGGTACTTTGCTATCGCGATGAATATCATGCTGTATTAGGTGATAAACGCGGCGATTTTGATGTGCAGTTATTTCAAGAATGGCTGATTCCTCAGCTAAGCAAAGTAAAAGCTGTTAGTCAAAGTAAAGATGAGACTGACTATCAGCTGTTCGCCCATTGTAGTGAAAAGACTGCCGTCACGTCAACGCATGCAGACTGGATTAAGATATTTAACCATCTAGGGCTTAATTTAACCTCTCAAGAGGTGGGATGTTGTGGCATGGCCGGTACTTACGGTCACGAAGTGAAGAACGTTGATAACTCTAAGTCACTTTACAGCATGAGTTGGCAACCTAAATTGGCCAAACAATCAGCTAATCAGATCTTAGCGACTGGCTATTCTTGTCGCAGTCAGGTAAAACGATTTGACAACTTTAAGCCATTACATCCAGTGCAAGTTATTGCCAATGCATTAAACTAACAGGCGCTGATATTGGAGGAGATTTTTAATGAGTGGATTTGACTTATCACAGTTTACCAAGGCGATAGGCGCTGAAACCACTCATGAGCTGTCTGGTTTAGCGTATCCCCTAGAAAAATGGTCACCACAAAGCTGTGGCGCCATGGATTTACTGATTAAGGCCAATGGCGAGTGGTGGCATAACGGCACTCAAATAACCCGCGATAAATTAATTTTGCTCTTTAGTAAAGTATTGTGTGTTGAAGAGGGCGTTCATTGTTTAAAAACACCGGTTGAAAAAATCGACATCGTTGTTGAAGATGCGGCGTTTTTAGTGGTGGATTACCAATTTTCGATTGATGAGCATCAACGTGGTCAACTTAAACTGGTTACAAATATTGGCGATTGTATCGATGTGGGTGACGACTATCCATTGGTGTTGAAGGGCGACAGGCTCTACGTTAATTTATGGCGCGGTTTGTCTGCTCAAGTTAATCGCGCTGTTTATTATGACTTAGTCGAACTTGCACTGTCTCAGTGCGGTGATGTTGATAATAAACTGTGGCTTACCATTACTAATAAACCATATTGTTTAGGTGACTTGTCCTAACCAGAGTTCTGAGTAGAGCACTGTATAGACACAATATTATCATCATTCTTTGGGCAATAATTTAGTAAATAAACTTAACTTCTCAAATTCCTGTGCGTTAACTGGGCGAGAATAATAATAGCCTTGTGCCAATAAATTTGGGTAACGCAGCATCATTTCCCGTTGATGTTGACTTTCAATACCTTCTGCCACTACTTTGAGCCCAAGTTTACTTGCCATCGCGACCGTCGCTTCAATAACTACATCACTATTATCAATATCACTAATAAATGAACGGTCTATTTTGAGTGCATCAATAGGCAATTTATGAATGTAGGATAATGACGAATATCCGGTGCCAAAGTCGTCGATACAAACGCCAACATCACGACTACTAATAGCTTTAAGACGTTTGATTACTTGTTTGATATTTAATAAAAAGATAGATTCTGTTAACTCAAGGGTCAGTTGCTTTGCAGGAAAGCCTGTTTTTTTGAGAATGTCATCTAAGGTATTAATGAAATTATCGTTAAGCTGAATAGCAGAAACATTAACGGATAAGGTTAATGGGTGCCCAGTACGTTGTTGCCATGTTAAGCATTGCTCACAGGCACTGCGCAAAATCCACTGTCCAATTTCATTCATCATGCCAGATCGTTCGGCTTCTTCAACAAACTCCTGTGGTGGGACACGGCCAAGCGTTGGGCTATCCCAGCTTAGCAACGCTTCCATACCAATTAACGTATTGTTTTTCATATCGACAATCGGCTGAAATAAAGGCACAAGCTCCCTGAAATTAAGTGCCTGTTTCAAACCTTGCTGAATTGCAGAGCGACGTTGAATTTCTAAACTCATTTGTTGAGCAAAACTACAATAGCTTTTTGAGCCACGTTCTTTTGCTTTATACATTGCAGTGTCAGCGTACATAATGAGGTCGTTAGGCTCTTTAGCATCGATAGGATAACTGGCCGCACCGATACTCGCGGTAATTTGAATACTGTCTATTTTTTCTATTGGCTGGGCAACAATGTCTAGAATTAACTGACTGATAGCATCAACCGATTGACTATCTTGTTGTTGGGGGACGACGACAATAAACTCGTCGCCAGCGAAGCGACAGGTTTGATAGCTGTCAGGTAAATGCATTACGAAGCGCCGCGCAATTTCGACGAGAACTTCGTCACCAGCGCTATGACCTAGGTTATTATTAACCAGTTTAAACGCGTCTAAATCAACTAAAAAGAGATAAAATGGCTCTGCTTTGTGGCACTGCTCTATAAGAAAATTGTTGAATCCATAACGGTTGAGTAGTCCTGTTAATTGGTCGTGATAAGCGAGGTGACGATAGGTCTGCTCTTTTAACTTTCGTTCAGTAATATTTTCTTGGCTAATGATATAATGCTGCTCTGGCATTAATTCCTTGATGTGAAAATTATACCAGGCCATCACACCGCGATTAATGGTTTGACGTTCAAACTCTATCTGGTGGTTCATTCCCATTTTACGTTTTAACTCATCAACTTCCATTTCGATAAGTTCAGGTAATGAAATTGTCTGCGTATCATAACATTCGGCAAACCTAAGATTTCCGCTAAGCAGACTGCCATCACGGTTGAATAAGGACTTAATCGTATTGTCGAGAGCGAAATGCGTATCGCGTTCTACCTCATCACGCTCTAACAGCGCTTCACATAGCAGTAGGTTTTGGTCGTCGTCATTACTGATATTTGAAAAACGAATGTAGACTTGTTTTGCAATATTTTGCGGGTAGAGCGTCCACCAACTTTTACACGGCTTCTTGCGACTTTCTTTTGCGATTTGTTTGATACTAAGTTCAATAACTTGTGACATGTCTTCTGAGAGATCGCGAGATAATAGAGGGTTATCTTGGCTGTTATTCCAGAGCGTTAATGCAGGATCATTAGCCCAGCAAATATGAAATGCTTCGACATCATAAATCCACATCGGCGTTTTGACATAATTAAATGAGGTCAATTGTGACGGTGGGATCAAACTAAATGATGTTAATCGTTTATTGTCCATAATACACTTTGTAAAGACTTCCATGTCCTTAACTATAGGAAAGAAAACGCTATTAAACAATAACGAATTAGTAAAAAAGGATGATTAAACTAATTGTTGTTGTGCTTTTTTATTAGCAATGATATCACGTGCCATCGCATCGGCAATCGTACTTGTCTGACAAGATTTACTGTCTGCTTCTTGGAAAATATCCAGTAAGGTATTATAAATGCGCTCAACTTTTGCAGTAGACTTTGCTTCGTCATAGTCATTGTCAAAAGATACATTGATAATTCCACCAGCGTTAATCACGTAATCTGGCGCGTATAATATGCCTTTTTGGCGCAGCATTTCTCCGTGATGAAGTTCTGCTAATTGATTGTTTGCGCATCCGGCAACAATACTTGCTTTGATAACATTAATTGTTTGATCATTAATCGTTGCACCTAAGGCGCAAGGGGCATAAATATCAACATCTTGGTGGTAAATTTCCTCAAGGCCAACAATGGTCGCGTTAAACTCTTGTTTGACTTTTGCTAGTGCTTGTTGATTAAGATCTGTAACGACTAATTTTGCACCGGCGTTGTGTAAGTGGCGGCATAAATGATAGCCCACATGACCAAGACCTTGTATAGCCACAGAGAGACCATTCAGTGAATCTTTGTTTAATTGATATTTTACGGCGGCTTTAATGCCCAAATAAGTACCTAAAGCGGTAAAAGGTGATGGGTCGCCGCTTTTACCTTCTAGGCCTGCCATATAAGGTGTTTCTTGATGAGCAATCATGATGTCTTGCGTTGTGATCCCAACATCTTCTGCACTGTAATATTTACCGCCTAAACGATGAATTGAACGACCAAAGGCGCGGAACATCTCAGGTGATTTATCTTTGTTTGCATCACCGATGATCACCGATTTACCGCCACCCATTGCAAGCCCTGCAACGGCATTTTTATAAGTCATGCCTTGTGAGAGTCTTAGCACATCGGTAATCGCTTCTTCATCGCTGGCATAATTCCACATGCGACAACCGCCAACGGCTGGACCTAAGGTTGTATCGTGAATAGCGACGATTGATTTGAGGCCGCTTTGTTCGTCGCTAAAGAAAGCAACATGCTCGTGGTTATCAAAAGAAGGTAAATTAAAAACAGCCACGTTAGTTCTCCTAAGATGCTGTAAACGTAACGGCGATAGCTCGCTACTACGTCGTTGTTATTATTAGAGTGACGGCAACATATCATTGTCTTATTCTGGGTGGCTAGTTCAGGGCGAATAAAAAGCTTTTCTGTAGGTGTAAAGAAAAGTTGATATCGACCCTTTACCTACTTACTCGGTCGGAAGAAAGTACCAAAAACCTTGATTAACCAGCTGTGTCACTAGCATTTTAAATTCGTCATATTCAAGCCAAGGGGCTAACTGTCTATGAGAAAGGGCTGTTTCATCGGCTAACAGTGTCATTGCGTTATGCAATGTCGGCGACACAACATATTTTTCACCGTCGATATACAACCAGCCTTTTGCCCACTCTTGTGGAAAATACAAGCAGCGTAATCCGCCAAGTCGATTGAGAGGTTGTTCTTGCAAAATATCCAAAATTTCATCGGCTGAAAATGGTTCTATATCTTCTTCAATGGCTAATTCATGTTTAGCGGCAGAGAGGTGTTGACCGTAAAAGTCCGTTAAACGTTGTTCGTCACCTAGCATGTCTTGCAAGCTAGTCGTTAAATTGTGGATATCATCTTCATCGATCAAGCCAGGGGTTTTAGTGGCTTGGCGCTGAGGATCAATCACCATGTCTTTCCCTAATTGATTATCGATGAGGTAGTCGGCAAATCCACTAAACAAGTGAGATTTAGCGATAGTACGATAGCCGACGGAGAAGCTCATTGATGGTTCAATAGCAACGCCTTGATGAGGGAAACCAGGCGGAATGTACAGCATGTCGCCGGCCGTTAACTGAGCGTCGATAATAGGTTCAAAAGCTTCAACATGAAGGAGGGCTTCATTGGCAACGACTTCAGTAAGGGTTTCATTACTACCAACTTGCCAATGGCGCTTACCGCTGCCTTGAATGATAAATACATCATAATTATCAACATGCGGACCTACGCCACCACCAGGTGTCGCAAAACTGACCATGACGTCATCGATACGCCAGTTTGGCATAAACCGAAATTCTTTGAGCAAAGCATCAACATTCTCATCCCAGTGGTCAACACCTTGAATGAGTAAAGACCAATTTTCTTCGCCAAGGTGATCATAACTATCAAAAGGGCCGTGCTGCGCGTTCCATTTACCGTCTGTTTGAGAAACAAGGCGTGATTCAGCAGATGGCTCCATTGCAAGACCTGCTAATTCGTCTGGCGTAATAGGATCGTCGAAGTTAGTAATTGCACCGCGAATTAATACTGGTTTTTTTTGCCAGTATTCATCTAAAAATTGCTGACGAGTAAGATTCTTTAAATTTACGCTATACATAATGCTTCTTTAGGTTAATGAAATTAAAAAAGGCAACGATATTCATTGAACATCATTGCCTTACAGACCCAAATTACTTGGGTATTGAGTTATATTATCCGATTATGCAATGTCGTCAACAAAGGCAATCGCGCGACCAATGTAATTTGCCGGCGTCATTGCTTTAAGCTGCGTCTTTACTGACTCAGGAAGTTCAAGCTTATCGATGAACACGCTTAAATCTTCGCTATTGATACGTTTACCACGTGTTAGCTCTTTAAGCTTTTCATACGGCTGCTCGATGGCGTAGCGACGCATTACTGTTTGTACAGGCTCGGCTAATACTTCCCAGTTTGAATCTAAGTCAGCTAATAATGCTGCACGGTTAAGCTCTAATTTACTGAGGCCTTTTAGTGTCGATTGATAGGCAATAACACTGTGCGCCAAACCAACACCTAGGTTACGTAATACCGTTGAGTCTGTTAAGTCACGTTGCCAGCGAGAAACGGGAAGCTTCTGTGCAAGGTGAGCCATAATTGCGTTACCTAGCCCTAGGTTACCTTCAGAGTTTTCAAAATCAATCGGGTTAACTTTGTGTGGCATAGTCGACGAGCCAATCTCACCAGCAATCGTCTTTTGTTTGAAATGACCTAAACAGATGTAACCCCAAATATCGCGATCAAAATCAAGTAAGATTGTATTGAAACGACAAACTGCATCAAATAGCTCTGCAATGTAATCATGGGGCTCGATTTGAGTCGTAAACGCATTCCACGTTAGGCCAAGTGATGTCACAAACTCTTGCGAGAATGTGTGCCAATCAACTTCAGGGTAAGCGCTTAGGTGAGCGTTGTAGTTACCAACAGCGCCATTAATCTTACCTAATAATTCAATATCTTTAATTTGTGCAACCTGACGTGCTAAACGTTGATGAACATTGGCGAACTCTTTACCCATGGTTGACGGTGAAGCCGGTTGACCGTGAGTTCTAGACAATAGCGGAGCATCTTTGTAATCAATTGCTTGTGCTTTTATTTCGTTAAGTAATTGCTCTGTGTAAGGCAAAATAACGTCATTGATGCCAGCGCGAAGCATTAATGCATGTGACAAGTTGTTAATATCTTCAGAGGTACAGGCGAAGTGAATAAACTCATTCACGGCGTGTAATTCAGGTTGATTTGCTACTTGTTCTTTAAGGAAATACTCAACAGCTTTAACATCATGGTTAGTTGTACGTTCGATTTCTTTACAACGTGCAGCATGAGTTTCGTCAAAGTTTGCAACGATAGCATCTAAAAAAGCATTTGCTTCATCACTAAATGCTGGAACTTCAGTAATAGCAGGAGTTGCCGCTAACTTTTGTAGCCAACGAACTTCTACTTCGACACGGTATTTGGTTAAACCAAATTCACTAAAGATAGCGCGAAGTTCTTTAGTCTTACTTCCGTAACGACCATCTACTGGAGAAACTGCGGTTAGGGCAGAAAGTTCCATGAATAATTCCTCAATAAAGATTATTTAAAATTGGGTTAATTGTTGTTTAGCCGATTTTACGTAGGCTTTACGGCTAAAGAACAAATGACGACGTTTACCGCCCACTTGTTGCCATAAAATCGCTGCGCGCACGCCAGCCAATAATAAGGTTCTGATTTTCTTTTGATTTAGTAACTGTTGTAAATGTGTCGGTGTGCCTGTCACATTTATCTTCGCCCCTAACGGGCTAACAATATCGCTGTAAATGCTAGCAAAATTACTAATCACTGCATCATCGTTTATAGTGAAGTGATGTAGTTGACGTTTGACCTGATCAATACGCTGGCTCATCATTGCCATCGCATTATCGTTGCGCATTAACTTACGGCTTAACGACACGACGCCTGCAATATATTTTGTTATTTCAATGCTACGGCCTTCACCAGAGTCTGATAATTGTTTAATCAACGTATCAAGACCCGATGAAAGGTCCGCTACGGGGTCGTAAATATCCATTACTGATTCTGGATTGGTGCACACTAAACTTGCAACACACACTTGCCATTGATCGTTATCGATAACCCCATGACGGGCCACATCATTTGCAAGTTTGGCACATTGAGCTAATGCCGCAAATGCTAATGCTTGATTGTCAATTGACTCAACAGACACAATTAATCCCTTATGACTTCATCGATGATTGCGCCGCCTAAACAGACCTCGCCATCGTAAAAAACAGCTGATTGACCAGGTGTTACTGAGCTTTGTGGCTCATCAAAGATAACGCGCACTTGCTCTGGGCCTGCTGGGTATACCGTACATGGAATATCTGTTTGGCGATAACGTGTTTTCACCGTCAGCTTAGTTATCTGCTGCGGTCCAAGACGGTCTGTCCAATGCGTTTGACTTGCCAATAAACCGTTGGAAAACAGGCGAGGGTGGTCACTGCCTTGACCTACAATCAACACGTTACGGGCAACGTCTTTATCAACTACGTACCATGGCGCTTCACCATGATTAGATAAGCCACCGATTTGAAGGCCTTTACGTTGACCTAATGTGTGATACATCAAACCGTCGTGTTTGCCAATTTCTTCGCCTTCACAACTTTCGATAACGCCAGGTTGTGCGGGCAAGTATTTGGCCAAGAAGTCTTTAAATTTACGCTCACCAATAAAGCAAATACCCGTTGAATCTTTCTTGTTATGGGTTACCAAATCTTGCTCAAGGGCAATTCGGCGTACTTCAGGTTTTTCTAGTTCACCAACGGGGAATAGTGTTTGTCCGACATGTTCGCTGCCGAGCGTATAAAGAAAGTAACTTTGGTCTTTATTTTCATCGAGTCCGCGTAATAATTGCCATTGGCCGTTAACTTCACGGCGGCGAACATAATGGCCCGTCGCTATGTAATCAGCATTTAATGCCTCGGCGGCAAATTCTAAAAACGCTTTAAATTTGATTTCTTTATTACAAATAATATCAGGATTAGGTGTGCGACCTGCCTTATATTCTTCGAGAAAATATTCAAATACATTGTCCCAATACTCCGCCGCGAAATTAATGCTATGTAATGGGATGCCTAGTTTTTCACAGACGGCTTGAGCGTCTTTTAGATCGTCAGCGGCAGAGCAATATTCATCAGTATCGTCTTCTTCCCAGTTTTTCATAAACAACCCTTCGACTTGATAGCCTTGTTGTTGTAATAAATAAGCTGATACAGATGAGTCAACACCACCGGAAATTCCGACAATGACTTTTTTGGATGCGTTGCTTGCGTTGTCTAACATTAAAACCCTGCTGATTGTGATATAAATCACCTATTAATTTCAAATCGACAAAATAGTGTGACGAAGTTAACAAATGATTGGCATTTTTCGGGCGCAAATTCTATCACAAAGATTTAGGTGTGGGTAGACGAATTAGTGATATCTTAGCCGTCGGTTAACCTTTTATTTGCTGCCACTGGCCGTTGTTAATACCATCAAGACTCCATTGCCCGATACGGTATCGAATAAGGCGCAGCGTAGGATGCCCAATATGCGCTGTCATTCGTCTCACTTGCCTATTTCTACCTTCGGTAATTGTTAGTTCAAGCCAGGTAGTAGGAATTGATTGACGCTCTCGAATTGGTGGATTCCTTTGCCATAACGAGGAGGGCTCTTCTATGATTTTTACTTGTGCAGGTCGCGTTAACCCATCTTTTAAAACAACGCCCTGACTTAATTTACGGAGCGCATCTTCAGATGGAATACCTTCAATTTGTACCCAGTATGTCTTTGCCATTTTATTGGTAGGTTGGGTGATTTTTGCCTGCAATTTACCGTCATTGGTTAGAAGCAACAGACCTTCGCTATCACGATCTAATCGCCCAGCAGCATAAACCTCTTTAACATCGACATAATCAGCAAGGGTTTCTCTGCCTTCGCCACCACTAAATTGGCACAAAACATCAAAAGGTTTATTGAATAAAATAACCTTGGTTGGTCCTTGCGGCTTTTTGGATTTAGAGATACTACTGCGGTGTTGCTTAGATTGAGTGTTTTGTGAAGTTGGTTTGCGTTTGATTGATAAGCGCGATCGCGTCTGAGACATTAGTATAGAATAGTTTTAAGTTAGATTAGGGCTATTGTAACAACAGCCCCTTCACAAGGGAATGAATGATTATCCAACGAGTGTTTTTATTGATTTTCTACTGGGCTAATCTTCTCCGCATGTGCGCCTTTCGGACCGCTTTGTAGTTCGTAGTTAACCTCTTGTCCCGCTTTTAACGTACGGTATCCCTCCATTTCGATCACTGAATAGTGAGCGAAAATATCTTCACCGCCGTTATCCGGACAGATAAAGCCAAATCCTTTTGCATTGTTGAACCATTTCACCGTGCCTGTAGCCATAATAGCAATTCCTTCTGTTTTACTGTTGCTCCACTCAACCTAAATAACTACTAATTTCATACCAACTTCATATAAAATTATTTAAGCTTGGATTTTAATACGAATTTAATACTAAAATAGTTAATCAAATTCATTTTTCAGTCAAGAGATAATTAGTTTTTTTTGATAAAATCTCTTTGATTTTTCCACATAATTTTTATAAAGAGTCTAAAATTAAGATATGAGCGAGTTTAATGATAACGAGTTAGTGCTCGAGAAGGACACTCAAAAACAGGATTTGAAACCGCCATCGCTGTATAAGGTTGTTTTAAATAATGATGACTATACGCCTATGGACTTTGTAATTGATGTTCTAAACGTATACTTTAATAAAACTGATGAAACTGCTTATCAGCTGATGATGCAAATTCATCAAGAAGGGAAAGCAACTTGTGGCACTTACAGTGCTGATGTTGCAGAAACAAAGGTGAGCCAAGTGAATGATTGTGCTCGTGAAAACGGTCATCCACTATTATGTACAATGGAAGAAGTATAATTGCTGGTTACAGTGACTTTATCTTAAGGGGAAACTTATGTTAAATAAATCACTAGAATTAACGCTCAATAACGCCTTTAGAGATGCACGTGCGAAACGTCACGAATTTATGACGGTAGAACATCTGTTATTGGCCCTCATCGACAACGAATCAGCTAAAGATGCACTTAATGCATGTGGTGCAAATTTAGCAAGTCTTAAACAAGAACTCATTTCCTTTATCGAAGAAACAACACCGTTATTACCCGTAGATGATAACGACCGAGAAACGCAACCAACACTGGGATTTCAGCGAGTATTACAACGTGCAGTTTTTCACGTTCAATCGTCAGGGAACAGTGAGGTTAGCGGTGCAAATGTATTAGTTGCGATTTTTAGTGAACAAGAATCTCAGGCTACTTATTTACTTAAAAAGTCTGATGTATCACGTCTTGATGTGGTTAATTATATTTCTCATGGTGTCTCTAAAGACGAAGAGCACGATCCTATTCCTGGCATTGAACAGAGTGATGGTGGGGAAGACGCCAGTAAAGCAAATGCATTAACCAAGTACGCTGTTAATTTGAATGAATCAGCATCAGCTGGTGAAATAGATCCGTTAATTGGCCGGGCGAGTGAAGTCGAGCGTACTGTTCAAGTATTATCACGTCGCCGTAAAAATAATCCATTATTAGTCGGTGAAGCAGGTGTCGGTAAAACAGCAATTGCTGAGGGCCTAGCCTTTAGAATCATTAAAGATGATGTGCCTGATGTGATTAAAGGTCACGTTATTTACTCGCTCGATATGGGGGCTATTTTAGCGGGAACTAAGTATCGCGGCGACTTTGAGAAGCGTTTTAAGTCAGTGCTTAAAGAGTTTGAAAGACAGGCTGATGCGATTTTGTTTATCGACGAAATACATACGATTATCGGTGCCGGTGCTGCATCTGGCGGCATGTTAGATGCATCTAACTTGCTCAAACCCTTATTATCCAATGGTAAATTGCGTTGTATTGGTTCGACAACGTATCAAGAATTCAGTGGTATTTTTGAGAAGGATAGAGCGTTAGCACGTCGTTTCCAAAAAATAGATGTCGTAGAACCGACAATCGAAGACACAACAGATATTCTAATGGGGCTAAAGCCGAGTTACGAAAAGCATCATAATGTGACTTATACGCGTGCAGCAATGCAAGCAGCCGCTAAATTATCAGATAAGTACATCTTAGAACGCTTTTTACCAGATAAAGCCATTGATGTAATGGATGAAGCTGGTGCTCGACACGCAATGACGCGTAACGAACAAGATGACAACGTCATTGATGTTTCACATATCGAAACCATCATTGCTAAAATGGCACGTATTCCTGAGCAATCAGTATCGTCATCTGACATTACGCTGTTACAACATCTTGATCGTAACTTAAAACTTGTTGTGTTTGGTCAAGATCCTGCGATTGAGAAATTAACGTCAGCAATTCGGTTATCGCGCTCTGGGTTAGGTAATGAAGACAAACCAATTGGTTCTTTCTTATTTGCTGGCGCCACAGGTGTGGGTAAAACAGAAGTTTGTAAGCAACTGGCGAAATGTTTAGGCGTCGAGCTGATTCGTTTCGATATGTCTGAGTATTTAGAAAGCCATACTGTGAGTCGACTCATTGGTGCGCCTCCTGGTTATGTTGGATATGATCAAGGTGGCTTGTTGACGGATGCTGTTCGTAAACATCCACATAGTGTTGTGTTACTTGATGAAATTGAGAAGGCTCACAGCGACGTATATAACCTGTTATTACAAGTGATGGACCACGGTAGCCTGACTGACAATAATGGCCGTAAAGCTGACTTTAGAAACGTTATTGTTGTAATGACAACTAATGCGGGCGTGACACAGACAGAGCGTCAATCAATTGGTTTCCAAATTCAAGATAATTCAACGGATGCAATGCAAGAAATTAATCGTGTATTCTCGCCAGAATTTAGAAATCGTCTTGATTCAATTGTTTGGTTTAATAGCCTAGAACAGTCAATTATTGAGCAAGTTGTTGATAAGTTCATTGTTGAAGTTCAAGCTCAGCTTGATGTGAAAGCAGTAACGTTGAATGTCGATAAGGCTGCGCGCTTGTGGTTAGTTAACAAGGGGTATGACAAAACGATGGGCGCACGACCTATGACTCGAGTGATTCAAGATGAGTTGAAAAAACCAATGGCTAATGAATTGTTGTTTGGCAAGTTGGCGCATGGCGGTACAGTGTCGGTGAGTATTAAAAACGATGCGTTAGCATTTGAATTTGTACCCCAAGAAAAGCATGAAGAAATTAACTAGTTAATTTCTAATCGCCACAAAAAAGCCCATCAGTGATGGGCTTTTTTTATAAATAATTTCACGCAGAAAAAATTTATAAGAAACAATTAACGCGCACGGAAAACGATGCGGCCTTTTGTTAAATCGTAAGGTGTTAATTGAACCGTTACTTTATCGCCTGTTAAAATACGAATGTAGTTTTTACGCATTTTTCCAGAAATATGAGCTGTCACAACATGACCATTCTCTAATTCTACGCGGAACATGGTATTAGGTAATGTGTCTAACACAGTACCTTGCATTTCAATGTTGTCTTCTTTTGCCATTACAGACTTATTCCTGTCATCTTTAGATTAAAATTGTTTAACTATTAAGCAATATTTATCAGTGCTAATTTATGGGCGCAAATGATGAACTAATTACGACGCCGTGTAAAGGTTTGGACGTTAATTTTTGTATTTAATCCATCTATTGTCGATGAAGCGCTCATTTGGGCGATATTGTTGTTTATAATTCATCGCATCACAGTCATCAATTTGAAAGCCAAGATAGAGATATTCCAGGTTCAACTGCTTGCACTGTTCGATTTGTCTTAAAATATGAAGCTTTCCTAATGAAAACTGTTCAAAGTCCGGATCGAAAAAAGTATAAACAGCAGAAAGTCCATTCCCCAGTATATCTGTTACAGCAACGCCGATAAGCTGGTCATCAATATAACTTTCTAAAAAACCAATATTAAGCCAGTCACACTGGGTAAATGTTTCCAATGCGCTTACCTGTGGTGGAAACATGGTGCCCGTTTGGTGGCGAAGGCTTATATATTTACTGTAGAGTGGGAAATAGTCCTGAGAAGGCGCTGTTACCCATTGTGTTCGAATGTGTTTATTTTTACTGATAACCCGTTTTTGACTTTTACTTGCCTCAAAATCATTAACCTTGATGCGTATGCTTTGGCACGCTCTGCATTGTTCGCAGTGTGGGCGGTATGCGTCATTGCCACCGCGTCGAAATCCTCTTTCCATTAGCTGTTGATATATATAACTATTAAGTTGTTGATTGGGATAGATAACCAAGAGGCGTTCAGACTCTTTTGGCAAATAACTGCAATCTCCAGCTTGTGTTAAGCCAAGCGTTAGTTGCTCTAATTCAGACAAGACTTATCTCCTGTGCTTGCCAATCAATATTGGTGACCAATGTATTGGCATAAGCCAAATGCTCAATAAAGGATTGGCGTGAAATCAATGTCGCCCCTAACGACATCAAATGAGGGTTTTCAATTTGGCAATCGATTAATGACACATTGTGACGAGTAAGGAATTGACTTAGTCCAAATAGGGCCGTTTTAGAACCATTAGGGGCCAAGGAGAACATCGATTCGCCGCAAAAAGTATTATTGATAAATAGGCCGTAAAGACCACCTATTAATACATTATCTTGCCAAGCTTCAATGCTATGTGCGTGACCTTGTTGATGAAGATTAATATAGGCAAGTGTCATTTTTTCATCGATCCATGTGCCGGGTTCTTCTTTTCGCGGTAGGCGGCAATAATTGATGACGTCGGTAAAACGCTTATTTATGGTGACACGAATGTTTGCCTGCCTTAAAAACTTCTTAAATGATTTACTGATATGGAAGTCGTCACACGCGATAACGCAACGGTTGCTAGGTGACCACCACATAATAGGATCGTTTTCATTGAACCACGGAAAGATTCCATGATAATAAGCATTTAGCAATCTATTCTTGGATAAATCGCCACCAACAGCTAATAAGCCGTCAGGTTCTTTAAGTGCGAACTCTACGGGAGGAAAATCAATATTATCCGTATCTAATAACGTTAGTTGACTCATAATGAAGAATAGGTGCGTTAATCGTTAATTTTTATTACACTATAATATACTATGATCGGCGTGTAGCACATGGAGAGCTTAATGAAACGATTGGTTTTTTTGGTGTTTTTAACAGTTAGTAGCGTAATTGGTTCGCTAGACCAAGCTGTGGCTAATGATAAAACCATTCATATTTCAAAGGTGGAATCCGCTGTGGTGTCGAGTATTAGGCAACTTAGTGAGCAAGACTTAGAACGTGACCAGAATCGAAACTGGGCATTATTTGGAAATTCATTGCTTGGCGGGGTGTTAGGTTATCAATACGGTAATGGTTCAGGTGATGATGTCAAACGCGTTCTAAGTACTATCTTAGCCCACAACCAAAAGAAGGTTGAAGGGAATGAGTTAAAAAGTACGATCAAAGTCCGCCTTACCGAACTGCAAGTAAAGCTTCAAAATGGAAAACGCCAAGCCATTATTTTATCAACGCAAAGTGGTCGTGTTTACCGTGCTAACGATAAGGTCAGATTAGTGTACTTTGAGACAGGTGTCTTCATCGATAAAATTTAGACAATTTGTCAATAAAAAGCCCCAGAGCAATAACTGCTGGGGCTTTTTTATGTCCAAATTGAATGGTATTGCCTGACGTTGTTAAGTATCGACGTCAGGCAATATACATCAGATTATTGTGCGTCTAAGAAACGCTCTGCATCTAATGCGGCCATACAACCGCTACCTGCTGATGTGATTGCTTGACGATAATGTTGATCAAATACATCACCAGCCGCAAAGACGCCTTCAACAGATGTTTGAGTCGCATTGCCAGCAAGACCTGATTGTACTTTTAGATAGCCATTCTCCATCTCTAACTGACCTTCGAATATGCCTGTATTTGGTTGATGACCAATGGCAATGAATACACCGTCAACAGCAAGTTCACTGTCAGTATTGCCGTTAGTGCCTTGTAGCTTAACACCTGTTACGCCCATTTGGTCGCCGACGACTTCTTCAAGTGTCGAATTCAGGTGTAATTCAATATTACCGTTAGCGGCTTTTTCCATTAAGCGATCGCTTAGAATTTTTTCACTACGGAACGTCTCACGGCGATGTACAACGTGAACTTTAGACGCGATATTTGCAAGGTAAAGCGCTTCTTCAACAGCGGTGTTACCGCCACCGACTACTGCAACTTCTTTACCGCGGTAGAAGAAACCATCACAGGTTGCACAGGCTGATACACCACGGCCCATGAACTCTTCTTCAGACGGTAAACCAATGTATTTAGCTGAAGCACCTGTTGCTAAAATTACAGCATCGGCAGTAAATACTTGATTATCACCAGTTAGCGTAAACGGACGCTTAGAGAAATCAACTTTATTGATGTGATCAAAAACTATTTCAGTATCAAACTTTTCAGCATGTTCTTTCATACGATCCATTAGTGCTGGACCTGTTAAATCATTTGCATCGCCAGGCCAGTTTTCTACTTCAGTCGTTGTGGTTAATTGACCACCTTGCTGAATACCCGTTACCAAAACAGGTTTTAAGTTAGCACGTGCGGCATAGACAGCAGCGGTGTAACCAGCAGGACCAGAACCTAAAATTAATAACTGGCAATGTTTTACTTCACTCATCGAAATAACTCCTAAATAATGCAATTGCGGCGCAAAATAAGCGCCGTCATTAGTAATACTGATTTATATGGGGCTAAGTATAGGGATATCAAGGCAGGGGCACAATATGTTAAGTATTATAGTCTAAGCATAGGCGCAAAAAAGCCAGCATGACGCTGGCTTAATATATTTACACAGGGTTTACGGTAAGTAATTACGCGATAGCAACTTCTGGTGCAACGTAATCCATGCCGTGTGCAATAGCAACGCTTTCACAAGTGATTTTACCATCGATAACGTTTAGACCATTCAGGAAGTCTGGGTTATTAGATAAAGCCGCTTTATAACCTTTGTTTGCTAAGTCGATAATATACGGCAACGTTGCATTATTCAGTGCGAACGTTGAAGTACGTGGCACTGCGCCTGGCATGTTAGCAACACAGTAATGAACAACTTCATCAACGATGTATGTTGGATCTTGGTGAGTTGTGGCGTGAGATGTCTCAATACAACCGCCTTGGTCAATGGCAACGTCAACAATAGCTGCGCCAGATTTCATCGCTGCAATGTGCTCTTTAGTCACTAATTTAGGTGCCGCGGCACCTGGAATTAGTACGCCACCGATAACTAAATCAGCTGCTAATACTTCTTTCTCTAGCGTATCAGCTGTTGAGTAAAGTACTTTAGCTGTGTTACCAAATTGAACATTTAGACGACGTAATGTTTCAATGCTACGGTCTAAAATAGTTACTTCAGCGCCAAGGCCAACCGCCATTTGCGCAGCGTTGTTACCAACCATTCCGCCACCAATAACAACAACTTTTGCAGGTTCAACACCTGGAACACCACCTAATAACATGCCACGACCAGCATTTGATTTTTCCAGTGCTTGAGCGCCGGCTTGAATAGACATACGACCAGCAACTTCTGACATTGGCGCTAACAGTGGTAAACCACCATTGCGGTCTGTAACTGTTTCATAAGCAATACATACTGCTTTAGATTTCACAAGTGCTTCTGTTTGCGGTAAATCAGGTGCAAGATGAAGGTAAGTAAACAAGATTTGGCCTTCACGTAACATTGCACACTCAACAGGTTGAGGCTCTTTTACTTTTACAATCATGTCAGCGGCGTCAAAAATTGCTTTTGCTGTTTCTGAGATAGTTGCGCCAACATTGATGTAGTCTTCGTCAGAAAAACCGATGCCAACACCAGCATTGGTTTCAACAACAACACTATGACCATTTTGAACAAGCTCTCGAACGCTTGCTGGAACCATACCTACGCGATATTCGTGATTTTTTATTTCTTTTGGTACACCGATATGCATATTTTTACCTTATTAATGGGGATGTGATTTCAATGGCGAATATTATATGAAAGTTCCTGTGAAATTTTTGTCTTTAATTTTCATTAAGAATCGACATTTGTAGAGAATAACTCTGAAAAATATGGTTTAATTAGTTTTTTATGCTGTAATAAGAGGTCAGATGAGGTTATGGAGCTTGATCGCATTGATAAAAACATTCTTCGTGAGTTACAAAATAACGGCAGAATCTCGAATGTTGAATTAGCAAAGTGTGTCGGACTAAGTCCAACGCCTTGTTTGGAGCGCGTAAAACGCCTCGAACGAAGTGGCGTTATTAGACAATATACCGCATTATTAGATCCAACTGCCGTCGATGCCTCTCTATTGGTGTATGTCGAAATTAAGTTGCATCGCAGTAGTGCTGACGTTTTTGATCGATTCAATCAAGCAGCGCAACAACTCGATACGATTCTAGAGTGCCATTTAGTGTCAGGTGACTTTGATTATCTGGTAAAAACGAGAGTATCTGATATGTCGACTTATCGCGGAGTACTTAATGAAACTTTATTGTCTTTGCCAGACATTAAGGATTCTCGTACTTATGTTGTTATGGAAGAGGTTAAATATTCAACAAACTTACCTATTTCCAATTAAATTGTTTGGACTAATAGCAATTAGTTCCGTAAACATAGCAATTACACGGTAAATTTTGTATCGTAAGCCTAAATTTTAATAAATAAAATCATTACGTTATTTATACAACTGTTCAACAGGAGTTCAGCCTTGGTTTCTCACAATAGTAATGAATCCACTACACCTTTGGCTGATACACCAGCAATAGAAAACGAGCATATTATGGATAGTACTTCTTCTGCATCGACGACAACACCCCCTGTAACTGGCATGCAGCGCGTTTTAGAAGCCAGCATAGTGACCTCAACACTATTATCATTGTATTTGTTATTAGCGCTGTATAGTTTTGATGCAGGCGATGCTGCTTGGACTCAAACTGCTAGTGACGAGCTTGCTAAAAATTGGATGGGTAATGCAGGTGCTTACTTAGCGGATATTTTATTCGTTAGCGTTGGTATATTAGCCTACAGCCTCCCATTTTTGCTTGCCGGACTTGGTTATGTGCTGTTTAAAGCACACCATAAGTTACGAGAAATAGATTTCTTTACCATGGGTTTACGCTTTATTGGTTTTTTCTTGACAGCATTCGGTATATTAGCAACTGCCAGTATTAATTTTGATGATATCCATCAAGCGTTTTCTGCGGGTGGAATTATTGGCGATATTATCGCCAATGCGATGTTACCTAACTTTAATTTTATCGGCACAACCTTATTACTGATTTGTTTTATTGCTGCTGGACTTACGTTGATGACTGGCATTGGCTGGATGCAAGTCGTTGAACGCACTGGCGCGTTGGTATTAGCCGCTATTAAGTGGGTCATTAAAGGAGGAGCGAGTTTAGTTAATACCAATGAACGTCCAGTTGAAACGAATGAGAATGACGAGGTAACATCACCTGATATCGATGAGCCTGAATTATTAGCGGCGCAGGACGATGAACCGCTTCAAGAGCCTAAGATTTCTTTGGATGACATTGAAGATTTGCCTCAAGCCCCTGAATTATATGCGGCGCCAGTAAATAACTCGCCAACGCCAGATCTAGAGCAACATAGTGAGTTACCTTCATTTAGCGCGTCTAATGAAGACGAAGACATTGATTTGACTATGTATCAACGTCCAAGCGATGAGCAAACTCATGAATTACGTGGTGAAAATGAATCACCATCGACTGCTGAGTTAGCCCAAGCAATCGCTGCTGTTCAGCCTAAGGTTGTTGAAGTTGAACATGGCAAAGGGACTATTGATGGTCTACCACCAGTTCGCCGAGCAACCACGCCGTTACCATCACTTGAATTATTAGATGCACCGAAAAAATTAATGAATCCGATTGCTCAAGAAGATTTAGATCGTGTATCACGTCTGGTGGAAGCCAAATTACTTGATTTTAATATCATTGCTAATGTGGTGGATGTATTCCCAGGCCCGGTTATCACGCGCTTTGAACTTGATTTAGCGCCGGGTATAAAAGTGAGTAAAATTTCAGGGCTGTCTAAAGATTTAGCGCGTTCACTATCTGCACTTAGCGTTCGTGTTGTGGAAGTTATTCCGGGGAAGAGCGTGATTGGATTAGAGATCCCCAATGAAAACCGTGAGATTGTGTATTTAAGAGAAAACCTTTCTAGTGATAAGTTCTCACAATCGAAATCGCCATTAACGATGGTATTGGGTAAAGACATCGCTGGCATGCCAGTTGTTGTTGACCTTGGTAAGATGCCTCATTTATTAGTTGCAGGTACCACTGGTTCTGGTAAATCGGTAGGTGTGAACGCAATGATTTTATCACTGCTTTATAAATCCACGCCTGATGAAGTTCGCATGATCATGATTGACCCGAAAATGCTTGAGCTTTCAGTGTATGAAGGGATTCCTCATCTATTATCTGAAGTTGTTACAGATATGAAAGAAGCTGCTAACGCACTGCGTTGGTGTGTTGGAGAAATGGAGCGCCGTTATAAATTGCTATCGGCAGTTGGTGTGCGTAATTTGGCGGGCTATAACGCCAAAGTTAAAGCGGCCATCGACGCAGGGGAGCCACTAACAGATCCGCTTTGGAAAGCGGGTGATAGCATGGATGAAACCGCGCCGCTGTTAGAAACGTTGCCAAGTATTGTGGTTATCGTTGATGAATTCGCTGACATGATCATGATTGTTGGTAAAAAGGTTGAAGAGCTTATTGCTCGTATCGCCCAAAAAGCCCGTGCGGCTGGAATTCATTTGATATTGGCGACTCAGCGTCCATCGGTTGATGTTATTACAGGTCTTATTAAAGCAAACATTCCAACGCGTATTGCCTTTCAAGTGTCATCCCGTGTTGATTCGCGCACTATCTTAGATCAGCAAGGCGCTGAGCAGTTGTTGGGCCAAGGTGATATGTTGTATTTACCGCCGGGTACAGGTGTTCCAACCCGTGTCCATGGCGCGTTTGTTGACGATCACGAAGTTCACAAAGTGGTTGATGATTGGAAGTTACGCGGCAAGCCTAACTACATTGACGCCATTTTATCCGGTGAAAGCAACGACGCAATTTTACTGCCTGGTGAAGCGGCAGAAGGCGACGAAGAAAATGATGAGTTTTACGATGAAGCCGTTGCTTTTGTCACAGAAACCCGTCGTGGCTCAATTTCAAGTGTGCAGCGTAAGTTCAAGATTGGTTACAATCGCGCCGCTAGATTGATTGAACAAATGGAAGCTTGCGGCGTCGTAAGTTCACCGGGCCACAATGGTACGCGTGAAGTATTAGCACCGCCAGCGCCTAAGAATTAAAGGAAGTATTATGAAAAAATCATTATTAACACTCGTTTTATCAATGACAATAACGGGTTTTGTTTCGCCATTAGCGTCTGCTACTGAGCCGCCAATGAAAGACATTGAACTCCACAAGAAGAATGTATTAGACAGTGCATCGATGGAACTGCGTAATAAGCTTAATGTTTATAACCATTTTGCGGCGAATTTTTCTCAAACTGTTGTTGATAACAAAGGCCAAGAAATTCAACAAGCCACTGGGTCAATGAAAATGTCACAACCGAACATGTTTCGCTGGGTCACTAATGAGCCTGATGAGTCGGTGGTAGTTTCTGATGGGCAAAGTGTGTGGATTTATAATCCCTTTGTTGAGCAAGTAAGTGCGATGGATCTCGATAGCACGATGACGCAATCACCATTGTGGCTTATTGCTAATCAAAGTGATGAAGCATGGTTGTTATTTGATGTTATAAAGAATGGCGACCGTTTTGAGGTGATGCCTAAAGATGCCAAAAATCTCACCAAAAAGATTGTGATGTCCTTTAGTGATAATAAAATTGCTGAACTAGATATTCTCGATGCTCAAGGTCAAACAAGTCATTTTGTGTTTAACAATTTTGATTATCAAACGGCCATTGATGCTGACGTTTTTACATTTGATATGCCGGAAGGTGTCGATTTTGACGATCAGCGCGGAGCTAAATAACCCCTGTGAGTAACCTGCCATTCGATTTCTCACCAGACTTTCAGCCGCTTGCTGCTCGTATGCGCCCGACAAATTTTCAACAATATATTGGTCAATCTCATATTTTGGGTGAGGGCAAACCGCTGCGCACAGCACTGGAAGCAGGGCGTGCTCATTCGATGATTTTGTGGGGGCCGCCAGGCACAGGAAAGACAACCTTGGCAGAAATCGTTGCTCATTATGTCGATGCACATGTTGAGCGCATATCTGCGGTTACCTCTGGTGTTAAAGAAATTCGCGCTGCCATTGAAAACGCCAAACAAGTAGCACAATCGCAATCGCGTCGTACACTCCTGTTTGTCGACGAAGTACATCGTTTTAATAAATCGCAACAAGATGCCTTTTTACCGTACATCGAAGACGGTACCGTAATTTTCGTTGGCGCTACTACGGAGAATCCATCATTTCAGCTTAATAACGCGTTGTTATCTCGTGCGAGGGTTTACTTACTTAAAAAACTCGACAATGATGATATTAAAGCGCTCGTAACACAGGCACTGCGTGATGAAGAGCGCGGTTTCGGTAAAGAGCAAATCACCTTAGATGACAATGTGCTAACTGGCCTTGCGAATGTAGTGCAGGGCGATGCACGAATGGCACTTAATTACTTAGAGCTATTGATAGATATGCGTGATGGCAGAGATATAGACCTGTCAATGCTATCGCAAGTGTGTGGTGACAAAGTTAGCCAGTTCGATAACAAGGGCGATCTTTATTACGATTTAATATCAGCACTTCACAAATCAATTCGCGGCTCGTCACCTGATGGTGCCTTGTATTGGTTTTGCCGCTTGTTAGCCGTTGGCGGTGATCCCCTTTATGTGGGCAGGCGATTACTCGCTATTGCGTCTGAAGATATTGGTAATGCTGATCCTAAAGCGATGCAAGTAGCCCTGAATGCATGGGATTGTTTCCATCGTGTTGGACCAAGTGAGGGAGAGCGAGCCATTGCTCAAGCAGTTATTTATCTAGCCTGTGCGCCTAAGAGTAACGCTGTTTATATGGCGTTTAGTGATATGAAAGCGCTGGTGGCCAAAGAAAATGACTTTGAAGTGCCACACCATTTACGTAACGCGCCCACCAAATTGATGAGTGAGCTTGGCTATGGTCAAGAATATCGCTACGCCCATAATGAAGAAAATGCATTCGCCGCAGGTGAGAGTTATTTACCACCTCAAATAAAAGACATTGAAGTTTATCAGCCAACCAATCGTGGACTCGAAAGTAAAATTGCCGATAAACTCAACTATTTAAAGCAATTGAATCAACAAAGTGACCTTAAGCGCTATGAATAATTTACTGCTGATTGGCCTTGGCGGCGCGCTTGGTGCAATTTCTCGCTACGGATTGTCACAATTGGCAATTAATGTGTTTGGTAAAGGCTTTCCTTTTG
>MPDF01000002.1 GCA_001874365.1 Gammaproteobacteria bacterium MedPE | reverse complement strand
CTGGTTTGGGACCAGAGGGTCAGAGGTTCGAATCCTCTATCACCGACCACTTCTTAAATAATTCTTTCATTACTTTACCACTACTCTTTAATCGATTAACTCGATAATATTTTTAGTAACTCTACATTAGCATGACATTCCTATTTTTGAGTTTCATGAACAAGTGATTGAAAGTATAAAAAAAGCGGCTAATGCCGCTTATATTTATTCATCGATAAGTTATGCTTCAACGACTTCATGGGTATGAGTAATTTCAACACCTTTTTCTAGCATCAATGCGACTGAACAGTATTTTTCTGCTGACAGTGCGACAGCTCTTTCGAGGTGCTTCTCTTTAATTGATTTACCTGTCGCAATAAAATGTAGATTAATATGTGTAAAATATCTCGGTGCTTCTTCACGGCGGGTTGATGTTAATTTAACTCTAACATCACTCACATCTTGTTTCGCCTTTTTTAAAATACTCACCACATCAACAGAACTACAACCGCCTAATGACATTAATACCATTTCCATCGGGCTAGGTGCTTTGGAGTCACTGCCATTCGCGTCCATAATAATTTGATGACCAGATTCTGATTCACCAAGAAACGTTTCTTTTTCAACCCAACTTACTGTTGCTTTCATTGTTATTATTCCTACATTATTTATGTCAAATTTGGATGATTTTTAAGCAATAAATTACTAGTCAAATCTTGATTGGTTGTTTATACTATTTGGCCAACTATAAAACTAAGGAGAGATACATGATACGCCGTCAAAAACGTTTATTTTACGTTGCTTCTTTAGTTTTACTTTCTGGTTTGGCAACCAGTTCATTTGTGGAGCAAGATACGTTATTGCAATCTTGTTATCAACAACCAACCTGTGAAGTTATTGCTAAAACTCTTAATTGGGGTGATTGGCTTGCAGGAAGCTCATCGACGCAGTTTCATTTCATTGATTTATTAGAACTAATATCATCATTCTAATAAAGCGCAAGTAATTCACCAACCTTCGTTCTCTTTCCTGCTTTTTGGCTAATAGTTCGTTTAACTTTGATCTCTTCCAAATTAGCCTGCTGGTAAAGCTTTCTCGTTAAGTCCAAATCGTGGTTACTAATAACAACTGGAATTCCCGCTTTACTTGATTGCTCAGCTAGATTTGCAAGGTCTTCCTGATCTTTGAGTTTGAAACCTTGTCCAGAATAACTTGTAAAACTTGCTGTTGGAGATAAAGGCGCATAAGGCGGGTCACAATAGATGGCATCTCCCGACTTTGCTTGCTCAAACGTTTCACGAAAGCACACATTTGTAAACGTTGCTTTTTGTGACTTCTCAGCAAAGAACCACAATTCCTTTTCTGGAAAATAAGGCTTTTTATAACGTCCAAAGGGCACATTATATCCCCCCTTTAAATTATACCGACATAGCCCATTATAACCGTGTCTATTCATGTATAAAAAATATATCGCGCGCTCAAAGACGTCTGACGATGCATTAAATTTAGTACGAATATCGTAATAGCGATCTTTATCATTAAACCTTGGCGTAAAGAACTTGCTGGCCTCTTTGATATAATCATCAGCGCTTGTCTGTAACAATTTGTAGAGGTTAATCAGATCCGCATTAACATCATTAAGCAAGTAATCGTCATAATCGGAGTTAAGAAATACCGAGCCTGCACCGACAAATGGTTCTACCAATCGATTACTCGACGGGAGTACACGGTTTATATCTTCAATCAGTCCATATTTACCGCCAGCCCATTTTAAAAAGGCTCGGTTTTTAATTATTGTCATTATCGTTATTTTCTACTTGTCGTGTAGTTGCATTTATTTCTGCTTGAATGGACTGAAATGGCTTGGCCCAAGGTGCCATACCTTCAAATATCTGTACGTTACGACGAACATAATTACTTGCTTCGACGCGCGTTGAAAAATCACCATAAAGTAACACAAACCATGGCTTACTATCCCTTATAGTTTGATAAATTTTTACTTTATCACTAACGTCCATCGCACTCTTTACGTTTTCCAAACTGTCAAGCTGGCTAAAGCCCCCAAGCATCAAGGCAAACTTACCACTGTCTACTTTAAGTAAGTCCTGTTCATCATACAGATAAGTGACTTCAGGCTGCGAGGATGATGGTAAATTTAATTGCGTACTAACGTCAGGTTTAGAGTCAATTAACTGTTGCTCAATTGTCGGCTCAGGTTGAATGGCCTGTGAGTCTTCAATAGAGTCTGTAACATTATCTGATTCTAGATTTAATACTTGCTCAGCAGACTTTGCTAATTCATTAGCATCCTGCTGTGACAATAGAACGTCAGGTTCAATAATTTGTTCGGTATTAGACTGTGATATAGCATCTAAAGAACGTAACGGTTTAATATCAGATCTAATTGGTGTTTCTCGCGCTGTATTGGCTTTTACCTGATTATCGGCATTGAATAGCACCTCAGGTATCCCTTGAACGTCTGTTGCAGGCTCTTCAACCTCAGTACGTAAATACAAAGCAACGACAACAGCGGCGATGATAAGAATAGCTAATAATCCCCCCAGCGACATAAGCACCTTAAATTTTACTCGATTGTTAGTCGGTAATTGTGCGTAGATTAATTGTTTAGGGATCAAGTATTGCGAAGGGATTTTATTCAAAAACTGCTGTATTTTTTGATCAGACCAATCTGCATGAATGCTCATCATAAAGTCTGTTGCTTGCACTTTAGTCAGTATTGGTACTAAATATTCTGATACACGACTATCAGACTTGCTTTTTAATCCATGATGCAAAGGCTTAGCCCATGCCGTATCGCCAATTAATAAAACATTAAAAGTAAAATTTGATTGATTAACACGTGAAAACTCATGAATTGATTGCCACAAAGCGCTCAGCCCTTGATTGGCTATAAATTCTGCGTTATCTATAATCAGTAATACTGATTGATTGTGATATTCAACTGCTTGATAAACTGCTTTTGCAATAGGCTGGTTAAGGTCTGTTAATTCATCTGTTACCAATTCGCAAATCAGCTGTTGTTTTAGTTGATCAGGTTCAACTGCCGTTTTTAGTGACATATTAATCACTAGACTTGATGAGAGACTATCTTGAAGTCGACTAGCAATATGGGATTTCCCAACCCCTGAAATGCCGTGAAGAAACGCCATTTTATTACTATCTTTAAAGGCTAACGCAATTCTTGAAACAAGTTGTTCTTGCCCACTAAGCACTACGTCCATACTTCCCTGACGATTAATTACTTCATCAATCATCAACACCTTTTCCTTGTGTTAGTGATTTTCAATAGCATCTGAAATCGTGCGATTGTCAATTCCTGATACAACGTTTGCATGACCTATGCCTCTGGGCAATATAAAACGTAGTTGGCCCGCTAGAACCTTTTTATCAATCGCCATGTGCCCCATAAACTGAGAAGTTGTCATATCAACAGGCTTTACAATTGGCAAGCCGTAACTTGTAAATATGTGCTTAATACTTTCAAATTCATCAAGCGAAATACGTTGCATAATTAACGCTGTTTTTGCTGCAATGACAGTACCAGCAGCAACGGCTTCGCCATGCAACCAGTTACCGTATCCTTGTTCTGATTCAATAGCGTGACCAAAGGTATGACCAAGATTAAGTAAAGCACGTACACCATGCTCTTTTTCATCTTGCGCAACCACTTCAGCTTTAATTGCACAGCAACGCTCAATCATCGAAATCAAATGCTCTGACGATAACGATTGTATTTCACGGCGATGCTCAATAAGCCATTGATAAAACTCGTTATCCCATATGATGCCGTATTTAATTACTTCAGCCATGCCAGCGGCAAATTCACGCTGTGGTAAAGAATTTAAACAATCAATATCAATTAAGACAGCTTGAGGCTGATAAAATGCCCCAATCATATTTTTACCTAATGAATGATTGACGGCAGTTTTTCCACCAACACTTGAATCGACTTGCGACAAAACAGTCGTAGGTATTTGAATAAATTCAACACCTCGTTGATAACATGAAGCGGCGAAACCAGCCATATCTCCAATAACACCGCCGCCTAAAGCAACAATACTTGTATCTCGACCATGTTTTTTAGATAAAAGCCCATCGAATATTGCGTTCAATGTTTCTAAATTTTTATGTGATTCACCATCAGGTAACGTCACAACATCAACGTGTTTTCCGCCAACTTCCAATGACTGAATCACCTGTTCAAGGAATAAAGGGCCAACAACTGTATTAGTCACCACCATGACTTTATTACCAGTGACATGTTTAGACATTAACTGGCTATCGCTTAGCAAGTTTTGCCCAATATAAATAGGGTAACTACGGTCACCAAGTTGTACATTGAGCAATTTCATCTAATTAAAAGCCTAGTTTATCAATAATTTCTTTGGCAACTAACTTTGCACTTTGCTCATCTGTTTGAACAGTAAGATCAGCAATCTCTTCATAAAGCGGGTTGCGTAGTTCAGCCAAATCTTCAAGTACTTGACGTGGATTTTCTGAACGTAATAAAGGGCGACGTTTATCACGTTGAGTTCGTGCAACTTGCTTATCAATAGTCGTTTCTAAGTAAACAACTAAGCCGCGAGCAGACAACTTATTACGAACATCTTTTGAAATGATTGAACCACCACCTGTTGCCAAGACAATACCTTGCTGTTCGGTTAAATCACTAATAACGTCGGCTTCACGCTTGCGGAAACCGTCTTCGCCTTCAACGTCAAAAACCCAAGCAATTTCAGCACCTGTTCGACGCTCTATCTCAGCATCTGAATCGACGAATTCTAGATGTAATTGCTGAGCAATTTGTCGTCCAATCGTACTTTTACCAGCACCCATAGGGCCCACAATATATATATTTCGTTTTTCAGCCATTATCACTACATTCAATTAAATCAAGCCTAAGTAGGTTATTACCTACCACTGATGCCTATAAGCGAGTATTGATATTTAACACATTAAACAGTTTTATTATTAATTTTAACCGTTAGATTATACATTACTCGCCATCTTTTACAGGCAAATTTAGCCGTGCATTATCTCAATAACAATGTAAAAAAGGCAAGCGTTAAGAGGCAGTTTCTTTGGTAGGGTTATCACGATTTTCTAATCGTTATATAAAATGGGGTATATAGGAGTAATAAATAAAGCTAACCTCGCTTAAATCCAAACAATATAAGCGAGGTAATTTATGACTAGCGGTCTTGTGCTTCGTTGATGATTCTCGGTGTCACAAAAATAAGTAACTCACGGCGTTCTGTAAAGTCACGTTCAGTTCTAAACATCCAGCCAAGTAACGGAATATCACCCAAAACAGGCACCTTACTTACACCATAAATCAGTTGCTGCTGATAGATACCACCCAGAACAATCGTTTCACCATTACTCACTAATACCTGCGTTCCAATACGTTGAGTATCGATAGCAACAGCCTCTCCAATGGCTGTTTTTACCGTATCGCCACGCGTATCTTGCGTAATATTAAGATCTAAAATAACGCGGTTATCCGGTGTGATATGCGGAGTCACTTTTAATGAAAGAACCGCAGGTTTAAAGGTGACCGTTGTTGCACCGCTTGAGGCAGCTGATACATACGGAATCTCAGTACCTTGCTCAATAAAAGCCGGGCTTTGATTTGCTGTTGTTATACTAGGCCGGGCAATAATTTCGCCTTTATTTTCACGTTCAAGTGCTGATAGCTCTAAATCTAAAATTGTTCCATCAGCAAGTTTAGACACTTGAAAGGCAATTGTCCCCGCCGCATCACTCACTGGTAGGTTAACATTTAGTCGATCATCTAATGCAGGAACAACTCCACCACCTGCTGTATTTGCGCCAGCTAATGTACCTGAAGAAGCACCATCACTCAGTGTATCCGTAACGCCCCATCGGATACCAAACTCTTCATTAACGTTATCAGTAACAGTTACGATACGTGCTTCAATAACAACTTGCTTAACAGCGACATCTAATATTTCAACCAAACGTCTAACATCATCAAGTTTTTTTGCAGTATCTTGGATTAGCAACGTATTTGTACGCTCATCAACGGCGACACTTCCGCGCTCAGACAAAATCTTCGATTCACCACCATCTAATAATGTCGAAATATCTCTTGCCTTTGCGTAATTAATCTGCAGAAATTCAGTATATAACGGAACAAGCTTTTCAACTTCTTGATTTGATTTTAACTCGGTCGCTTCTCTTGTCGCTAACTCTTCCGCTGGTGCAACTAACAAGATATTACCTTCAATACGTTTGCCCAGGCCTTTAAACTTTAAAATCATGTCTAACGCTTGGTCCCAGGGCACATCTTCTAAACGTAGTGTGATATCACCAGTAACACTGTCACCAGTAACTAAGTTAAAATTGTTAAAGTCTGCAATTATTTGTAATGCAGTTCTAACTGCTACTTTTTGAAAATTTAATGAGAATTTCTTACCAGTATAAACAACCTTTTTCTTCTCTTTTTCAACAAAGGTTTCCTTAATAGGTTCAAATACCGACAACACGAAATCATTTCCTACTTGTGCATGCTCAAACTCAAAATCTTTACGGGTTTGCAACACAACAGTAACGCCGTCTTCATCTCTAAATGTTTCAAAACTACGCACTGGAGTAGCAAAATCTAAAACATCCATTGTATAAAGATTATCTTCTGAAATTGTAGCGCCCTTGAATTTAACTTCAATGCGACTGCCATTTTGTTTTACTATTGACGTAACAGACTGATCTTTTAGACGAACGATCAACTCTCCGCGTTCATTCTGGTCTAATTTAAAGTCTAAGGACTCGACTGAATTAATACGAGATGTAGGTAAGTTTTGTTTTGTGGTCTGTCTCGTCTCAGTTTTTTGTGAAGCGATTGCAACCGACTTATCTAAAGTCAGTGTTAGCGTTTTATCGTCTGCCATTACATTATGGGTAACAGAGTTTGTTAATGAGATTAGAATTTGTAATCGGTCATTTTCAGACAACGCTTGGATTCCTTTTATGCCCAATGCGTTATTAGGTATTAAATCAAGCTCTAGATCATTATCAACCTGACCAAAATCAAGAAATATTTGGTCAGGTTGAGCAACAAGTTGCACATCCTTTACATCTATCGATGAGTCAAATATAAAATCAATTTTTACTTGCTTGGCAGATAGTTCGCTGTACTGGATATCGACCAAATCCTTAGCAAACGCTAAGCTTGGTAACATCACTAATAAAAGTAAACCGCGTATTAACATTTGGTTAATGCTCACCACTATTCTCCTTGGCGACGGTGATAAAAAACGATAACAAGTTCAAGATTAACTATCGCTATGTAATGATAATGAATTCTGGCGCTCAACCCAACACCCTGAACCATCAGGAACGATCTCTGTAAGTTCAATCTGTTGTTCACTTACTTGGGTAATTTTACCGTGAAATAAGCCAATATAATTACCTTTTTTCACTTTATAAACATCACCACTATTCGTTTGAATTAATGCCCAAAGTTCATCTGGCGTCCCAAGTGTTCCACGCATTATTAAATTATCTAATGCATTGGCTTCCAGTAGAGATTTACGTCGATTAACATCAGGCTGTAAACAATCACGACTCTTACTTATAACGTCTAATGTCAGTTCTTGTTGAGGCGCTTCAAACGGACTGCGATTAAATCCAGCGCTGTATTCGAAGTGTTGATAAGTCAACGGTTCTGGAAGTGGTTCAATAGCAATTCCTTTAGATTGTTTTACCTTAGCAACAAAGTTTTGCGTATCTTGCATGGAAGACTCACAACCTTGCAAAGCGAATAATAATATCAAGAATCCAGATAATCTAAACATCATTTCCCCTTATAGCGATAAGTTTTAGCAACAATATGAAATGCTAATTGTCCATTCGCCGCTTTCTTAATAGAAAACTCATGTAAACTTACAATTCGTGGTAATTTAGCAACATCACTGACAAATTTACCAAATTGATGATAGTCGCCTGAAACATCTATATATAAAGGTAGTTCAGTGTAAAACTCTTGTTCAGCCTCGTTACCCCATTTGATCGTCGAAATGCGCAGTCCAGCTGAAGTTGCAATAAATGTAATATCATCAAGCATACCCGGCGTTTCATGTGTCGCAGGCAATTTTTTAAGCATTTCCGCTAGTTGAACTTCTAATTCCAACATTTGTTCTTGGTATGCTTCAAGGTTATATGCCAATCGATATTTAGACTCATAATCGTAACGTAGTTTTTCATCTTGCTCTGCGCCATTAGATAAGTCACTAAGCTGGCTACTTAAGACAACAAAATATGCCAATACCAGTGTCATAATAAACACAAAGCAATAAGCGATGCCCTTCACCAACGGTGGCCATGAACCAGAGTATTTGAGATCTAAGTCAACCGACTGTAATTCAGATAAATCTAATTTCATTACTTAGCACCTTGATCAATACTCGAATTCACATCGACACGCAGTGAAAATTTATTTAGCTGACGAAGACTTCCTTCCTGTAAATCAATTTGCTTAACCAATGGATCTTTATACCACTGAGAGTTTTCAAAATTACGTAATAGATTTGCTAAATGATTATTAGATTCAGTCAACCCTTCTATCCACAGTGTATTGCCCTTTCTTTCAACTTGCTCTAGATAAACACCTGGTACCATTAATTTTGCTAGAGAATCCAATAAATGTGTCGACAGGCTACGAGCATTCTGCAATCGTTCAATTAGATCCATTCTTTTTTTCAAATCAGATTTTGTCTTTCTTAATTCTCTAATTTCAGATATTTGACCGTTAATAATTGCAATTTCATCTTTCAAATAAGCGTTTTTCTTTGCTTGAAGCTCTAGCTCACCATCAAGCATTAAAGATATTACGACAGCAAACAATAACCCGACAAGAAAAGCAAAGGCCACATACATATTAAACTCATGTTGCTTTTTTAACTTTGCCTCTTCGCGCCATGGCAGTAAATTGATATTAGCCATTATTTAAAGTTCCTTAGCGCTAAGCCTGTAGCCATCATATACTGAGCCCCTTCCTTGTTTAAGGCATCGAAATCCATCGATTTACGCACTTCACAATGTAAAAATGGTTGCGCAAGCACACATGAAATATTAATTTCTTCACTGATAGCAACGTCAATTCCTTCAATGTTGGTGCAACCTCCGGAAAGAATTATCTTCATCACTTGATTGTTATCATCTGCACTAGTGTACATTTGAATCATACGCTTGATTTGTTGTGCTAGGGCCGTTTGAAAAGGAGCAAGTACTTCAAATACATAATTACGGGGTAATTCACCATTTAATTTAGCTTGCTCAGCTTCGTAATTATCCATCCCATAATACGCTACAATTGATTGAGTATATTGTTCACCGCCAAACGCCTGCTCTTTAATAAAGACTGTCTGACCATTTTTAACCACAGCAATTGTTAACATAGATGCACCGACATCAATTAACGCGATAGACTGCCCTTGTTCTGGTTCGGACAACTGGTGTTCAATCAATTCGAAAGTCCGCCCTAATGCATATCCCTCTACATCAATGATCTTTGCTTGAAGTTTGCCGATTTCTAGCGCCTGAGATCTCGCTTGCACTAATTCAGAACGAGCTGCGACAAGTAATACGTCTACTTTTTCACTGTTAACAGCATTTTCACGTAAAACTTCAAAATCAATACTAACTTCATCTAAGGGATACGGAATTAAGTTTTCTGCTTCAATTTCAATTTGCGACTCTAACTCTTCGTCATTACGCACTGCATTCATATAAATTGTTTTTATAATCACACCTGAGCCTGACACAGCGGCAGCAGCCTGATCAGCACCAGACTTAGAAAATTTCTTTTTAACTTTCTTGATTACCTCACCAACCCCTTGAAGGTCAGTAATAGCATTATCAACAACAAAACCGCGTTTTAAAGGGAAATGTGCTACATTTTCGACTTTATAACCGTTATTAGATTTACTCAACAGCACGGCTTTTACGGAACTAGATCCGATGTCTACACCGATCATTTTCGTTGCCTTAGGTTTTAACAGTGCCGAGAACATAAAAAGTGCGCCATTTAAAAATTATTAATGAATTAAGATTAGTTATAGCAACAAACAGTACAAATATATAGTTTTTGGTTAATCAAACATTAACTTATCTAATATATACTTAATTATATTTTACCCATTTGCACGTGATTAGCTAACTATTAGTGCAATTTAGTTTTATAATATTGCCTGAATTCTGCCCAGCTCATAAATGAAAAAGAGAACGATGTTAAAATTTTTAAAATGGACGTTTATAACCGGTTTAATCGGTGGCCTACTTGGTGTCATATCACTAGTTGGCCTTTATATGTACCTATCGCCTGATTTACCTGATGCGAAAAAACTAAAAGAATTCAAATTACAAACACCATTAAAAGTTTTTTCACAAGATGGTAAACTTATTTCTCAGTATGGCGAAAAGAAACGTATTCCTCTCGCATTTGAAGACGTTCCATTACAAATGCGTCAAGCTTTTTTAGCAATTGAAGATTCTCGCTTTTATCAACATCCAGGTATAGATCCTATAGGTATTGTTCGTGCGGCAATTAACCTTGCGGTTACGGGAAAAAAAGGCCAAGGTGCCAGTACAATTACTCAGCAGGTAGCACGTAATTATTTTCTAACGCGTGAAAAAACCTATATTCGTAAAATTCGTGAAGTATTTCTAGCATGGAATATAGAACAAGAATTGTCAAAAGATGAAATATTACTCGCCTATCTCAACAAGATCCCATTAGGGCACCGCTCTTTTGGTGTAGGCGCAGCAGCACAAGTTTACTATGGCAAATCTGTCGATGAACTTACCTTGGCTCAGATTGCCGTTATTGCAGGCCTTCCAAAAGCTCCGTCAACTTTAAATCCTATTCGCTCTCCATCCCGTGCAAAAGCACGACGCAATCTAGTTTTAAAGCGAATGCATGATTTAAAGTACATTGACGATGCGCAATACGCGAAGGCAAGTAATGCTCCGATCACAGGAAAGCGTCACGGGGCAAAGATTGAATTGTATGCACCGTATTTAGGTGAAATGGTTCGTGCTCAAATGGTAGAAACCTATGGTCGTGAAGCGGCGTATTCAAATGGCTTTAATGTTTATACGACGGTACCATCAAATCTCCAGTTAGCCGCTCAAAATGCAGTTGCCAATAATATTCTTAACTACGATTTACGTCATGGATACCGTGGGCCTGAGCAACAAATTAATATCGAGGAAGCCATTGAAAAAGCAAGAGCAGACTCTTCAGCGTTAGATGATATTAACGCTAACGCGGTCATTGCTAAACTCATTTCAAAAACACGCGACGTACGTATTTTACAGCCAGCAATAGTCAATGTTATCGACGAACAATCATTTGAAGCTGTTTTAAAAAGCGGTGATTCGGTAATAATCCAATGGGATCAAATGAAATGGGCTCGAGCGTTTGTCGATGACAATAACCAAGGAACAGCACCACAAACAGCTAGTGATATTGTCGCTATCGGCGACCTTATACGCGTCTTTAAAAAACAAGATAAATGGCATTTATCGCAAATACCAGAAGTAAGCAGTGCACTCGTTTCACTTGATCCTCATGATGGCGCGATTCGTTCTATCATTGGTGGGTTTGATTTCAATAAGAGTCAATTTAATCGAGTAACTCAAGCCAAACGTCAGATAGGTTCGAATATAAAACCGTTCTTATATTCCTTTGCAATGGACAAAAATTTTACGTTAGCCACCATTATCAATGATGTCCCTATTACTCAATGGGATCGCTCTCAAGGTGCAGCTTGGCGACCTAAAAACTCACCACCAATTTATAATGGACCGACTCGCCTTCGTTTGGGTTTGTCTCAATCAAAAAATGTTATGTCGGTTAAGCTCATTCAAAAACTCGGGATCCGTAACAGTATTAATCATATGACAAAGTTTGGATTTCAAAAAGATGACCTGCCAATCGGTGAGTCATTAGCACTTGGTTCAGCTTCCGTCACACCACTGGAAGCGGCAACCGCTTACGCAACGTTCGCCAATGGCGGATTTTTAGTAACGCCTTATTTCATTGAACACATTACAGATTCTACTCAAACTGTTATTGAGGTAGCCAAGCCTCGTATTGCTTGTCAGGCGTGTGAAAACACTACCGCACCAGTTGTGGATGAATTTTCGCCACTTGAAAACATAGAATTATCGCAGCAATGTATGACAGATCCAGCTCAGTTAGCTCCCCGCGTAATCAGTAGTCAAAACGCATTCTTAGTCAAAGAAATGCTCAGAAGTGTCATTACTGGTGGCGGTAACTGGTCTAAGAAAACTGGCTGGAGTGGAACCGGATGGCGAATCGCAAATACCATTAAACGTAAAGATATTGGTGGTAAAACAGGAACAACCAATGACTCCAAAGATGCATGGTTCTCAGGTATTAGCCCCTACTTTGTGACCAGTACCTGGATTGGTTTTGATAACCCTTCTCGCGCACTAGGCAGAACAAGAACCAATAAAAACTTAGACAAAAGTCAAATTAAAGGGGCAGAATCAGGCGCGAAGAGCGCAATGCCAGCGTGGATTGAGTTTATGCATTTTGCGTTAAGAGATTATCCACAACAGCGTAAAGTAGTCCCTGAAAATATTAAAACAGTGCGAATCGATATGGCTACTGGCTTGCTGACGACAAAAACAGATCATACGTCTCGATTTGAATACTTTCTCGCTGGCACTGAACCAACGACCTTCGTTGATATTCCACGATCAACAACTGCTACAACTGCAGACTCAATTGATGATCAATTTGAAGACGATATCTTCTAAATGTCAACAGAAAACAAAAAAGGCACTATTTGAAGTGATCCCATTAAGTTGGACATTTCAATTCAGCGCCTTTTTCATTACATTTATTTAATAGCAATTACTGTATTTTAAATTCCATGGCGATTTCATCACAGGCTTCTTTCTTCGGGCAACCTTCACAATCTTTGATTACTTTTTCTGGCAACAACTCTTTTTCAAGCTCAGTAAAGCCGTGTTTGGCGAAGAAATCTGGAACACGAGTAAGTACGATAACTCTCTCGAGTTCCAACTCTTGTGCACGCAATAGCATATGATCTATCAGTGCACGCCCCTGCCCCGCACCTTGGTGTTTAGGATTAATACCCACCGAACGGATTTCAGCGAGTCCAGTGCCATAGATATATAATGACGCACAACCGACAATTTCGTCTTCGTTAACCGCAACAGAGAAATCTAAGATGCTATTTAGGACATCAAAACGAGAACGTGGCAAGGTTTCACCGGCATCAGACCAGTAATTAACTATTTTCGTAATATCGTCAACATCGGACAATTTTGCGTGACGAACATTGAGTAATTCTGCTTTATGGGCATTAATACGAAGTTGCATGGTGCCCATCGCATTTTGTACTTGCCCTTCTGTCGTACTGCCAACAACTTCAGCAGCTACTGGCTCTTGTTTGATATCAATACGTTGCTCTTCAAGTGCTGACATCACGCTGGTTAGTGATGTTCCACCAAGTACTTCACGTTTCGCTAAACAAGCGTCTATGGTTAAATGCTGGTACACGTCAGATTCAATCACACTCGAAAACTCTTTCAATTGTTCTAACGTAAAATCTTCTAGCGCTACCTGACGAGAGATTGCTGACACGACAACTTCACCGACAATATGATGTGCTTCTCTAAATGGAATATCTTTAGATACCAAGTAATCGGCTAACTCCGTTGCATTTGCGTAACCTTGTTGAGCAGCAGCTAACATACGTGGCTTGTTAGTTTTTAATCCATCGAGAACCATTGCCATCATTTCTAAACAATCGCCCCAGTTATCTAATGCGTCGAAGAGCCCTTCTTTGTCTTCTTGCATATCTTTGTTGTAGGCAAGCGGAAGTGCTTTTAACGTCATCATAATGCCACTTAACGCGCCGAATACACGGCCAGTTTTACCGCGAATAAGTTCTAACGCATCAGGGTTTTTCTTTTGCGGCATTAGCGATGAACCAGAGGTCACGTTATCCGCTAATTCAATAAAGCCAGCCTCACCTGAATTATAAAAGATAAGATCTTCAGCCATACGCGAAAGGTGCATCATCGACATGCTTGCATCAGCTAATAACTCAACAACATGGTCGCGATCAGATACTGCATCAAGACTATTTTGTGTTGCTTGTTTAAAGCCTAAGTCTCTTGCCAGTGCATGACGATCGATTGGATAAGCTGTACCAGCCAAGGCACCCGAACCTAATGGACATCTGTCTAACCGTTCAGTTGTGTCGCGCATGCGGCTCAAATCACGGTCAAACATCTCAACATAAGCCAAACACCAATGGCCAAAACTAATTGGCTGAGCACGCTGTAAATGAGTATAGCCAGGCATCACCGTTGATTGTTCACGCTGTGCAACATCGAGTAACGCTTGTTGCAAACGAACAATTAGCTCGCAAAGCTCAGCTGATTGCTCTTTACACCACAGCTTGAGATCAGTGGCTACTTGGTCATTACGGCTACGTCCCGTATGAAGTTTTTTGCCAAGATCTCCGACTTTCTCAATGAGTTTTGATTCGACAAAACTGTGAATATCTTCAGCGTCACTTTGCAAGATTTGTTGTGGATCAGCCGCGACTTCCTCTGCCAATTCATTTAGCGCATCCTCTAACGACTTTTGCTCTTGGAAGGTCAACACATTAACTTGTTCCAATGCACGAGACCAGCTAATTGAACCAATAATATCTTGCTTTGCTAATCGGTAATCAAATCTTAATGAATCGTTAAATTTCTTAAATCTATCATCCGCTGCTTCGGTGAATCTGCCACCCCATAATGCCGCCATGACTATTCCTCTTAAATTGCTAACTATTGCTATTACTTATTAATTCTTTACTCACCAAGCAGTGTTATTAACACCGCGTTTTGAGCATGCATTCTATTTTCAGCCTGACGCAATACTAACGATTGCTTACCGTCAAAGACCTCCTGTGTGACTTCTTGATCAATATGAGCAGGTTGGCAATGCATGAAATAACCAATATTGAGTTCATTCATCATCGCCTGATTTACTTGATAGGGTGCGAATTTATCTTTGATATCGTCGTAACTAATATCATCTCCCATCGAAATCCACGTATCAGTGTAGATAGCGTCAGCATTTTTTGCGGCTTGAGGATCGACACTCAACGTTAAACTGCCACCGTGAGCTTGCGCAATCGCTTGCGCCTCAAGTACAACCTGACCATCAGGGAAGCAACCTTGCGGACACACAACCACCATATCACTACCGCACACAGCCGCAGCAAACATCAACGAGTGCGTCACGTTATTACCATCACCAATGTAAGCCACTTTAATCTGACTGAGATCGTCAAATTTTTCAGCGATACTTAAAAAGTCAGCCAATCCCTGACAAGGGTGATACATATCGCTCAATGAATTTACGACAGGAACACTGCCTGCTTGTGCTAATTCCTCACAGGTTTGATGACTGAATGTTCGTGCAACAATGCCGTCAGCCCAGCATGAAATATTTTTAGCAAAGTCGCTAACAGACTCTCGTTTTCCTAAAGCGCCGTTATTTTGGTCTAAATAAACACTATGGCCGCCTAGTTTCGCGATACCAATATCAAAAGTAACGCGAGTACGTAAACTTTGCTTTTCATACAAGGTCACAATGCTCTTTCCCGCTAGCGTCTGGCTATAATTTTTAGGATTAGTTTTAACATCCTTTGCCAACGAAATAAGGGCCAAAAACTGTTCCTGCGATAAATCTTTAATACTTAAAAAGTGTTCTAATTTCTTCATGGTTTGTGCCAAATCCTATTTCTGTTCAGGTTTAATTAAAGTGCCGCAGGTGTTGCCTGCAGCAAACGCCATTAAATCCTGTGGTTGTTTCCAACTTGCGATAACAATTGAGTCTTGCAAGGTCGTCGCAGTGTTAAATGCTGTATTTACTTTCACCTTCATACCGCCAGCAATCACACCTTGTGCAATCAACTGTTGGGCGCGCAGTGGTGATAATTTATCGATGAGTTCTTTATTACCGTCTAATACGCCGGGAACATCCGACAACAAAATCAGTTTCCCCCCAATTAGCTGTGCAATAACTTGTGCTGCTTGATCGGCATTTACGTTAAGTAAACGACCTTCACCGTCATCAGCTATCGAGCCAATAAGTGGTGTATAGCCATCAGCTAGTAGTGAATTTAACAATGTAGGCTCACCGACACGACACTGACCAACTTGCCCTAATCTGTCATCAACATATTCAGCATTGACCAACCCACCATCACATAAACTCAGGCCAACTGCTTTCACATCATGTTGCTTGGCATTGGCCACTAATAATTTATTCGCCGCACCAGCCAATGCCCCAGCAACAACGTTAACTTGTGATTTTGGCGTGACTCGTAAGCCATCCAACTTTTCATTAGTAAATCCCATGGCAGCTATCCAATCATCAACCAGACAGCCACCACCATGAACGAGTACAACAGCAACGCCTTGATTCACCAGAGAAGCGATTGTTTGAAATAGTTGGGCTTTTTCATTAACTGAATCGAGTAATGCACCGCCAACTTTAATGACCAATGGTTGCATGGTTAGTTAGCCTCTAATCCAAAATGAATTTCAATACACTGTAGGCCTTGACCAGCAGCACCTTTTAATAAGTTATCAATCGCACTGGCAATGACAATATGGCCACTGGCTGCATCATACTTCCATGCGATATCGCAATACGGAGTATTAGCAACGTCATCAATTTTAGGCCACACATCACCACGTAAACGTACATGAGTGGAATCACGGTAGCAGTCAAATGCGTTAGCAATGTCTTGTTGCGTCACGCCCACTTTTAACTTAGCGGTGATCGTCGCCAAAATGCCTCGCTTGAAGTTTCCTAGATGCGGCGTGAAAATAACTTGAGTTCCTAATTGAGTCGCGATCTCCGGTTGGTGACGATGCTCTAACACGCCATATGGCATTAAGCTCACTTCACAAAAACTATTCGTCATCGATGCTTTACGCCCCGCTCCTGTTACACCACTAACCGCATTAATTACTGGCCATTGTTTATCATCAAGAAAGCGGGCCACTTGTAAAGGCTTCAACGCCAACAAGGATGCTGTTGGATAACAGCCCGGCACAGCGATTAATTTAGATGATTTAATTTGCTCACTTGACCATTCTGCGAGTCCATATTCAGCTTGTTTCAGTAGATGAGGATATTGATGTTCAAAACCATAATATTGACTAATATATTTGCCATCCTTAAAGCGAAATGCGCCAGATAAATCAAAAACACTAAGTCCGGCATTCAAAAACTGCGCAGCTATATCGTGACTAACTTCATGACTTGTGGCTAATACGACGGCCTGATTGTTTGCATAAATATCAGAAAATGATTTATCAGTTAACGGCGTTAACGTCGCTGAAACTTCATGAGCTAAATGCGGATAAAGCGCATTAATATTCTTTCCTTTATCCAAGCTGTTTTCAGAGACATAGATACCAGTAAGATTCAGTTGTTCATGCTGTTCTATCAGTTGACACATCTGTGCACCTGTATAACCACTAGCACCAATAATTGCTATATTAATCATATTAATAGATTCACTTTACATTCGATTTAAAATTTAATTTAGACGGAGGAGTCAGCAGAAAAGACCGACGACATAAACAATGCTGCTTATCGTCGTCGGTTAAGGGTATACTTCGTTTGAGAGATATATTGGTTCATTGCCAGTGTTCATCATTAATCAAGGCAATATTGCCAACACATTCAGTATAACCAAGCAAAATAATTATTCAACTTTATTGCATAATTATTTTAAGGATTTTATCTAGTGACTCAAAACATACTTATTATTGGCAGCGGTTGGCTCGGTTTACCATTAGCCAAAAGCCTGATAAATCAAGGTCATCAAGTAACAGCTACTACAACTAGTCGTGAAAAAATCAGTAATAAGATATTACCGATTATTCACTTAAATACTGATGATGATGCAAGTTTAGCGTCTATAAATGACAGTTTTGATGTAATGATTATTACAATTGCGCCACAAAGAAAAAATCCCGAGCACTATCTTGAGCAATTACAAACACTGCACCAATTAGCTATCAGAAAAAAATTTCGTAAAGTACTGTTTACCAGCTCGACTTCGGTTTGGGGGAATAATGAAGGAATAGTCAATGAAATGACCACCATGATGCCGGTATCTGAATCGGCTAAAGCGATGGTTTCATTTGAGGCAATGGCACGCGATGCATCCGAGTATAAAGCAACAATCATTAAGCTTGCAGGCCTGATTAGCGGCGAGCGTCATCCCGGTCGTTTTTTAGCAGGAAAAACAGCGGTTGATAACCCGCAAGCTCCAGTAAACCTCGTTGCAAAAGAAGACGTGATTGGTTTAATTAGTCAAATAATCAACCAACAACAATGGCAACAAAGCTTTATTGCCTGCGCACCATCTCACCCAAGTCGCTATGAGTTTTACACACAGGCTGCACAGCAGCTCAACTTAACGCCACCTGCTTTCTCAAGCAACAACCAACCGAGTAAACACATCGATGGGCAGGCAACCGCAAGACACCTGAACTATCAATATAAATTTCCAGACTTATTAACTTGGCTGTCTTTACATTAATGGGTTAATTTCAATTTCTTGTGCGAGCTGTGTCATAAGTAACGGTGAAGATTGTTCAACCAATTGAGTGACCTGAACAGCAATAACGTCGCCTAAACGGTTTAACGAAATACCATCACAACGTGGTGCTTGATAGCGCCCAACACAAATCACAGCAAGCCTTAGACAAAGTAACATTTCTTGAGCTTGCTCGGAGTTACAACAGCCTTGGTTTTCAACCAGCGCAACATCAATTTCACCTTTATAGTTACCAACCAAAGCCGCCAACAAAAGTTTTTGTTGCTTGCTAAATCCTGCCAACGGCAAATGTGTCAACAAATAATAGCCGTGCTTTGGAGCATCAATGTAGTCAACACTGACACCGAGCTCATGCAACAATGCCGCATATTCAAGCAGTGGTAATAGTGATTCGTCAATAGCGAGTTCATTGGCAAATATTAAAGCGACTTTAGCAACTTGTGTTGCCTGTTGCTCGTTAATTTGAAATCGTTGACTAATAGACTGACAGGCAGCAAGACAAATATTTTTAGTTAATGGTTGATTAGTCAGTTGATGAATAACCCCTTCACGCAGCGCCCCACCAGATGCGAGCATGGTGGCGATATTAAAATCTTCAAATAAGGCAATTAAAATACACAAACCGCTGACGAAAACAACGCGCCTATCTTCTTTTAAGCCCTTAATAGATAATTTATCTTGATGCCCAAGCTCGATGCATTGAGTACGTAAGTTATATAGTTTATCCAGGGTAACTTCTTCATTTAACCCTTGAGCCACCAATACTTCTTGAACAGCTTGGACAGAGCCAGAAGCTCCCAAAGTCAATTGCCAAGTATGATTTAAATAATCGGACTTTACGGGTTCAATGACCGCCTTAGCAGCACTAATCGCGTTATTAAAGTTATTACTGGACAATAAATTATTGCCAAAATAGCGTTCGAGCCAAGTCACACACCCCATGTTCAAACTATTAAGCACCAATGGCGTCGTATTATTACCCAAAATAAGTTCAGTACTAGCGCCGCCAATATCGATAATCAGACGCTTACCACTTCCGTTACTTGTGACGGCCATCCCGTGGTAAATCAATGCCGCTTCTTGTTCGCCACTAATAATATTAATCTTGGTGCCTAAAAGCTGATTGCCACGAATACAAAACTCATTCGCGTTAACAGCTAATCGTAACGTTGCCGTTGCAACGACTTTAACGTGATCAATATTGAGCGCTGACAAATGCTCACCAAACCAAGCTAAGCATTGCCAACCACGTTCCATCGCTTCAAGACTCAGTACGTTATTTTCGTCGAGTCCAGAGGCTAAACGAACCTTTCTTTTTACTTTAGAGATGACTCGTGGCGAACCTGAAATTTGTTCGACCACCATCATGTGAAAGCTATTTGATCCGAGATCAATAACTGCATAGGTATTATTTATAACAGACAAGGAAAATCCTTCTTCTAAATTATGCTTATATTCTGCTAACGAAAAGGGCCGTAAAACGACCCTTTATTAATTTCAACTGTTAAGCTTAACGATGACGATGTCTATCGTTACTGTGCTGCTTGCTAGGCCCGTTATGGCGCTTTTTAAATCCTTTGTTACCTTCATCGCGTGGCTTTCGTGCAATGCGCTTTGGCGGTGCAATATCAGTCAATAACGCTTCTTTCTCATAATTACTCACTGGAATTTGATGAGAAATATACTCTTCAATGGCAGGCAAGTTCAATGCAAACTGCTCACAGGCGAAACTAATTGAATGTCCTGTAGCTCCAGCACGACCAGTACGACCAATACGGTGCACATAATCTTGCGCATCATCAGGTAAATCAAAGTTAAATACGTAAGTCACATCAGAAATATGTAAACCACGTGCAGCAACGTCTGTTGCCACTAAAATATCGATATCACCTTTGGTAAACTGCTCTAAGATCTTTAAACGTTTCTTTTGCGGCACATCACCTGTTAACAAACCAGCGCGATGACCATCAGCCACTAAATAGCCCCAAACTTCTTCACATTTGTGTTTCATGTTGGCAAATACAATGGCTTTATCTGGCCATTCTTCTTCAAGCAGTGTTAACAGTAATGGAATTTTGTCGTCATTAGCAGGGTAGAAGATTTCTTCTTGAACATTAGTGGAGGTTTTCTGTGTTGGCTCAATTTCTATATGTTCTGGCTCGTTCATGTTGTCATACGCTAATTCGCGTACTTTAAATGAAAGCGTCGCAGAGAACAGCATATTCAAGCGCTCTGTCGCCGGCGGCATACGTCTAAAGATATAACGGATATCTTTAATAAAGCCCAAATCAAACATGCGATCGGCTTCATCTAATACAGCAGCTTGTACGCTACGTAAATCAATATGGCCTTGCTTCATGAAATCAATCAATCGACCAGTGGTTGCAATAACAATATCAGCGCCTTTTTCAAGATCACTGATTTGCTTGTCATAACCGTCACCGCCATAAACCAATGCTAGTTTTAATCCAGTTTTTTCAGCAAGTGGCTTAGCATCATTATAAATTTGAATCGCTAACTCACGCGTTGGCGCCATGATTAATGAACGAATTTGATTTGCTTTACGCTCATGCTCAATTGGGTTCTTCAGTAAATGATTAAAGGTAGCAACTAAAAAAGCCAGTGTTTTACCAGTACCAGTTTGGGCTTGACCCGCAATGTCTTTATTAGACATTAAAATTGGTAACGACTTGGCTTGAATAGGTGTACATTGCGTGTAACCGACACCATCTAGGGCGGTTTTTAACGATGGCACAAGATCAAACTGTGCAAACGTCGTTTCTGTTAAGTGAGTATTTTTCATGACGCTAGCATATCAGGTCTTCTCACAAAAAAACGCCTCGATCGTAAAAAAATAGCAATAGGGGTTGAAGTCTTAATTCATTACCCTCATATTTGCAAGTATACCCAAGCTACTTCAAGATGCAGGTTTCAGAGGCTGGGTAGGATGCGAGTACAAGGCATGATTTATAATTAATGGTTATTCCCTGATTAAAAATCATAACGCAGTAATCGCTTTCTACCCAGCCTCCCGTAGGGCAAGCCGATAAGCGACCAATAGCGGCGTTATAAGCTACTTATTAGGAACAACCTAACCGCGCATCTTATGCCTTGCTCTTGGCACGCTTCACGACTTGCTGATAACTAGCATCTTGAGGTGGCTTGGGTATATACGGGGACAATCCCCACACAATAAAATCTACGGAGAAAACCATGAGCGACACTATTATTCAGCTAACAGATGCTAATTTTGAGCAAGAAGTGATCAATGCAGGTCGTCCTGTACTTGTTGATTTTTGGGCTGAGTGGTGCGGACCTTGTAAAATGATTGCGCCAATCCTTGAAGAAGTTGCCAAAGAATACGGCGATAAAGTTACCATTGGTAAATTAAACGTTGATCAAAATACTGAAACTGCACCTAAATACGGTATCCGTGGTATCCCAACATTACTATTATTTAAAGATGGTAACGTTGCAGCAACTAAAGTTGGCGCTCTTTCAAAAACGCAATTAATTGAGTTTCTTGACACAAACAGCTAGGCGTCAATTATCACATTATTGTGGTTTACCCTCTATAAAAGGCATATTTTTAACGAATATGCCTTTTAATACTTTACCCTACGTAGTTTTAGTGCTAATTTATTGAGCGATTTAATATCGCGCCTGTCGAAAAATATCCATTAGACACACAGATAATCCAACTAACACAAACAAAGTTTAACGACTTAACAACAGACCCCTCTAACTATGAATCTTACTGAATTAAAGCAAAAGTCAATTCCTGAGCTTTTCGAAATTGCACAATCTATGGGCATCGATCATATTGCCCGTGCACGTAAACAAGACATTATATTCGCTATTTTAAAATCACACGCTAAAGGCGGTGAAGATATCTTTGGTGACGGTGTTTTAGAAATTCTACAAGATGGCTTTGGCTTCTTACGAAGTGCAGACGCTTCATACTTAGCTGGCCCAGATGATATTTACGTATCTCCTAGCCAGATCCGTCGTTTCAGCTTACGTACTGGTGATACAATCGCTGGTAAAATTCGCCCACCGAAAGACGGTGAGCGTTACTTTGCATTATTAAAAGTACGTGAAGTTAACTTTGATACGCCAGAAAACTCGCGTAACAAGATTTTATTTGAAAACTTAACAGCTATTCACCCGAACGAACGTTTTCGTTTAGAACGTGGTAATGGCAGTACTGAAGATTTAACAGCCCGTATTATCGATTTAGCGGCGCCAATTGGTAAAGGTCAACGTGGTCTTATTGTTGCACCGCCTAAAGCTGGTAAAACAATGTTACTTCAGTCAATTGCACAATCAATTGCAACCAATAATCCTGAAGCTCATTTAATGGTATTACTTATCGATGAGCGTCCTGAAGAAGTTACCGAGATGCGTCGCCTAGTGAATGGTGAAGTTGTTGCATCGACATTTGACGAGCCAGCAAGCCGCCACGTACAGGTCGCTGAAATGGTTATCGAAAAAGCGAAAAGTATCGCTGAGCACAAGAAAGACGTTGTTATCTTATTAGACTCTATCACGCGTCTAGCTCGTGCCTACAACACGGTAATTCCATCGTCTGGTAAAGTACTGACCGGTGGTGTTGATGCCAACGCATTACATCGTCCAAAACGCTTCTTTGGTGCTGCACGTAATATCGAAGAAGGCGGCAGCTTAACTATCATTGCAACAGCACTAGTAGACACTGGTTCTAAGATGGATGAAGTTATCTACGAAGAATTTAAAGGTACTGGTAACATGGAGCTTCACTTGAGTCGCAAGATTTCAGAGAAGCGTGTTTACCCAGCAATCGACATTACTCGTTCAGGTACACGTCGCGAAGAATTATTAACAGTACCAGCTGAGCTACAGAAAAACTGGATCCTACGTAAGATTGTTCATCCTATGGGTGAAGTTGATGCGGCTGAATTCTTAATTGATCGCTTAGCCATGACTAAGACAAACGACGAGTTCTTCGACTCAATGAAGCAAGCAAAACCGAAAAAATAATCGGTCTTAATTGCCTGAAAAACCACGACCTTGTTCGTGGTTTTTTTATGCCTAAAATTAAAGTCTTCGCAATTGGCACAAGTCTCGCTTAAGTTTTATAACTGACTTTTTATTGCTGGATAATTATGCGCTATATCATCTTTGTTACACTGATGCTTATCAACACTTCATGGCTAGACGCGAAAGAAATTAAAATAAACAAATCAATAAACTATGTAAAATCAGCAACAAAAAGTGCCATTGTGTTAAACCCAAAAACTGCACCAATTAAAAAGAAGATCCGCAACCTGACACCAATATTAGTGCCACCAAAACCGACACTAAACGGCAACTTTTCGCAGCAGCTTGCCTATAAAAATAGTCAAAAGAAAATTAAGACTCGCAAGAGCGATGATCAATCGCCACAGAATTAATACAATACCGTAGCCCTGTTAATGTTGGGCCATCTGTAAATACATGCCCTAAGTGAGCATCGCATTGACGACAACACACTTCAGTGCGTTCCATGCCATGACTACTATCACGCACTAATTTAACTTGCTCTTTGCTCACAACATCGTCAAAACTCGGCCAGCCACAACCACTATCAAATTGTGCATCAGCTACAAACAATAAGTTATCACAGCAGATACAGTGGAAAGCACCTTGCTCCTGTTTAACTAACCACTTTCCGGTAAATGGTCGTTCAGTCCCTTTTTCACGGCATACTCGATATTGCTCGTCACTTAATTTCTCACGCCAATAGTTATTATCTTGTTTCATTTATACTTAAGACCAATGGCCTTTCCTCAACTTATGACTTATTGTGTTGGTTATAATTAAATCGAATGTAATATTTTAATTACAACCGTAAAAATATGTTGACTTAACTAGCCAACACAGGTTAAAAATATACCACTTTTAAACAGATTTGTTACGAGTGATTAACACTCAGGTAAACGCTTTGAACACAACGATACATGCACTAAACATTCTACTGCTCCTGCTAGCTTACGCTGCGGGCTCTTAGTGCATTAGTTAAATTAAGCTTACCACTAGAAACCCGCCTTAACAGCGGGTTTTTTTGTATTTAACCAAAGGAAATAGATATGTCAGATCAAGTTATTATTTTCGACACCACATTACGTGATGGCGAACAAGCGTTAGCCGCCAGTTTAACAGTGAAAGAAAAACTGCAAATTGCGCTAGCACTTGAACGACTTGGTGTTGATGTGATGGAAGTGGGTTTCCCTGTCTCTTCTCCCGGTGATTTTGAATCTGTCCAAACCATTGCTAAAACGGTTAAAAACAGTATTTGTGCTGGTTTGTCCCGAGCAGTTAAAGCAGACATAGAAGCCTGTGGCAATGCATTAAAAGTGGCTGAGCAGTTTCGCATTCATACCTTTATCTCAACCTCTAGCATTCACGTTGAAAGCAAGCTGAAGAAAACATTCGATGACGTGTTAGAGATGGCCGTTGGCGCCGTTAAATATGCACGTAATTTTACCGATGACGTTGAGTTTTCTTGCGAAGATGCCGGACGAACACCAATTGATAATTTATGCCGTATGGTCGAAGCAACTATCGCTGCTGGCGCCAAAACAATTAACATTCCAGATACAGTGGGTTACACCATTCCGAGTGAATTTGGCGGCATTATTAAAACCTTATACGAGCGCGTACCAAACATCGATCAAGCAGTGATTTCTGTTCACTGTCACAATGATTTAGGCATGTCGGTAGCCAACTCAATAAGCGCCGTTGAAGCTGGTGCTCGCCAAGTTGAATGTACTATCAACGGTATTGGAGAGCGTGCAGGTAACGCATCTCTTGAAGAAATTGCGATGATTTTGAATCTACGCAAAGATATTTTAGGTCTTGAAACCAACATCAATACCACTGAGATTTACCGCACATCTCAGCTTGTTAGCAATCTTTGTAATATGGTCGTGCAGCCTAATAAAGCTATCGTTGGTAGCAATGCTTTTTCTCACTCGTCAGGCATTCACCAAGACGGTATGTTAAAAGAGAAAAATACCTACGAGATCATGACAGCATCTTCAATTGGTCAGCCTGAAAAATCACTCAATATGACCTCACGTTCGGGTCGTCATGTCATCAAGCATCGTATGAATGAATTGGGTTATCAAGACAGTGAATTCGATTTAAATCAGTTATACGACTCTTTCTTAGCCTTAGCCGACAAAAAAGGCCAAGTGTTCGATTACGATTTAGAAGCATTATTATTCTTTAACCAACAAAAAGACGATAACGACTACTACAAACTTGCTTATCTAAGTGCTCACTCGGGCTCAGGTATGATGTCGACTGCCAGCGTCAAATTATTGGTTAACGATAAAGAGTTTATAGAAGCAGCCACTGGCAATGGCCCAGTTGAAGCCGCGTTTAATGCCGTTAGTCGTATTACCAATGTTGAGATTGAGATGATTGATTACTCACTAAAAGCGAAAGGCGAAGGTGAAAATGCCCTTGGCCAAGTTGATATCGTCGCCGCCTACAATGGACAAAACTTCCACGGTATGGGGTTAGCAACCGACGTTGTTCACGCTTCTGTTCGCGCTATGTTACACGTACTAAATTTAGTGCATCGCGCTGATTTAGTCGCCGACAAGAAACAAGCATTTAAAAAACAAGTCGCTGGTGTTTAAACATCAGCACGCAACAAATTAAAAATAATAAGGTAGAGCAATAGGAATGAGTAATAAAGCATACAACATCGCGGTACTTGCTGGCGATGGCATTGGCCCAGAAGTTATGGAACAAGCAAAAAAAGTCTTAGCAGCAGTGCAACAAAAATTTAATTTCACATTAAATTACAATGAATTACCTGTTGGTGGTTATGCCATTGATACTTGTGGTGAGCCTTTACCACCACACACATTAAAAGGATGCGAAGAATCTGACGCTATTTTATTTGGCTCTGTGGGTGGTCCTAAATGGGAGCATTTACCTCCTAATTCACAGCCAGAGCGCGGTGCATTATTACCATTGCGGGGTCACTTCAAATTGTTTTGTAATTTACGTCCAGCACGTATTTATAGCCAACTAGCCGCCCTTTCGCCATTGCGCGCTGATATCTCAGCCCGTGGTTTTGATATCTTGTGTGTACGAGAGTTAACCGGTGGCATTTACTTTGGCCAGCCTAAAGGACGTCAAGGCGAAGGCGCTGATGTTGAAGCCTTCGATACGATGCGTTATTCACGTAAAGAAATTGAACGTATTGCCCGCATTGCTTTTGAATCAGCAAAAACACGACGTAAAAAAGTGACCTCAGTTGATAAAGCAAATGTATTAGCCTGTTCTGTACTATGGCGTGAAGTGGTTGAAGAAGTTGCTAAAGACTACCCAGAAATTGAATTAGAGCATATCTACATCGACAACGCCGCAATGCAAATGGTACGCGATCCATCGCAATTTGATGTCTTACTTTGTTCAAACTTAATGGGAGATATTTTATCTGACGAGTGTGCAATGATCACTGGCTCTATGGGCCTATTACCGTCAGCAAGTACCAATGAAGATGGCTTTGGCATGTATGAACCAGCAGGTGGTAGCGCGCCAGATATCGCAGGTCAAAACATTGCTAATCCAATCGCACAGATTTTGTCAGCAGCCATGCTATTACGCTTTAGTCTTGGTCTTGATGACGCAGCAACAGCCATCGAAAAAGCCATCATAGATGCTCTTGATAATAATTATTTAACACGTGAATTAGCAAGTAACGCAGAAGACGCTAAATCAACCAGTGAAATGGGCGACTTTATCGCGCAATCAATTTTGGAGAACAACTAATGGCGAGTACGTTATACGATAAAATTTGGGCAGATCACATTGTCCGAAATGAAGCCAATGAAACGCCATTAATTTATATTGATCGTCATTTGGTTCATGAAGTGACATCGCCACAGGCATTCTCTGGGTTGAACTCTCATCAACGACCGCTGCGTCACGTGGGTAAAACTTTTGCGACGATGGATCACAACACATCAACCAAGTCTCGCTCACTTGATGCATGTAGCGATCAAGCACGCATTCAGATTCAAACATTGACGGATAACTGCGATCAGTACGGTGTTCAATTATTTGATATCCACAATATCAATCAAGGTATCGTGCATGTAATGGGCCCCGAACAAGGGATGACTTTACCGGGCACGACTATTGTTTGTGGCGACTCGCATACCGCAACTCACGGCGCCTTTGGCGCATTAGCATTTGGTATTGGTACGTCTGAAGTTGAACACGTAATGGCAACGCAAACGTTGAAACAAAGCAAAGCCAAATCAATGAAAATTGAAATCACTGGCACCATTAATGAAGGTATCAGCGCTAAAGATATTATTTTAGCAATCATAGGAGAAACAGGTGCTGCTGGCGGCACAGGTTATATCATCGAATATTGTGGCAGTGCTATCGAGCAATTATCGATGGAAGCTCGCATGACCATTTGTAATATGAGCATAGAATGTGGGGCTAAAGCCGGTATGGTAGCGCCAGATCAAATCACCTTTGATTATCTTGAAGGTCGTCCACACGCCCCAAAAGGTCAAGATTGGGAAGACGCTGTTGCCTATTGGAAGACACTTAAGTCAGACGACGGCGCACAGTTTGATGCGGTAATTACTCTACGCGGCGAAGATATTGCCCCGCAATTAACATGGGGCACCAATCCAGGACAAGTGATTGCCATTGATCAAGTTGTGCCAGCGCCCGCTAGCTTTAGCGATGCTGTTGAATCTGACAGCGCCAAACAAGCACTCGATTATATGGCACTTGAAGCGGGTCAGTCACTGACTGATGTAGGTGTTGATAAAGTCTTTATTGGCTCATGTACCAACAGTCGAATCGAAGATTTACGTGCTGCTGCAACTATTGCCAAAGGCAAAAAAGTGGCAAATAACGTAGTAGCCATTGTTGTTCCAGGCTCTGGCCTTGTCAAAGCACAAGCAGAAGAAGAAGGGTTAGATAAAATATTCCTTGAGGCCGGATTTGAATGGCGTTTACCGGGCTGTTCAATGTGTTTAGCCATGAATGATGATCGCTTAGAACCATACGAGCGCTGCGCATCAACCAGCAATCGTAACTTCGTTGGCCGTCAAGGCCGTTTGAGCCGCACTCACTTAGTTAGCCCAGCGATGGCAGCGGCAGCAGCATGTGCCGGTCACTTCGTCGATATTCGCAACGCTTAGGAATTAGAAAACAATGAACGAATTTAAACAACATACTGGCCTTGTGATCCCATTAGATATCGCCAATATTGATACGGACCAAATTATCCCTAAGCAGTTTCTTTCTAAAGTAACCCGCGAAGGGTTTGGCCAACATTTATTTCATGACTGGCGTTATCTTGATGAAGCTGGCGAACAGATAAACCCTGAGTTTGCGCTAAATCAGCCACAGTATAAAGGTGGTAGTATTTTACTAACCCGTGAAAATTTTGGCTGCGGCTCTAGCCGTGAACACGCCCCTTGGGCACTCGATGATTTCGGTTTTAAAGCCGTTATCGCATCAAGCTTTGCCGATATATTCTATGGCAATGCTATTAACAATGGCATGGTGCCAGTCAAATTAACGGAAGCGCAAGTTGATTCACTATTCGCACAAATGGACGAAGGTGTATCAATCACTGTCGATTTGGAAGCATTACAGGTAATTGCGCCGAACGGTGAACGTTATGATTTCCACATTAGTGATTTTCAACGTGAATGTTTGTTAAAAGGCTTAGATTCTATTGGCTGGACATTGCAACATATTGATCAAATTGAACAATATGAAGCAAATATTCCGACTTGGCGTCGTTAAAAAGCAATGTAATTGGTATAATCAAGGAATGACTTAAATAGCCATTCCTTGATTAATAAATTTGATAATTCCATCTCTCGCTGTATAAGGACTCAAAAAATCACCTTGAGCACGTCGACAGCCCATTTCCTGTAATTGCAATACTTGAGAAAATTCATTAACGCCAACAGCCGTCGCGTCTAAATTAAGCGATGAAGCCATAGACACAATACCTTCAACCAAGTTTGCCGTATTTACATCTTCATCAATTTGAGAAATGTAATCTTGGGTTAACTTAATGCCGCTAAACGGGAAATTTCTTAAATCAGAAATATAAGCGCCACGATCACCAAACTTGTCATACTCTAACGTAAAACCAAGTAGTGACAGTTGTTGTAAGATTTCATCAAGTTTTAACCATTGAGTTGCAATATAACTTAATGGAAGCTCTAGTGATAATCGGTGATTATCAATTTGATAACGCGCTAACACCTCACTGAACTTTTCGGCAATTTTGTTATCACGTAATTGACCATGCGACAAATTAACCGATAGCATCATTGGAGCCATGCCCTTTTGTTGCCAATAACTTGCATCTTCACACACTTGTTCTAATACCAGCATGCCTAACTCTTGGGCACATCCTGAGGCTTCAGCAACGGCATAAACATCGTCATTATCAATAATGCCGTACTGCGCATGTTGCCATTGAATTATTGCTTCTACCCCATACAACGAGTCATCAGTTAGATTAATAATCGGCTGATAAACGACATTAAATAGCTTTCTTTCGATCATTTCATCGATTTCACGGCGCATCTGAAAATGCATCAATGCGTTATCATTTTGACCTTGCGAGAAACAACCAATTGGTGCGCCAGTTGACCACGCTTTAATGATTGACGCCTCCGCATTTTTCAACAGCGACTCACAATCCAAGCCTTGATCTGGGTAATAAGAAACACCTTGCCGGATATCGAATTTAAAGCTTTGGTTTCCAACAGCAATGGCTTGTTGATTAACGCGATCAATTTTAGCAGATACCACATCCAATGCTTCACCATTGGGTAAATCAGGCAAGAAAATCGCGAGACGTTCATTAGACATCCTTGCCACCGCATCTTCCGAACGTAGAGCACGCTGCAAGTTATTGCAGTAAATGAGTAATACGCTATCAGCCAACTCACCATCGTATTGCTTCGCAATATCATTAATCTGTGTAATATCAAGATAGACAACCGCCACGATTAACTTTCGGCGCCTAGCTCGACCAATCATACCTTCCAAACGATCTTTGGCTAAAATACTGTTTGCCAAACCAGTTTTCACATCATAGTTAGCTAGATAAGTCCCTGATTTTTGCATTTCCTTTTGCAAAGTAATGTCATGACTAAGCCCTACAAAGCATTCGAGTTGCCCATCGCGATCAATAAGCGGCTTTATCGTTAAATCACTCCAATAACTCGCTCCAGATTGACGTTGATGTTTTAATACGCCTCGCCAAGTATCTTTATTATTAATAGTTCGCCATAAATTTTGAATGACATCTTCGTTACTATCATCGCCTTTTAGAATAGAGAAGCTTTCACCAATAATAGCTTCACGACGATATCCCGTTTGATGCTCAAACATGGTATTTACGTAAATAATAAAACCATTTTTATCGGTAATAAATACCGCGTGATTACCAGCATTATTAGCAGCTTCATACGCTCGTGATATCAACCCCTGCTCGTCATCGACGGTTGACTTTAACTCGAGTAATAATCCGAGCACATAACCTTTGCTATTACGAAGAGGCTGCTGAGTCAATTTATAGGTTTGTGCAGGGCTATTTAAAGATACTTTAAATTGAGAATTTTCTGACGTTGAAATCAACGTACTAACTTGTTGTGGCAATACTTGCTTCGCACGTTGACCGATGACTTGATTATGCTCTAAACCCAATAATTCACACATTGGCTGGTTGATTTGACTAATCACGCCAAAACTATCCATCATTAAGAGGGCATAATCTTTAGTTTCAAATAGCGCATCTGTTAATTCACGTGACGTCGTATATTGCTGCGCCATGTCGTCTTGATTTAAGTCTTTTATAAATTGTACTAACCATGCTGACTGACCTTCAAAGTCAATACTATTTAACTGAACATTCACATGCTCAATAGCACCATTATCGCTTACTATTGGCACAGACAACGTACTGCCTTCGCGAGTGACTTGATCGAATAACGCAGCCAATGGCAAAATTGGTAAATTGATAATTTGCGACAAAATAGTATGAGATGAAAAATTTACTTGAGGAAACGCCTTATCAGCTGCACTATTTCCTTTCAGAATCATCATAGATTTGGGCTGAATAATTAACTGCGGCACAACATTATAGTCAAAGAACGCATTGCTTTCGTTTGTTTCAACAACGTCCTGTTGAAAACTTCGAAGTAATATCCAACACTCATCATTAATAATCAGTTTTTCAAAAATGAGTGAATAAACAACTTGAGGACTATGGCCATGGGGAAATGAAAAATTCACCTCAATAGTCCGCGATTTCTTAACGTCCAATACAGACAACAAGTACTCGCTATCTGTCGCATCAATAAAATCGCTTAACGAACGGCCTAATATTTTTTCATCGCCATGACTTAAAACGCCCGCTAATGCTTCAGACACATGACGAATAGTCAAGGAACTGTCTAATACAGCCTCATTCAACGTTAGCAATTGTCTAAATACGTCGGTGTTATCGTCTGCGTTTAATGGTAAGTCATTCAAAATGTTTTTGTTCATCGTTCAGGCTATTTCCAAACAAGCAGCAATGATTTCAATTTGTATCCATAGACAGGCTTAAGTACTAATTGCTACTATAATCAGTTCTCTTTCCAGCATAAAATCATCCATGTCGACAAATAGTTATTCCTTTAAAATAAACTCTACAGTAGCTAAAGCACACAAGCAACTGAACATTGAGTCAATCAACCCTAATATTGATTGGGACAGTTTTTTATCTTTTTCTCAATGGCTTATCGACATTATTGACGGACATTTTATTAGCCATGATTTAGGTGCTGACTTACATCGAGTATCCTTTGAGTTCGAAGAAACTAGGTTAGTACTTACCTTCGAAGAAAACAGCGACAGCGTCTGGATTGAGCTAGACAACAATGCTGATATCGACGTTTTAACGTTTATTTGCCAATTATTAAAAAGTTATGAATAAAGACAACACTATGAATGCTGATTACGCACTATTAACGCCCGATTTCATGCTTGATGCGATTGAATCGACCGGTGTTTACCCTGCGTCAGGTTTAATGGCACTAAATAGTTACGAGAACAGAGTGTATCAATTTACGGCTGATGACGAGCTCCGATATGTCGTCAAATTCTATCGTCCAGCCAGGTGGACTGCAGAGCAAATCATTGAAGAACATAGCTTTAGCATCGAAATAGCAAATCAAGAAATTCCTGTCATTCCCCCATTAGATATTAAAGAGAGCACCCTTCACGAATATAAAGGATTTTATTTTGCATTGTTTGAGTGCCGTGGTGGCCGTCAGTTTGAAGTAGACAATCTCGATCACCTTGAATGGGTTGGACGCTTTATGGGGCGTATCCATAAGGTAGGACAAGCTAAACCATTTACCAAAAGACTCACCTTAAACAGTGAGAACTTTCTACTCGAACCACAGAAATTTTTACTAGGTTACGAAGAAATTCCTGATTATTTAAGAATGCCGTTTGATACAGCGTTGAACCTGATAGTCGACTTAACCCAGAAAAAGCTTGAAGAGGTTGGCCATTGTACGCAACAGCGGTTATTTGGCGATTGTCATCCAGGTAACATTCTATGGACTGATAATGGTCCACATTTTGTCGACCTTGATGACAGCGTCAACGGCCCAGCAATTCAGGATTTATGGATGATGCTCAGCGGCGATCGCGCTGCTCAGTCTTTACAGTTAGAGGTGTTATTAGAAGGTTATAATGAGTTCTGCGATTTTGACACGAAAGAATTACAACTTATTGAACCATTACGCGCCATGCGCATGGTCAATTACATGTATTGGCTTGCCAAACGATGGAGTGATCCCGCATTTCCACATAACTTCCCATGGTTTAATACACCACAATATTGGGAACAACAAGTGCTGGCACTAAAAGAGCAAATAGCACAATTACAAGAGCCACCGTTAACCTTGCCTAGTTTTAATTTTTAATTAAGGTCAGCGTCTAGGGAACTAATTAAACATTTGTTAATCTTTGATACATGATTAACCACTATCATCGGTGGTAATTTACTCGATAGATGATAACCTATCCGAAAAATTTTTAGGAAAACTTACAATGAAAAAATTCGCGTTATTATGTTTTACTTTTATCATGAGCACCTTTGCTCACGCCGCTGACTTTAAAGAAGGTACAGACTATTTTGTTGTTAGCAAAGTAGCCAGCAAGAAACCTGAAGTTGTCGAGTACTTTTCATTCTTGTGTCCATCATGTTACCGCTTTGAACCATTAGTCAATAACCTTAAGAAAACACTGCCAAGTGATGTTACCTTTCGTAAAAGCCACACTGAAAGTTTAGGTGGCAAAGTAGGAACAGAACTAGTTAAGGCGTACAGTCTATCAAAGCTCCTAAAAAGCAATGACGTAATGGTACCTAAGATTTTTCAAGCGATTCATGTAACCCGCATGCCAATCGCTTCAATGGACGATATCAAACCGTTATTTATGGATGCAGGTATTAGCGAAAAGAAATTTAATGCTGGCGTGAAAAGTTTCAAATTAAAGCGTATGGTTAATCAAATGCGTCAAGACAATAAACGTTTTCGAATTACTGGTGTTCCAACATTTATCATCAATGGTAAGTATCAGGTGAATAATCAGAAAATTACTAGCGAAGAACAATTTGATAAATTAGTGAATTACTTAGTGCAACTGAAAGACTAATCATTCATAAACATAAAAAACGCTCGTTGAACGAGCGTTTTTTATTTGTTTAAAGAATCATTTTAGTCTGTCTAAAGTGATCTGTTTGTCCTGCCACTTGTCATTCAGCCATTGTTGAAAGCGCGCTTTATATTGAAGGTCATTTTCATAATCCCCCACCAATTCAGCGTCAATTTCTTCAACCGATATATCAAGCTTTATTTCATTTACCCGACCACAAATAAAATCCCAAAACGATGGAATGCCATTAGGATACGCTATGGTGACATTGACTAACTGATTTAATCGACCAGACATTGCATTAAGCGCAAAGGCACACCCACCAGCTTTTGGACGCAACAACGAAGAATATGGGTTACCCTGTTGCGCACTCTTTTGTTGGGTAAAGCGCGTACCTTCAACAAAATTGACAACGCTAACGGGTTTGAGTTGGAACTTCTCGCAAGATTTTTGCGTCGCAGCAACGTCCTTGCCACGTAAGTGCGGCTTCTTCGCTAACAGCGCTTTGCTGTATCGTTTCATAAAGGGAAAATCTAATGCCCACCACGCTAGTCCGATGATAGGAACAAAGATTAATTGCTGTTTTAAGAAAAACTTTAAGAAAGGTACTTTGCCATCAAGCACTCGCTGTAGCACTAAAATATCAACCCATGATTGATGATTAGCTATCACCATATACCACTCTTTCGTTGATAAAGGTGGCAATTCATTGGTATTGATTATTGTACGACTAAATAAACGCTGATTAATCGTATTAACTTTGATCCATCCGCTCGCACAACCGTCAATGATATAACTCAGCACTTGTTGTAATCGTGTCATTGGCAGAAGTTTTAAAATGCCCAACAAAAAAATAGGAATAAACCAAAAAACAGTATTAATGATATAACCAAGTCCAGACAAAATCCCATTAATAAACGACATATTAGCTCCTTAAGAAAGAAGCATAATATTACCGATTCACTAATAATCAAACAACTGTTTATTCCATAACTGATTGCGTGAAGAAATCAATGAAACAACGAACTTTCGCCGACATATATTTACGACTTGGATACACTAAAAAGCAATCTATTTTGTAATTTTCATAATCAGGGAACACTTCAACTAATTGACCACTATTAAGTTCATCTAGCACATTAATAATTGGTAATCGGGTAATGCCAAGGCCAGCCAAACAAAACTCAACTTTCATCTCTGATAAATTAGAAATTATCCGAGGTTCCATTTTTACAACGATCTTCTCGCCACTATGGCCAACATAATCCCACACCTTGGGTTGCGGCGAGTTTTTATAGCCAATAATATCGTGTTCAATTAATTCATTCGGATGTTTTGGCATCCCTTTTCGTTGAATATATTCTGGTGATGCAATAGTGACATCAGTCGAACTCATGATCCGTTTACAAATTAAGTTAGAGTCTTCCAAACTACCTGAGGCTCTGATCACTAAATCATATCCTTCTTCAATAAGATCGACCTTGGTATCTGACAATTCTATATCTAAATTGACTTGTGGGTACTTCAGTAAAAACTGAGTGAATATGGGACCAAATTTTGATGCCCCAAAGCTCACAGGACAACTAATCTTTAACGTGCCTTGAGGCTCTGTTTTTGCGCCATCTAACACTTGCTCTACTTCACACAAGTCTTCTAAAACACGCAGACACTGCTGATAATATAGCTCTCCTTCAGGGGTTAACTTTAACGTTCGTGTTGTACGATTCAATAAGCGAACGCCTAAACGAGATTCCAACTTATTTACTTCTTTACTGATATAAGATGTTGAATGGCCTGTTTGATCAGCCGTTTTCGTAAAGCTACCATTAGTTACCACTTGCGAAAAAATCACCACACCATCAAGCATCTTACTATCAGTAATCATGATTATTCCTTAACTATTTCAGCGGCAACGACTGATATTTCCACAAGCAATGCTTCACGTGCCATACTAGCTTGCACACACGCTCGTGCAGGTGCAACACCTTCTGGCACCCAAGCATCCCATACTGCATTCATCGCCGCAAAATCATTCATGTCTTTAATATAAATAGTGGCTGACAACATGTGGTTACGATCACTGCCGGCTTTAATTAACAGATCATCGACTTTATCTAACATCGTTTGGGTTTGATGAGTGATCTCTTGAGTTGCGTCTGCACATACTTGTCCACATAAATAAATAGTGCCGTTGTGTTTTACAATGCGGCTCATTCGTTGCTTTGTTTCAATACGCTCAATCATGATAATTCCTGATAAATTAAATTGAGGACAGTGTAACAATAAACTTGAGAATGAAAACAGCGCTTAATTACGTAAACTATTGAGAAGGCGATCCATCGCTCGGTACCCTAACGCTTCCGATAAATGTTGTCGATTGACTATTTCACTACCACTCAAATCCGCCACGGTGCGTGCAACTTTTAAAATGCGATGGTATGCACGCATCGACAAGTGTAGCTTTTCAATCGCCATTTCTAGGAATTGACTATCTTCTTCCGTCAATTGGCAATAGCTTGCCAACGCCTTACCGGACAGCTGAGCATTGGGCCTTTGCTGCCGTCTCAGCATAATTTCACGCGCATTGTTAACCCGCTCCCGCACTGCGGCACTGGATTCTCCTAAGGTGTTGTCTGACATAGTTCCCTTAGGTAGCCGCGGCACATCAATGGTCAGATCAAAACGATCAAGAAATGGGCCTGAAATTTTCGAAAGATATTTTAAGATTTGGTCAGGAGTACTGCGGCTATGTTCGCCAACCTCACCACAAGGACTAGGATTTAATGCCCCCACCAACTGGAAGTTAGCAGGGAAATTAACTTTTCCTGCTGCCCGTGAAATCGAAATATTGCCCGACTCCATTGGCTCTCTTAGAGAGTCGAGCACTTTGCGCTCAAACTCTGTCATCTCATCTAAAAATAGAACGCCGCGATGCGCAAGCGATATATCTCCCGGTCGAGGATTGCTACCTCCACCGACCAAGGCTACTGACGAACTTGAATGATGAGGAGAACGAAATGGCGGTGTGCGCCATCCTTGCTGTGAAACAGACGCACCACAGGTTGAATGCACAGCCGCAACTTCTAATGCTTCTTCTATTGTTAATTGAGGTAATATTGTTGGCAAGCGGCTAGCTAGCATTGTTTTCCCCGTTCCTGGAGGCCCCACAAAAAGAATATTATGACCACCAGCAGCCGCTATTTCTAACGCGCGCTTAGCAAATGATTGCCCAATCACATCCTGTAAATCTAAATGCTCAGTCACGGACAACTCCACCATCGGCTGCGGTGTTTCTAACGCATGTTGACCGTGCAAGAATGCCGTTACTTCTAATAATTGACTGGCGACTTTGTTGTCAGGATTTTCCAGTAATGCGAGTTCATGTTGATTTTGTGCCGATGCAATAACCTGCCGTTTTACTTTATTGGCGGCAAGTGCCGCTGGGAGAATGCCCAAAACTTTACGTAACGATCCCGATAATGCTAATTCACCATAAAACTCATAGCCTGAAATAAACTGTGTTGGCACCTGCTCGGAAGCTGCCAAAATACCAATTGCAATAGCTAAGTCAAAACGACCTCCTTCTTTAGGCAAGTCGGCTGGCGCTAGATTCACGGTAATACGCTTAGCGGGAAACTCGAATCCAGCATTAATAAGTGCACTGCGCACTCTATCTCTAGATTCACGGACTGACGCTTCAGGTAAACCAACAATGGAGAAGGCGGGTAGTCCATTACTCAAATGAACTTCAACATTAACGAGTGGTGCCTCAACACCTACCTTGGCACGGCTATAAACGACAGCTAGTGACATTTTGTTCAATCCTAAATAGTCCATTAGGTAACAAGAATAGAACATCTATCGCCCTTTCGCTCTTATTGGTAGCAATTGACCTAAAATAAACAACATTGATACTAAAGATAACTAAAACGCTATATCGTTGTTTTGTAGGCATAAGTAAACTGTTCTATACCAATAATAACCAAGTGTTAAAAAATAGTTATTAAGAGCTGGTTGTGTTTACAAAATCATCGTGATACAACTTGTCAACACTTTAGGTTCCATTAAGCCTCTAACAGGCTGTAAGAGAATTTTTACATGCGCTTAATTAACAAGCTAGTCCTGATTATTAACATTATCGTCGTGGTCATTGCACCACAGCGTCGGGGAGCTAGTGCTTAATTAAGCCAAGCGAATTACATCAAACCCCCGACACGCAAGTTTCGGGGGTTTTTTTATATCATTAGCAATGGATAACACAAAATGCGCGGTGCAGATTTATTAGTTAGTTATTTAAAACAAGAAGGTATTACAACCGTATTTGGTTATCCCGGCGGCGCTATCATGCCTGTCTACGATGCATTATACGATGGTGGTTTGAAACACGTTTTATGCCGCCATGAGCAAGGAGCGGCATTCTCTGCCCTTGGTTACGCTAGAGCAAGTGGCAAGGTCGGCGTTTGTATCGCAACCTCTGGCCCAGGTGCTACCAACCTCATTACAGGCCTTGCTGATGCGTACATGGATTCGGTACCAATCGTTGCTATCACAGGGCAAGTTACCTCAGCTGTAATCGGTACTGACGCCTTCCAAGAAATGGACGTTTTAGGGTTATCACTGGCCTGCACCAAGCACAGCTTCATGGTCACCGACAAAGATGAACTCGCGAATGTATTACAACAAGCATTCACGATTGCTAAATCAGGTCGTCCCGGTCCAGTACTGGTTGATATCCCAAAAGACATTCAATTAGCTGACGTTGAAACAGCGCTGGCCATTTCTGGTAAAGATCCTATTGCTCAACACGATGACGAACGCTTGGAAGCAGCGAAGCAACTATTAGCAAACGCTAAACAGCCGATTTTATACGTCGGTGGTGGTGTTGGCATGGCAAACGCGGTTGACGAACTACAACGCTTTGTTGATTCAACAGGCATTCCGTCTGTAACCACGCTGAAAGGCATTGGCGCAATTCCTAACTCAAAACCTTACGCATTAGGAATGCTAGGAATGCACGGCACTAAAGCGGCAAACCTCTGTGTACATGAATGTGATTTGTTAGTGGTTATTGGCGCGCGCTTTGATGATCGTGTCACAGGTCGCTTAGAAAGCTTTGCTTCTAATGCCCGTGTTTTACATATCGATATCGACCCTGCTGAAATCAATAAATTACGCCAATCAGATGTATCACTGTGTGGTGATTTAAAAGATATTTTACCTGCACTAACAACGACATTGAGCATTCACGAATGGCAGCAATACTGTCGCGACCTTAAAGTGCAATATAACTGGAACTACGATGCACCATACCGCAGCATCTACGCCCCTAAATTGCTTAATCAACTCTCTGAAAAACTACCAAGTAACGCCGTTGTGAGCTGCGATGTTGGACAGCACCAAATGTGGGTTGCTCAACATATGAACTTCACCCGTCCTGAAAATCATCTATCAAGCTCAGGTCTCGGCACCATGGGTTTTGGGCTGCCTGCTGCTATCGGTGCCCGACACGCCCGTGGCCGCCAAGATCCTGTAGTTGTTGTATCGGGTGACGGCTCTTTCATGATGAACGTTCAAGAGCTTGGTACCATCAAGCGTGAACAGCTTAATGTCAAAATAGTGCTAATTGATAATCAACGTTTAGGCATGGTGCGCCAGTGGCAACAGCTGTTTTTTGAAGAGCGCTACAGTGAGACCATACTTACCGACAATCCAGATTTTGTCACACTAGCGTCGGCCTTTAATATTCAAGCGCGCACTATCACCATGCAAGCAGACGTTGCTCCGGCGCTGGATGAAATGATTAACAGCAACGGCGCATTCTTATTACACGTGCGTATCAATGAAGCCGATAACGTGTGGCCACTGGTTCCACCTGGTGCTTCAAACGCCGATATGATGGAGAAAGTATAAATGTCATTAGCTCAACATCAACTTAAGCTTGTTGTGAATCAATCACCTGAAGTCTTAGAGCGAGTACTTCGTGTCGTTCGTCATCGCGGTTTTAAAATCGATCAGCTAAATTGGCAGTATGAAGACGGTGAACTGATACTCAGCGTAAGTAGCCAACGTGCACTGCATTTACTAACTAATCAGTTAGCTAAGCTGGTTGACGTTAAAGACATCACCGAACTGAATATGATGAAAACGTCTAAAAGCGCATAACCAAATTTAAAAATTAATGAGCGGGATACCGCAAATAAGTAGGAATTATCATGGCAAAACTAAGATCAGCAACCAGTACTCAAGGGCGTAATATGGCAGGTGCTCGCGCACTATGGCGAGCAACAGGCATGACGGATAATGATTTTGGTAAGCCAATTGTTGCAGTAGTAAACTCTTTTACTCAATTCGTACCGGGTCACGTGCATTTAAAAGACATGGGACAATTGGTTGCGGGCGCTATTGAAGAAGCGGGTGGTGTCGCAAAAGAATTTAATACCATTGCCGTTGATGACGGTATTGCTATGGGACACAGCGGTATGCTTTATAGCTTACCATCGCGCGAACTCATTGCTGATTCGGTAGAATACATGGTAAACGCGCATTGTGCAGATGCCATGGTATGTATTTCCAACTGTGACAAAATCACGCCGGGGATGTTGATGGCGGCAATGCGTTTAAACATTCCGGTTATTTTCGTTTCTGGTGGACCAATGGAAGCCGGTAAAACCAAACTTTCAGAACAAATTATTAAACTCGATTTAGTCGATGCGATGATTCAAGGCGCTGACAAAAACGTATCTGACGAACAAAGCGATCAAATCGAGCGTAGTGCCTGCCCAACCTGTGGTTCTTGTTCAGGCATGTTCACCGCTAATTCAATGAACTGTTTAGCAGAAGCACTAGGTTTAGCGCAGCCGGGTAATGGTTCATTGTTAGCGACCCATAGCGATCGCGAAGCGCTTTTCTTAAATGCGGGTAAGCGCATCATGGACATGTGTGAAGCATTCTATAAAAATGACGACCCGCTAGCCCTACCACGTGCTATCGCAACGAAGAAAGCCTTTGAAAACGCGATGACCCTTGATATCGCAATGGGTGGTTCAACCAACACCGTATTACATTTATTAGCTATCGCTCAAGAAGGCGGTGTGGATTTCACGATGGATGATATCGATCGCTTATCACGCCAAGTACCTCAGCTGTGTAAAGTCGCACCATCAACGCCTGACTATCACATGGAAGATGTCCATCGTGCTGGTGGTATTGTGTCTATCTTGGGGGAACTTGCTCGCGCTAATTTACTACACACTGAAGTTCGCTCCATGTTGGGATTATCATTGGCTCAAATTATCGAGCAGTACGATATCACCATTACCGACGATCAAGCCGTTAAAGATTTCTATCGTGCGGGCCCAGCAGGCATTCGCACCACTAAAGCGTTCAGCCAATCATGTCGCTGGGATACCTTAGATGACGATCGCGAAAGCGGTTGTATTCGCAGTCTTGAAAATGCCTTTAGTTTAGAAGGTGGCCTCGCTGTATTATCAGGCAATCTTGCGCAAGATGGCTGTATTGTTAAAACAGCAGGGGTTGATGATGACAATCTAACATTCACTGGGCCTGCGCGTATTTTTGAAAGCCAAGACAGTGCTGTAGAAGGTATCTTAGGTGGCAAAATTGTCGCTGGCGATGTGGTTATTATCCGTTATGAAGGCCCGAAAGGCGGTCCGGGTATGCAAGAAATGCTGTATCCGACTACATACCTTAAATCGATGGGACTTGGAAAAGCTTGTGCGTTAATCACTGACGGTCGCTTCTCGGGTGGCACATCGGGGTTATCAATTGGCCACGTATCACCAGAAGCTGCTAATGGTGGCGACATTGCATTAGTTGAAGAAGGCGATATCATCGACATCGATATTCCTAAACGCTCTATTGCGATTAAAATTAGCGATGAAGCGCTTGCTAAGCGCCGTGCTGCAATGAATGCCAAAGGCAAAGCGGCGTGGCAACCCGTATCGCGAGTTCGCCCGTTAACAACAGCATTAAAAGCGTACGCGATGTTAGCCACCAGCGCAGATAAAGGCGCGGTCAGAAATACCGCCCTGCTTGACAAGGAAGACTAATGACGCAGCACGTAAAACCACTGAGCGGCTTGGATTATTTAACTAAGATCCTTCAAGCACCTGTCTATGACGCCGCTATAGTGACGCCGTTAGATTCACTGACAAAATTGTCAACGCGTTTGAACAATACAATTTTGTTAAAACGTGAAGACAAACAACCCGTGTTTAGCTTCAAACTACGTGGTGCGTATAACAAAATTGCTCAGTTAACTGATGCGCAATTAGCCTGTGGGGTTGTTACCGCATCGGCAGGTAATCACGCCCAAGGTGTTGCATTATCTGCTACTCGCAAGAAAACAAGCGCCACTATCGTAATGCCTCGAACGACACCTGATATCAAGGTCGAGTCAGTGAAGTTACACGGTGGTCATGTCGTGTTACACGGCGATAATTTTGACCAAGCGTATGCTCACGCCAAAGAATTATCTGCAACGGAAGGTCGTGTATTCATTCCACCGTTTGATGATGAAGATGTCATTGCTGGCCAAGGCACTGTCGCAATGGAGTTATTGCAGCAACATCGTAAAATTAATCAAGTATTCGTTCCTGTCGGCGGCGGTGGATTAATCGCTGGTGTTGCCGTGTATCTAAAAATGGTGCGTCCTGATATCAAAATCATCGGCGTAGAGTCCCAAGATTCAGCCTGTTTATGCGCAGCTTTAGAGGCCGGACAACCAACGGATTTAGATCGCGTAGGTTTGTTTGCTGACGGTGTTGCCGTTAAACGTATCGGCACAGAGCCTTTTAGACTCGCCAAAGACTATGTCGACGAAATGATTACGGTATCAAGCGATGAAATATGTGCAGCGGTAAAAGATATTTTTGAAGATACTCGCGCTATTGCTGAACCCTCTGGTGCACTCGCATTAGCTGGTTTGAAAAAATACTGCACACAGTACAACGTTGAGCAGCAACACCTTGTGGCCATTTTATCAGGCGCTAATGTTAATTTTCATGGCCTGCGTTATGTATCCGAACGCTGTGAGTTAGGAGAGCAAAAAGAAGGCGTGCTCGCTGTCACTATTCCTGAGCAAAAGGGCAGCTTCCGCCGTTTTTGCCAAAGTCTAGATGGCCGACCAATTACCGAATTTAATTACCGCTTTGCTAATCGCAGTAACGCGAGTATTTTTGTTGGTTTACGTCTCGCCAACGGTGAGACAGAGCTCAATTCAACCATTGATAACTTGACTGAGCAGGGCTATCCGGCACAGGACTTATCACATAATGAATTGGCAAAATTACACGTTCGTTATATGGTAGGCGGCCGCCCTCAAGAGATGGTGCAAGAAAAGCTCTTTAGCTTTGAGTTTCCAGAGTGCCCTGGTGCATTAACGAACTTCTTAGCGACGTTGGGGGAGAATTGGAATATCACGTTATTCCACTATCGTAATCATGGCGCCGCTTTTGGCCGCGTATTAGCAGGATTCGAATTGCCAAATGAGCAATACGACGAGTTTATCGAACATTTAGAACAGCTTGGGTATCAATATAAAAACGAAAGTGATAACCCGGTTTACAATTTATTTTTAACCCATTAAAGGAATTATTTCATGACAATTTCATCATTTCATCCAACGCCACGTACGTTAATGGGTCCAGGGCCAAGTGATGTCTCACCGCGCGTTTTACAAGCGTTAGGTCGCCCAACGATTGGTCATTTAGATCCAGAGTTTGTTGGAATGATGGATGAAGTAAAAAGTCTTCTTCAATATGCATTTCAAACCAAAAACGAATTTACTATTGCGGTATCAGCACCCGGTAGTGCAGGCATGGAAACTTGTTTTGTTAACTTAGTTGAGCCTCAAGATAAAGTCATTGTTTGTGTAAACGGTGTGTTTGGCATGCGCATGGTGGAAAATGTAGAACGTTTAGGTGCGACCGCTATTGTGATTAATGACGAGTGGGGTCACCCAGTTTCTGTCGATAAAGTAGCACAGGCTCTACAAGATCATCCTGATGCAAAGTTCTTAGCTTTTGTTCATGCAGAGACTTCAACGGGTGCATTATCTGATGCAAAAACCTTGTGTGCGCTAGCACAGAAACACGATGCACTAACTATCGTTGATGCGGTTACTTCATTAGGTGGCGTAGAATTACGCGTCGATGAATGGGGTATAGACGCCATATATTCAGGCAGTCAAAAATGTCTTTCTTGTGTTCCTGGGATATCACCTGTGAGCTTTGGCCCACGCGCTATTGAGAAATTAAGCCAACGTGATGGTAAAGTACCAAGTTGGTTCCTCGATCAAACACTAGTCATGAGCTATTGGAGTGGCCAAGGAAAGCGTAGTTATCATCATACGGCGCCTGTAAACTCGTTATATGCACTGCATGAATCGCTCGTTATGCTGCAAGAAGAAGGCTTAGAGAACGCATGGGCGCGTCATCAAACACAGCACGAAAAACTCAAAGCAGGTTTAACCGAAATGGGCATTGAGTTTATTGTTGATGAAGCGCATCGACTTCCACAATTAAATACAGTAGTTATCCCAGAAGGTGCTGATGATGCAGCCATTCGCGGCACATTACTCAATGACTATAACTTAGAAATTGGTGCCGGCTTAGGCGCACTCGCTGGTAAAGCATGGCGCATCGGTTTAATGGGCTACGCAGCACGTAACGAGAATGTCGCGTTATGCTTGGCGGCACTAAAATCTGCATTAGGTAAATAAAATAAATTTATGATTAACGTATTAGTTAACGGCGCCAATGGGCGCATGGGAAAAGAAGCAGTTAATGCTATTAATAACGATCCAGCCTTAAATTTGGTGGGCGAAATTGATTATCAAGATGACTTAGCAGCAACCATTGCCCGTTTGAAACCGCAAGTAGTCGTAGACTTTACGGCAGCATCTGCTGGCTATGATAATACAAAAACTATTCTAAATAACGGCGCTTGCCCAGTTATTGGTACCAGTGGATTTTTAGAAAGCCAAGTGCAAGAGCTGCAAGCGTTATCTCAAGACAAAAAGCTAGGCGGCCTAATTGCTCCTAACTTTAGTGTTGGCGCGGTACTAATGATGAAATTTTCTGCCGAAGCAGCAAAGTATCTACCCGATGTTGAGGTTATTGAAGCCCACAGTCCGCAAAAAGAAGAAAGTCCATCAGGAACAGGGTTGCGCACCGCAGAAATGATTGCACAAGCGCGTACAGGTACACCGCAAACCACCAGCGACAAAGAGCTATTTGAAGGTGCTCGCGGCGCTGAATTACACGGCGTAAAACTGCACTCGATTCGCCTACCTGGTGTTGTTGCGCAGCAAACCGTATTCTTTGGTGGTTTGAGTGAAACATTGAAAATCGAACATAACTCACAACATCGTGAGTCTTTCATGCCAGGCGTTGTATTAGCCTGTAAGAAGGTCGTAGAGCGTGATGTGCTAGTTTATGGATTAGAACACTTAATGGATTAATTCTCACCACGCCCTGCGTATTTATGGTTAGCGACTATACTTAAAATTCATTTGTATTTTCGTTAACCATCACTTGGGCTGTTCATGAAAATTCTTTTATTAATACTACTGAGTACATTAGCCCTTTTGATGCCTATTGACGCAAAAGAATCGTCAATCACTCATTTACAACCCTCACCATCGATAACACACCACAACCCTACATTATTAACGCTAAAAGAGCGTCAATGGCTAGATGCCAATCCTGACGTTGAAATTGCTTCTGATCATAGTTGGTACCCCTTTGTATTTATTAATCAGCAAGGACAGATAGATGGATTCAATAAAGAATTAATTGAACTCATTAACCAAAATCTTCAAACAAATTTCTCTATCAAGCGACATAGCTCGTGGTCAGACGCTTACGAGCAATTAATCTCCGGTAAGATTTGGGCATTGATGTCAGTCACCCCAACCCAAGAAAGACAACAGTTTCTTTCTTTTTCTCCGGTCTACTACTTTGCAGCGCAGCATATTCTCACCAAAGCAGACGACAACGACATAAATACATTGCAAGATTTGGCAGGTAAACGTATTGCTATTTTTAAGAACCATCTGATTAGTGATTTTATAAACCAACATGTTACGCCAAAAGAAATTCATTACTTAGAGTCTACAGAAGCCGCTTATCAGGCTGTCGCTTCGGGTGCAGTGGAGGCTAGTATCTTTACTCACGCTAGCGATGCTAAAGCCAAATCAATGAATCTTAAAATTGCCGTTGCTTTATTTAATAATACTGGCAATCTCGCTATCGCGACTCACAATAGCCAACCGCTGCTACATAAGATCATTAACAAAGGAATTTCATCAATCTCAAAAAAACAGTTAGCAGATTTAACAAATAAATGGTTTAACACAGCTAACAATAATAGATTGTTTACCGATGAAGAATTTGCCTACATTAAAGACTCTCCCCCTATCAAAGTCGGTGTAGATACATGGAAGCCTTATCTTTTCTCGAACCAAGAACACGCCATTAATGGTATTGTCGGCGATATTCTGGCTGAGGTATCAAAAACATCTGGTTTATCGTTTCAAGCCATTAATGGCAGTCGAAAGCAGTTACAACAGTCATTTTTACAGGAAATCATTGATGTTATTCCAGCTAATTTTACGAGCAGCTTGCAACAATCTACAAACTCAACTACTGCTCACTACCTCACGTTAAATTCATCTTTATTTATTAATGACACGCGAAACGATATTAGTGATTTACTCGATCTTATTGGAAAAACGCTAGTTATAGTAAAAAACTCTCGCTATCAAGACATCACAAATCAACTTCATAAACAAGTCACCATAATCTATGCTGATGACTATAATCAGGCATTACAGCTGCTCACGAGCAGAAAAGCAGATGCTTTATGGGGAGATAACTACTCAATCACTCATTTTATTGAAAACAATTTTATTCACAGTATCAAAACAATACCGCTGCATAATCAATCGTCGCAACATCTCGCCATGATAGTTCAAAACAACAACCCACTTCTTAAAAGCGTTTTAACTAAATCGTTAATGCTAATTAGTCAGTCGAGAAAGAAAATTATTGCTAATGATTGGCTGACAACCACTCATCACAAAACAGGTCTTAACCTTGCTTTTGGCTTTGGAAAAGAACCATTTACTTTAGACCATCCAAAGATTAGAGGTATTGAATATGATCTGATGTACCGAATACTTAAAACCCAAGGCATTGAAATAGATAACGCGCAATATTTGTCGACACCACTACTACATCAAGCGTTAAACAACAATACCAATCTTGATGCTAAAGTCGCGGTCAGCGCTAAAAATGATGGATACTACTATTCAGATGCCTTTGTAGATTTCGAATACATCGCTGTCTCAAGAAAAAAAGACAACTTAACCATTAATTCAGTTCATCAACTTAGCAACCTTGCCACCCTTTCTTTCATCGATGCCTATAAATACCTTGGTAACGAATATTACGAATTATTTAACCCACAGTCGCGCCCAGACAATTACCGTGAATATAAGTTTCAACAGCAACAAGTCGCCTCATTCTTACAAGGTGAAGGTGATGTCTTAATCATCGATAAACGTATTTTTTCATGGCATGCTCAACAAACAGATGCGATGAGTATCGAACAATTTACTTTTCATTTTCCTTTTAAAAAAAGTCATGCGACGCAAGTTGGCTTTAGAGATAAATACATTCGCGATAGGTTTAATCGTGGATTACGAAATATAAAAGAAAGCGGTGAATATCAATATATTATCGAGCAATATGCCAATAATATTATTCAATATAAAAATGAAGCTACTCAGCTTTTTTCCGCCATTATTGCAAATCACATGTACTCACCAGATCCTAAACCGCTTAAAGTCCTGCTCGATACGTTAGTCACACTCCCTTACATAGAGCGCGTTGATGTTTTTGATAATCACCAGCAACTCATTGCGCAATCATTGATTTCGACTGCTGCTACACCCTATTTTAATCAACAGGATATAATCAATATTTTCGACAAAGTTGCGTCACCACAGGGATTTATAAATGTTTACTTTGCAGATGAACATATTAGAAATAATCTGAAAAGTACGAGTTTAATTCCTAATATTCAGCATTTTAAAGAACAAACTCGCTTCAGTTACATCTCTGCAATTTATCATCGCCTCAACTACCAAAATAACGAGCTCGCATTCACCAATCAAGAACAGCGCTATTTAGAGTCTCACCCTGTCATTCGTTTTTCTGAAGTCAATTGGCATCCATTATCTATTGTTGAAAACGGAAAATTTAGTGGATTAATGGCCGATTATCTAGACATCATCAGTGCAAAAACAGGTATCGAATTTACGTTAGTCGAAGAGAAAACGTGGCCAGATGTCATCAAAGCTTTTGAGCAAAAGCGAATCGACCTCATTCCGGGGGTTACTGATATTGAGCAGCACGCTTCCTCAGGTATTATTTCTAAAGAATTTTCGTTTTTTAATTTCGGAATTGTGATGGGAGAGGACGCTTCGTTTATAGATACATTAAGCGAATTATCCAATAAAACTATCGCTCTCCCCAAAGGAGACCCTGTCTTTTATTTTATAAAAAAACAATATCCTGAGGCGAAAATCATTGAAACAAGTTCAATGAAAAAAGCCCTCTCTTTAGTTCAAAAAAAGCAGGCTGATGCCTATATTGGCCACATGGCAGTTGCCATTCATCAACTAGAAACTCGTTTTCAACGATTAAAAATCGTTGGTCAACTTGAAGATGGCTTTTCTCATCGCATCATGGTGCATGATGATCAACAAATTTTATTATCAATCGTTAACAAAGTGCTGGCGTCAATTGATGACACAACTCATCATGCGATCCGTCAACGTTGGGTCAAGCGCAGTATAAAAACGGCTGTTGATTACGAAGTCATTTACTGGATTGTGATGGGCTTCTTCATCATCACCCTCATCTTTATATACAGCTATCGACGAGTGAGAATGGCACAAAAACTAGTGTCACAATCTCATGACGAGCTTTCACAAAGTATGGCTGAACTGCAAGAACAAAAAGAGATCTTTGAAACATTGTTTTACGACACGTCTGATGGCTTACTTTTAATGAAAAATGGGATTTATACAGACTGCAACAATGCCGCTGTTTCAATGCTCGGCCTTGAAGAAAAAATTCAACTCATTGGCCTTACGCCTGTCGATATCTCACCAGCACAACAACCGAATGGACAGATTTCAGTAGAACAACGAAGAAACATCGATGACTTATGCTCAAATAATGGTTCACAACGTTTCGAGTGGGTTTTCAAAAAGGCCAACGAGCAATTATTTTGGGTTGAAATAGTCCTGACTCAAATCATTCGCAACAACGAAAAAATAATTCATGTGGTATGGCGTGATATCAATGACAAGAAACAACTAGAAGAGGCGCAGGTAACCCACAATGCCCAGCTCATCAATTCAAATTTGGAACTTGAATCTTCACTTAAGGAGCTTAAAGAGGCTCAACAACAGCTGATCGAATCAGAAAAGATGGCAAGTTTAGGTGGGCTAGTAGCAGGCGTTGCTCACGAAATAAATACTCCTATCGGCATTGGTCTAACTGCCGCCACTCACTTCCTAGAACTTAATGAAAATATTGACAAGAAGTACCAACAACAAAAAATGAAGAAAAGTGATTTTGATAATTATCTAGGGGTATCTAAAGAGATTGCAGAACTGTTAATGCGCAATCTAGAACGCACCGCTGAACTCGTGCGAAGCTTCAAACAAGTTTCAGTGGATCAAAGTTCATCTAAATCTAGAGTTTTCAATGTATCACAGTACCTCGAAGAAATACTCACTAGTATTCACCATGTGTTTAAGAAGAGCCAAATTACTATCAACGTAAATTGCCCGAATGATTTAACCATCAATGGCTACCCTGGCTCATTCTCTCAAATCATTTCCAATCTAGTCATTAACGCGAGCATTCACGCATTTCCTGAAAAAAAAGGCACGATTAACATTAAAATTTCACTAATCAATGAACAACTAAGCTTACTAATCATTGATGATGGCGTTGGTATTAAATCAGAGAATCTAAAAAAAATCTTTGAGCCTTTTTACACAACAAATCGTGACAATGGCGGTAGCGGCTTAGGTCTAAACATTGTTTACAACATCGTGACTAATCAACTTCACGGTAAAATCAATTGTACCAGTGAACTCAATCAAGGCACTGTATTCAATATCTCTTTCCCCATCGAACTTGCCTAGGTTTGCATTAGCCCAATTGACCAGTTAGGGTATTTAAACTCCCATACATAACAAAGGTGACAACGATGGATAATAAACAACAAGGGCAATTTTGTTGGTTAGAACTTACCGCAGCTGACTGGCAACAGGCTAAAAGCTTCTATTGTGATTTATTTAATTGGCGTGCTGATGATGAAGACATTGGCGGCGGTATGTATTACACAAAAATGTATTGTAATGACAAAATCGTTGCGGCCATGTTTCAGCGCATGCCAGAACAAGAAGAACAAGGCGTAATGACTAATTGGTTAACTTATATTGCTGTGGATAATGTTGACGATACACTAGCTATTGCTGAGCCATTAGGTGCAACTGTTATTGCTGGTCCTCACAATGTGATGGATGCAGGACGCATGGCTATTATACAAGAGCCTAATGGCGCCGTATTTGCGATTTGGCAAGCGAATCAACACACAGGCATTGAAATAAGAGATGTCGAAGGTACGTTGTGTTGGAGCGAATTAGCAACCCTTAATCGTGAAGATAGTAAAGCCTTTTATCATAAAGTGCTTGGTTGGGAATTTGACGACAAAGACATGATGGGCATGACATATACCGAGCTAAGAGTAGGGTCTCATCAAGAAGGCGGCATGTTAGAGATGACTGAAGAATGGGGAGATACACCGCCCCATTGGATGAATTACTTTGCTGTTGATGATTGTGAAAAAATGGCCAACAAAGCCCAAGAACTGGGCGCCGTTATTTGCGTACCTCCGACTGATATTCCAGGCGTGGGCCGATTTTCAGTAATCAATGACCCGCAAGGTGCTACGTTCTCAATTATTGAGGTAATAACACCTGCTGATTAAGTCACTATTTTAAACTTGCGGGCGTGAGCGTCTATTTTTGTTAGCGCCGCCTGCAGGCTTATTACCACCACCATTGTTACTGCGGCGAGGGTTTCCACCATTACCCTGTTTGTTACTGCCATCACCCTGCTTATGGCGCCCATTAGCACTCTTAGGCTTATGCCCACGTGCATTTTCACCAGAACGTTGACCATCATTATGATCACGACTTGGCTTTCTAGGTTTTTTCGGTTTCTTAGCCTTAATTGGGCGTGTATCTAACTCTGTCTCAGGCACTCGATGAACAGCTTCAAAACCAGGGATCTCTTTACGAGGAATCAACATTTTAATTAAGCGTTCAACATCTTTAAGTTGCTGCATTTCATCATTACTTACTAACGAAATCGCTTCACCTGTTGCACCAGCTCGGCCAGTACGGCCAATACGATGTACATAATCTTCAGCAACATTAGGTAAATCAAAGTTTACTACTTGTGGTAATTGCTCAATGTCTAGTCCACGTGCGGCAATATCTGTAGCAACAAGTACTTTAATTTCACCACTTTTAAAACCAGCTAACGCTTTTGTTCTTGCGCCTTGACTCTTATTGCCATGAATAGCCGCTGCACTATGGCCTTTAGCTTCTAGTTGCTTAGCAATACGGTTGGCACCGTGTTTAGTACGAGAGAAGACAAGCACTTGTTGCCAATCATTATCTTCGATTAAAAAGGTCAACGCTTGCGTTTTACGGCCTTTATCTAGTGGACATAACCATTGTTCAATACGATCAACGGTTGAGTTTTCAGGGGTTACTGAAATTTCGACGGGATCGTTGATTAACCCTTTAGCTAATTGACGTATTTCTTGCGAAAATGTCGCCGAAAATAGCAAGTTTTGGCGTTTCTTAGGCAACATCTTAATAATACGCTTAATGTCATGAATAAAGCCCATGTCTAACATGCGATCAGCTTCATCTAATACCAGTACTTCTAGCTCGTCAAAGCGAATTGCTCGTTGATTGTATAAATCAAGTAAGCGACCGGGCGTCGCCACTAGGACATCTGTACCGCCACGCAATTTTTGCATTTGTGGATTAATCTTCACACCGCCAAATACCACCGTTGATTTTAGCGGGAGTTTTTGGCTGTATTGCGCAACATTCTCAGCCACTTGCGCTGCTAATTCACGTGTAGGTGTTAACACCAAACAGCGAACTTGATTGCCCTTGGCTGGTTTACCTGTACTTAAATTTTCTAAGATAGGTAATGTAAAACCTGCCGTTTTACCAGTACCAGTTTGCGCAGCCGCCATCACGTCTTTACCGGCCAAAATAGCAGGAATAGCTTGAGCTTGAATCGGCGAAGGCGATTCATAACCTTGGGCTGCTACAGCTTCAAGTATTTGTGGACATAGGCCCAATTCAGAAAATTTCATCATTAAACTCATTTATTCGTTAGCTAATCATCGGTGGACGAAAAGGCAGTGGCTCAAAAAGCGGGCTAGTGTACAGGATCATTGCACTTTGACCTACTCTTCGTGCAAGTTATTTAATTAACTTTGAAGTCAGTGCAATTTTTCAGCAAACCAAATAAAAAAACCAATATCATTGATATTGGTTTTTACAGTGAAACAACAAGAACTTGGTAATATTTAATACGCTTGGCAGGTTTTAAAATATTGATTTAATGCTTCAACCAATCCCTTGACCCCAATGAGTCCTACATACACATTATTTTGCATAACAGGAAAACACGTTTGGTCACAAAAACCTGCTGTATCTGAAATAACTTTCGCCGCTACGTCATGAATATTGTCATCAGCATTCACTGTTACAACATTGCTTTTCATAAACTCTTTAACGGTTGGTGCACCATCACAATAGTAACTACTTGAAATAAGTGTTTTTAAACAATCGCGTTCACTTAAAATACCAACGACTTGATCATTATCAACCACTACAGCGCTATCTTGATCGCTTTGCTCAATCTTATCAACGGCATCTGATAACAACGTTGTTGATGTAATCACTGGAGCATTTTGCGTTATAAAATCCTTCACTTTCAAATCAATCATCATCCTGTCCTCATTGTTCCATTATTATTATGCTAAATGAGCCGTTAACTCATCAGCGCCACCGATATGTTCACCGGCAATAAACACTTGTGGTACTGTGGTTCTTCCTGTCATTGCTCGCAACGATAATAAAGTCGCGTCAGATCCAATTACAATTTCTTCGTATGCCATTCCTTTGCTAGCCAGTAATTCTTTAGCTCGAGCGCAATGTGGACAACCAATCTTACTAAATAATGCAACATCTGCTGGTGCCTTAGCATCACTATTTATATAGTTAAGCATAGTATCTGCGTCAGAAACTTCAAACGGGTCACCTGGTTTGTTTGGCTCGATAAACATTTTTTCGATAACACCATTTTTAACCAGCATAGAATAGCGCCAGCTGCGTTTGCCAAAACCAAGATCTTGTTTGTCCACTAACATGCCCATGCCATCTGAGAATTCGCCGTTACCATCAGGGATAACAGTAATATTTTCAGCATCTTGATCACTAAGCCATGCATTCATCACAAAGGTGTCATTCACAGACATACAAACGATCTCGTCAACACCATTTGCTTTTAATACGCCTGCTAACTCATTATAACGAGGAAGATGTGTTGAAGAACATGTTGGGGTGAAAGCACCTGGTAACGAGAATACAACAACGGTTTTATTTTCAAAAAGAGATTGTGTAGTTACATCCAACCATTCGTCGTTATGACGAGTTTTAAACGTTACATTAGGAACTGATTGGCCTTCTTTATTTTCTAACATTTTATTCTCCATACTGATTTCAAAAGGTGTCATGTGTTAACTGACTATGAAACCAGTATGAAGAAAAACTATCCAAAATGCCAAGTGAAAGAAACAATAATCATGATAGCCAAAAACTATCATGAATATAAAAATGATAGTTTATTTGTAAATTGGTAATTCAATGCGTACGCAAAGCCCACCTTGGTCACGATTTTTTATCAATACACGGCCACCGTGGTTGTTTACAAAGCGATGAACTATGGCAAGACCTAATCCGCTACCCTGCCCGCCACGCGCATTATCCCCTTGTACAAAAGGCTTAAAGAGTTGTTTGATATTCTCCATCGGAATACCCGGACCATTATCTTCTACTTTAAAATAAGCAACGCCTCGACCTGATATGCCAGACTGAATTTCAATTTCACCGCCGCCATACCGAATTGCATTGCTAATTAAGTTAGCAAGCACACGTTTCAGGGCGTTAGCCCTAAGCATCATCAATGGGATTTTATCGAGCTTGGCAGTGATATTACGACCACGACTTGCTTCTGCATTTACTTCTTGGCTGATTATCTCATTCAAATCATTAAGCTCAGCGACCTCTTCACGGTCCAACTTAATATAAGTAATGAACTGGTCAATGATTTCATTCATGTCATCAATATCTTGTTCAATACCTTCTTTAAAGAATGATTCTTTATCATCAAGCATTTCTGTCGCTAAGCGAATTCGCGTGAGCGGCGTGCGCAGATCATGAGAAATACCCGCCATCAGCAAAGCACGATCGTCTTCTAGCTGCTTAATACCTGAAGCCATTGAGTTGAACGCTCTTGTCAAATCAACGACTTCAGACGAGCCTTCAAATGCTAAACGCTCTGGAAACTCACCTTTTGCTACTTGATTGGCAGCCAATTGCAGATTTCGTAGCGGTTTAGTCAGATGCCTTGCAAATAGCCACCCGCCAATTAACGACAAGCTCCCAATCACAATGAGGTAAAATGTTAACGGTGAAAACTCACTATCATCAAACTTTTCTAATGGAATTTTAATCCAAATATAAGGATCTTGTGGTGGCCGGATCCACACCATGAACAATTCTTCTTTGGCCACACGAACTTCTGTTTGACCACCGAGTTGTTCACTCATTTGTTCAGAGATAAAACGATAAGGGACAGCTTTTTCTAAGCCGTAACGAGATGCTAAATAAGCTGGATATACTCTAAGCCCGGTAACTTCCTTAAACTGTTCGGTAAGAATTTCATCTGTTGGTAACTGTTCACGGCCTTGCTCTGGCATATTCATGAATACCAGTTTGACTTGCTTTGCCAGTAGTGTGGTTATTTGACGAAAACTTGGTTCTACGTAATGTTTAGCAACCAGCGTATAGGATACCAGTTGATTGATCAGCAGTAAAAAGCCTATTAAGAGTGCCGTTTGACCAAAGGCACTCTTAGGAAACCAGCGTTTCATTAGTGGGCACGACCATCGGGAACAAATACATAACCTAGGCCCCAAACAGTTTGGATGTAACGTGGGTTAGTTGGATCATCTTCAATCATGCGGCGTAAACGAGACACTTGCACATCAATACTACGCTCAAGTGCACTATAATCTCGGCCTCGCGCCATATTCATTAACTTATCTCGTGATAAGGGTTCACGCGGGTGAGTTACTAGCGATTTTAATACCGCAAATTCGCCCGATGTTAATGACGTCACTTCATCGCCATGATGCATCTCGCGAGTTGCAAGGTTTAACTTAAAGTCGCCAAATTCGATCTCTTCTTCATTTTGTGAAGGCGCGCCTGGTACATCGTTGCTACGACGACGTAATACAGCATTGACTCGCGCCAACAATTCACGAGGATTAAATGGCTTAGGTAGATAATCATCAGCACCTAATTCAAGGCCGATAATACGGTCGACTTCATCACCTTTGGCCGTTAGCATTAAAATTGGAATATCGTTGTTTTTCTTACGCAAACGCTGACAAATAGTTAAGCCATCTTCGCCTGGCAACATTAAATCCAGCACCATCATGTGAAAATTTTCACGCTCCATCAAACGATCCATTTGCTCGCCATCATTTGCAGTTCTGACTTGGAAGCCCTGCTCGACAAGATAGCGCTCTAACAAGCTACGTAAACGCGCATCGTCATCGACAACTAGAATTTTTGTGGTTTCATGGCTCATGATTATTTCTCTACTAGATTCATTAACAATTACTATAAAATCTAACGGCTTATAAAGCAAAATCTCAATTGTGTAATTTAACGGTGCTTTGTTACAAAGTATGTTTATTGGAGGCTAAGCTTTGTAGTAGATTTTATTGATATACCAAACAAGTTCACCAGAAGGTGTTTTGACAATGACTTCATCATCAACTTCCTTGCCAATTAAGGCTCTTGCCATGGGTGAATCAATAGTAATGTGATTATTCTCGACGTCAATCTCATCAGGACCTACAACACGGTAGGTCGCTTGTTGCTCTTGCTCATTCTCAAGTTCAACATAGGCGCCAAAATACACTTTTCCTTCTTGTGACGGGGCATGATGAACAATTTCTAACTCTTCTAAACGTTTCATTAAAAACTGTAATCGACGATCGATAGCACGCAATTCACGCTTACCTTCTTTATATTCGGCATTTTCACTGCGATCACCAAGGGCAGCGGCTTCAGATACAGCCCTAGTTACCTGAGGACGTTTTACTTTCCACAAATACTTCAATTCTTGATCAAGTTTATTCCAACCTGCTGGAGTTACTAAATTAGTCTTCATTGATGAAAAGTCTAATCCTTTATCTGATATTGATTCAAAAACATTTCAACACTGCGGTCTACTAATTGCCTGCCTTCTTGCTCTGTAAGCACATCACATACACGAATTAATTGTGGCCAAAAACAACTGCCTTTTAACAGGCTATGCAATTGTTCCATTGCCACTTCAACGTTATCAATCTTAAGCCTATGATCAGCAACCGCAGCTTTAAGCCATCGTTCGAGATCCGTTTCACGATTGTGAATTTTGCACATCTCTTCTTGCAATTCAGACGCTTCAAACAGAAAATGCCCTAAAGCAACACGCACTAGCGCAATATATTCTTCACTCGCCATGGTTTTCATTTCTAACAATAAAATATCAGTCAGTTGCTGCTCGATTGGCACATCTGATTGATAAATCATGCCGGTTTTCATGACGGCATCACCCCATAACTCAGATAAAAGCTGAAGCACTAATGTCTCTTTGGTTGAAAAATGATTGTAAACGGTACGTTTAGACACCTGTGCCAATTCTGCAATTTTATCCATACTAGTGGCTTTAACGCCGTCTTGTCTGAATGCATTATTGGCAGCTACCAGAATAGCGCTACGTTTTAACTCACTTCTTGTCTGTTTTGTTTCTGTCATACCAACACACTTACATCACATAATTTCGATTATTTTAACTGATGACGTTTACTTATCAACAAACAATAAATAAACTACACCGTATAGTTTACATTTTGAGTCGTATAAATGAAATCTGCCACTTTAATTTTTAGTGCAATCGTAACGTTGACAGGAGCCCTTATGAACGGCAATGCCATTAGCCAGCCATACGAATATGATACTTCGCGTAAGTCTGACGGTAAGTTTTTAAATCAACACATTACTTACTCAACAAGCATGGGAAACATTTGGGACATCACTAAAGCCTACGCCACAACAAAACGTATCGCTGCAACACCAACACATATCCCAATGAGTGAAATCACAGCAGATATACTCAATGAAACCCAAGACGCCTTGTTTCGACTTGGTCATTCATCGCAATTACTGCGATTAGATGGGCACTATGTTCTAACCGATCCCGTATTTAGTGAGAGAGCATCCATGGTTCAGTGGGCCGGCCCCAAACGGTTTCACCCAATGCCTATTAGCGTTGGTAATTTACCGAAGATTGCAGTTGTTGTGTTAAGTCATGATCATTACGATCATCTGGACCGCACTACACTAGAAGCACTTGCAGAGAAAACACAACACTTTGTTGTGCCACTTGGCTTGAGTAAGCACCTTGAAGATATCATCGATAACACTAAGATTATCGAACTTGATTGGTGGCAATCTGTAACGCTAGAAGGCATTGAATTTGTTGCGACGCCTGCACAACACTTTTCAGGACGCGGTCTCTTTGACCGAGATGAGACACTCTGGGCGAGTTGGGTTATCAACAGCAGCCAACGCAAAGTTTTCTTTAGCGGCGACTCTGGCTACTTTCCAGGTTTTAAGCAAATAGGAAAGCGTTTCGGCCCATTTGATGTCACCATGGTAGAAACAGGCGCTTACAACGACCTATGGAGTGATATTCATATGAATCCAGAACAAAGTGTTCAAGCCCATGTTGATTTAAAGGGTCAATTTATGTTGCCTATTCATAATTCGACGTTTGACTTGGCACTTCATGATTGGTTTGAGCCTTTAGAGCGTGCACTCAGTGCAAACATCAAACACAATACGCAAATGCTCTCTCCCATTTTTGGGCAATCGGTTAATTTTGACGACTTAGCGACAGACAACACCCGCCAATATCAACGTTCATGGTGGCTAAATAGCCAATAATAATGAGCTCCCCTTGCGATAATAAACCATTCGGTCTATTATCGCTTGATGAATGCACTATCTAAAGGTGAGCAAACAAAGCTTCATATTATTGAATCTGCCGCTACGCTCATTTACCAACAAGGTTTTAATCACACGGGAATTGCGCAAGTTTTAAAAGCGGCCAATGTCTCAAAAGGCTCGTTCTATTTTCACTTTGACGACAAAGACCAACTTGGCCTTGCCATTATTGATCATCACCGCCAGCAGTTTAAAAATAGTCTTCCTCTACATTTGCATCATCCAGCACTCAGCAGTCGTGAAAAAATAACGGCTTTTCACCAGTACTATTATGCCGCTTTTTCACAGTCCAATTTCTCCTACGGCTGCCCTATCGGTAATTTAACCCAAGAGCTTACCGATCTATGTCCTATATTTGCTAAAAAACTCAATGATAGTTTGCAACGTATGTCGCAGATCTTCATGCAAGTCATTGCTCAGGGAATTGAAAATAGAGAAATATCATCTGATATTAACGCTGAACAAACCGCCTACTTTATCGTCGATAGTTGGGAAGGCGCGATATTGAGAATGAAAGCATTAAGTAGTGGCGAACCACTAAATCGCTGGCATACATTTACACTAAAATTACTAGACTAAATGAAAGACATAACTACAAACTTATACTTTTAATCAAAAACAGACCGATTGGTTTATACAGAGGAAATGAATGATGGCTACTATCTATGGAGTTCCACCTTCACCGTATGTTCGTAAAACGTTGCTAGCACATGCGGTTAAGGGAATTAGTGTTGAATTAAAACTAACCATGCCAGGCAGTGATGAGCCAGAGTTTCGTGCGGCCTCGCCATTTGGAAAAATTCCAGCTTATCGACTCGATGACACCACTGCATTTTCAGATTCATCGGTGATAATCGCCTACCTTGAACGCACTAATAGCACTAACTCACTATACCCTGAAGACGCCGCAGACTATGCAATTGCACTAGCTTTAGAAGAATACAGCGATACTAAATTTTCAGAAGTCGTTTCTGCACTCTATTTCCAGCGCATCATTGGACCAATGTTTTTCCAGCACGACACAGATCAAGCACGAGTGGATGATTTATTAACTAACCTGATCCCTGCTCAATTAGATTACCTAGAGAAAACACTTGGTGAGAATTCTTATTTTGTTGGTAATTCATTTAGCATCGCAGACTTATCTATTGGCAGCCACATGCTTAGCCTTTATCACACTAAGTTCGACATTGACACTATTCGCTGGCCCGCAGTAGCTGCTTTTAATGACGCATTTTTAGCACGTACTGAAGTTAAAGAGCAATTAGCTCAAGAGTTAGCCGTCTTTGGCAAATAGCCCGAAGATATCATGTCGCAACGAGCATGTTGCGACAGAAACGTTTGTCGATTATTTTGTCAATAAATAACGTTAAAGCAGCCTACAAAGATCAATAACTCCTAGGTATACTCAATTCTTTTTAGTGACTTTGTTATTTATGACTGCAACTGCTATTCACATTGCCAAACACCTTAATATCACACCTCAACAAGCAACAGCCGCTATCAATTTACTAGATGAAGGGGCTACGGTTCCTTTTATTGCTCGCTATCGTAAAGAAGCGACCCAAGGACTTGATGACACGCAATTGAGGTTGTTATCTAGAGAATTAAACTACACGAGAGAGTTGGAGGATCGAAAAACAACAATTCTGGCCGTCTTAACTGAAAATCAAAAGTTAACCTCCTCACTGCAACGCTCTATCGAACAATGCCAGAGCAAGACGGCACTAGAAGAAATCTATAAACCCTTTAAAAGTAGCCGTAAAACTAAAGGCCAGCTCGCCATTGAAGCTGGTTTAGCACCATTGGCAAAGCAGCTACTGTCATCACGAAATCAATCTCCACAAGATTTAGCGAATGCATTCATCGCATCTCAATCTAATATCAATGATCCAAAACAAGCGCTAGAGGGCGCTGCCGCAATCATTAGTGAAGAATTACCGCAAGATATTGTCATGATGAACAAGATTCGTCATCAATTGTGGTCACAAGGCATCATTAATGCCAAACAAGCACGTAAGAAAACACCTGCAATAGATCCGCATGTACTTGCTAAATTTAAAGATTATTTTTCACATCAAGAACCTATCAAGAAAATACCCTCTCATAGAATGATGGCACTATTGAGAGGTAAAGCAGCAGGTGCTCTACAATTAAACTTAGCGCTCAGTTTTGAGCCTAAAGTTCATCCTTGTCTTGAGTTAATTAATCAGTCGCTCACACTTTCACAACGCAACACTAAAATGTCAATTTGGCTAAGCGATGTAACACAACAATGTTGGAAGTTAAAAATCTTACCGAGCATCACTAACGAGCTCATTAACAAAGCGAAAGAAAGTGCCGAAACTCAAGCAATAGATGTATTTGCTAATAATCTATCCGATTTATTAATGGCAGCACCAGCTGGAAATCAAATTACGTTAGGGTTAGATCCTGGTATCCGCACTGGCGTAAAAGCAGCAATCGTTGATGAGCAAAGCAAACTACTGGCAACCGAAACGATTTATCCACATGCACCAAGAAATCAATGGCAGCAAGCTATTACATCATTGGCATCACTCATCAAACGCCATAACGTTACATTAATTAGTATTGGTAATGGCACAGGCTCCCGTGAAACTGAAAAATTAATAATAGATTGTAAAAAACAACATCAATTAGAATTCACGACGATCATTGTTAGCGAAGCAGGTGCCTCAGTTTATTCAGCGTCAGAGCTTGCCGCAAATGAATTTCCATCATTAGACGTATCGTTACGTGGTGCAGTCTCAATCGCCCGTCGTTTACAAGATCCACTCGCAGAACTAGTAAAAATAGAACCTAAAGCAATAGGCGTTGGCCAATATCAGCATGATGTTAATGAAAATCAGCTCAATACTCGCTTGAACGAAGTTGTAGAAGATTGTGTTAATGGTGTTGGTGTGGAATTAAACACGGCTTCTGCGCCTCTTTTACAACGAGTGAGTGGGCTGAATGCAACCTTAGCCAATAACATCGTTCATTTTCGCGAATCAATTGGCAAATTTCAGAACCGAAAACAACTACTGAAGGTACCGCGATTAGGCCCCAAGGCCTTTGAACAAGCTGCCGGTTTTCTCCGTATTAGCAACGGTAATGAACCGTTAGATGCAAGCGCAGTCCACCCTGAATCCTATTCTTTGGCAAGTAATATTGTGAAGAAGTGTAGAAAGAATATTAAAGACTTGATTGGTAACGATAGCTTGCTTAACAGCCTGAATGCAGCAGAGTTTACTGATACACACATTGGATTGCCGACAGTGATTGATGTTATCAACGAACTAAAGCGTCCAGCACGTGATCCACGCGGAGATTTTAAAGCGGCAGAACTCATGGAAGGTATTGAAACAATTAACGATCTAGAATTAGAAATGGAACTTGAAGGGACAGTGACCAATGTTGCTAATTTCGGTGCATTTGTCGATATTGGTGTGCATCAAGATGGCCTAGTCCATATATCACAGCTAGCCGACGGTTTTGTGAGTGATCCTCGTAAAGTGGTGAAAGTTGGACAGGTCGTTAAAGTTAGAGTGACCGATATCGACGTAGCCAGAAAGAGAATTGCGCTATCAATGAAACGACAAAGTACATCCAATACTAAGCATCAATACACAGAAAATAAAAAGAAATTAACGCCTCAAGGAACAATGGCTGCGGCATTTAATACGGCGAGAAAGAATTAGGCTTGAGAATAGAACTGAGAGTTTGAAGCTTGACTAGATTGTTGATAGAAGGCATTAATATGCTGACTTCTGTTAACAATCGTTTGTTGAAATTCTTCATCTTTAGCTAGGGTTACTTTTTCATTAAAACGATCAGATTCAACCGCATTATCGATACGGAAATTACCTTTACTTTCTTCATCATCCTTAGAAACTGCACTATTCTCTGCGAGTAATTCACTACGCGCTTCACTAGCCATTCGATCAGCTTGTGCGGCGACTTTACGATCTTGTCCTGATGGCTCTGCGGGTGCTAAAGCAGCTCGCTTGATTTGTGCGGCTTTTGCTATCGTTGCTTGAGGATCTCCTGCTATTTTCGATGTATCAATAGGAACTTCACCACCAACAGCGTATTTAACACCATCAGGACCAGTTTCATACGTATAACTAGGAGAGCCAGCATATTGTCCACCAGCATTTGCATGTGCAAGTTCATGGGCAACAACTTCACGATCTCTATCTTTTAACTCATCTATTTTTGCTTGTTCTTGCTCGGTAAAACGCTCACTATCTTCGTTAGGTTGCTCACGTTCTTCATTTTGTTGTTGACCAGACTGCTCTTGGTTTTCGTTAAGCTCTTTAGGTTGAGTAGATGAGTGCTGCAATTGGTCATAAGTCGGATTAGTACTTGGTACTATTGGTAAGTTAGGTTGGGCTTTTTCTTTATCACCAGCGACTGCTGGCTCAGCACCAGCGCTATTTGGCTGAGTCACCGGCGGTACTACAGGACGCACAGCATTATCCCGTGCAACTCTATCAGTTGCCGGATTAGTGGTAACTAGACTAACGTTTGGATAGTTAGTGGTGACATTCATAACAACTATTTAAACCTTGGTGTCAATTAAACTTCCCAACATATTGTCGGCAGTTTCAATGACCTTCGCAGAGGCTTGCGCTTGAGTTTCTGCTAAGCGCAAATTGATAAGACTTTCAGTTACTGGCGTATTCTGTTGTGCTGATGTTTCAACCTCCACAACTTCTTCGTTTGGCTGCGTTTGAGTAACTTGTTGTTGATTAATTTCTCTTGCAGATTCGGCAGCTCGTTCAGTCGCTTGATTAAATCCTGCAACACCGGAATCAAATGCAGATTGAATATTCATTTTATATCCCTTTTCAAAGTTGACAGTTAGTTTAATTATTAATCAATTCTGACTAAATTGAAAGTTAAATTTAATGTTCAACTGTCGCCATAAAGTCTTTTATCACCGCGATAAATTCATCGCTATGGGAAATGAATGGCGCATGAGATGCTTTTTTAAAGATAACCTTTTCACTTTTCGGAGATAATTCATCAACTAAGCTAATAACCTTACTTGGCACTAATGAATCTAACCGGCCATAAACCCTCAAGAAGGGTTGTTCAATATTTTTAATCAATTCACGCAAATCAACATCATTTAATAATGATAATCCGTCATGCAACGATTGCTGTTGTGGCAATGGACGCTCATCAAGCACAGCCTTGAGTGCTTTAATATCGTGTTTCGCACTGTCACTGCCCATTGCCTGAATTGCCAAAAATCGCTCTAACGTTAATGCAAAATCTGTCGCCAATTGCTTGGTGAACATCGTCATAACTTCAGGTTTGATGCCTGGCCATTGTTCATTATCAGAGAATCGTGGAGAGCTAGCTACTGTAATTAGTCCTCTAACTTGCTGAGGGTAATCAAGTGCAGCTTGTGTGGCCACTAAACCACCTAGAGACCACCCTAACCATACAGCTGGCGCTTCAATAGCCTGACTTACAGCCTTAGCCCATGCCTTGATATCTGAATCGACACGTTGCTCACTATGACCAAAACCCGGTAAATCTACACAATATAAAGTAAAATTTTTGGCTAAGGTCACCTGAACTTGCGCCCAAACACCACTATTGAGTCCCCAACCGTGTACCAAGACAAGCGCTGGCCCCTGACCTATTTTTTCAACATGTAACACGTAATATTACCTTTAATTAATCAAAACAAAATTCAAAAAAGTAACAGTTCGTCGATACCCTTTTTATTGTCTATAGTTAATCTTATGACTAGCAGATATCGCATTGTATCACTCAAGTTTTACCATTGGATAACGCAATCTATTATTACTTTGCGCAATGGTTTACCTCATGGTTGTTATCTATGCCACGAACAGACACCACATTTTCGACATAGACTCTGCAATATTTGCCGTGAAGATTTAATATTCCCTAAACAGTTATGTATTGGTTGTGCTAAAAACATCTCCGCAGTAGTGAAGTGGTGCGGACAATGCCAACAATCAGCACCTCAGTTTATTCTCGTGACTGGTGGGTATTATCAAACGCCCATAAAGCAATTATTGAGCGATTTTAAATATCGTCAGCAAATGAGCCTTGCGCGTGAATTAGCACATTTTTTGGCGCGACGAATTTATAAGCTCATCGATCAAGAAATTATTGCCATGCCGCAGGCTATTCAACCGGTTCCTCTTCATTGGCGACGACAAGCCAAGCGAGGCTTTAATCAAGCCCAACTCATTGCAAATGAACTTAGCCAATATCTCAATATTCCGGTCATTGAGAATATTAAACGCCTCCGTTCGACCCAATCACAAGCTGAGCTAGATGCGAAACAACGGCAGCACAACTTAGACAACGCTTTTCAATTACGTAAACCAATTACCTACAACTCAATAGCCTTAGTCGATGATGTATACACGACTGGCGCCACTATGCATGAAATTAGCGAGACCATACTCCAACAACAAACGATTGAAATTCAACATTGGGCTGTGGCACGAACGATTATTAGTGATTAAAGCCGAAAAATTATAGCTAAGTATTTAAATCTCCTATCCGCGTCCCCATTAACACGGTAGAATATAAAACTTGACCATTTTAGTCAGATTAAAGAGCAATTTTCGAGGTAGCCAATGATTTCAATTTCAGATCAAGCTCAAGTTCATTTCAGTGAGCTATTGAGTAATCAGCCAGAAAACACAGCCATCCGTGTTTTTGTCGTTAACCCTGGCACACCAAACGCTGAGTGTGGCGTATCTTACTGCCCGCCCGAAGCCTTAGAAGAAAGCGATAAGCGTTTTGAATATAATGGCTTTGCTGCGGTTGTTGATGAGCAAAGTGTTCCTTATCTTGATGAAGCAGAAATCGATTATGTCACTGACAAAATGGGCTCACAATTAACACTTAAAGCGCCTAACGCTAAGATGCGTAAAGTAAGTGACGACGCTCCATTAGTTGATCGCGTTGATTACTTTATTCAATCTGACATCAATCCAAAGCTAGCAAGCCATGGTGGTCAAGTAACACTCATGGAAATTACCGACGACGGTAACGCTATTCTGCAATTTGGTGGCGGTTGTAACGGTTGTTCTATGGTTGATGTGACGCTTAAAGAAGGCATTGAAAAAGAAATGCTAGAGATCTTTGCCGGTGAATTAACAGGCGTTAAAGATATGACAGAGCACCAAGCGGGCGATCATTCTTACTATTAATGTTAGAACGCGCTAAACGACTTCTATATCCACTAGGCCACTATATAAAACAGAGCGTTGCTTTGTTTTTTAGTGGCCTTGTTTTATTTGGTGCAGGTTTAGCCTTGTTGTGGCATAACCCGAGTGAAGATTCGTGGTTGGGTTATAGCGCGATTATTATCATTGTCATCGCGATTGTCCTTGGGTTTATTGGCTGGCTAGGCATCTTAGCCTATCGCCTTAGTCATATTATTAATAACATTGAGCAATCCAAACAATCGCTATCCAAAAAATAAAGCCATCGTTAATTGATGGCTTTTTTGTTGATTAATCTGATCTCTTTCCCAATTGATACCAATCGACGTGTCGCGTAGTAATCATCACTGTTCCTAATACGGAAAATACAAAGATTGAACCCATTAACAACGCAAAGTCTTCGGCGGCCAGTAAGCCAAATAGAATTCCGTAGAGCACTAATACCCCGCTACTAAATATAATGCCGTGTTTGATTTCTCCTAAAACACCGGAGATATAAATTCCTAAGACAAGCGCGCAGCTAATACTGGCAATCAAATACGCCGTGTTAAATGCGAGGTGTTCTGATAAGGATAATAACAGGAGATAAAACACAGCCATTGCCACGCCGACTAGCGCATACTGCACAGGATGCACTGAAAATCCTTTAAAGAGCTCAAAGGCCATAAACCCAAATAGAGTCAGCAAAATAAACAACTCAGCGTATTTTATTGCGCGATCTGTTTTTAAATATTGATTCACAGGATCAACTAGCGATACCCCTAAGACCGATTGCTCAACCTCATTGCATTTAGAACTACGCAAACAAGTATTCATTTTCTCTTTCATGTTGGTCGCAAAGAAAGTGGTTTGCCATTGGGCATCAAAAGAGGCTTCATCAATGTTTGAGTTAATTGGCAAGTAGTTCCCTACAAAACTTGGATGAGGCCACGATGCAGCCAGTTTAACCTGAGTTTCTTGACCAAGCGGCGCGACATTTAATGACTGCATGCCTTGTAAGTTAAGCGCAATATCAAAACTCATTGTTCGTTGCTCATTAAGCCATTGAGCGTCAATGACACTATGGACACCGTTTTTAAACTGACGGATCCCTGTGCTTGGTAACATTTCAAATGACTTATCGTTTAATGTCATTGAGAGCCCGTTTTGAATGCCACGTACATCGGTTATCGCTGTCACCATCACGACTTTAACTAACTCTGCTGAATCTAGTGACGTCCAATTAGGCGGCACTATAAATTCACCAGACAGTTTATTTGTTGAGTGATACAGTAGGGCTTTATAAATGCCAAGGGCGCGATATTGAGTCGCTAAATCGCCATCGAAATTAAACCGTTTTGGCAGTAAATTTTTATAAACATAACGAGTCACCAAACGCTGTGTTTTACCATCAGTGGATGTTTCTAATACCTCTTGTTTGAATTTCGCCACCAGAAATGGGCCAATGATTTGCTGCTCACCACTGCTACTGCGGGCTATTTCTTGTTGGACATCATATTGCAGCGCTTGACGCTCACTGACCAAGCCATTAATCATCGCTAATGCTGCAGTGAGCACGATAATCAACACGCCGATCGCTATGAGTTTATATTTAAGTTGCATGGTTACTTCTCCTTGTTAAGTTGAGAAGTAGCTTAAATAATCAATGTGGGATTTATGTGTAGTTTAGGTGGCGATTTAACGCTTTTTGAACTGGGAAAATATCATGGTCGCTACAACGCCCCCCTCAACATTATCAATTGTAAGTTGTGCGTTATGTAACTTAGCCACTTCAGTGACAAAGTTTAGGCCCAGCCCAGTACTTTTCTTACCCGTACTTGGGCGAGGTAGTGAAAAAAATCTATCTTGCAGCTTTGCCAAAGCAAAACCTGGAATAGCTTCTCCTTGATTAAATACACTAAGCACTAACAAACCTTCTTTAATCACACAATTTAATGAGATCAAACCACCAATCGATGAAAACTCTACAGCGTTTTGCAATAAATTAACGATAGCTTGTTGTAAAAGGAGTTCATCACCTGACACATCAGCATTCTCATGTAAGTTAACTTGCAACGTAATATCTCGCTGTAAACATTCACCTTCAATCGCTCTTATGGCTTGTTCACACGCACTTTTAATTGCGAAAGATTGACGATTTTCTATCATTTGCTGCTTCTCAACCGCTGACAGGTTTAACATCCGTTCAATGAGCAGATGCAAGCGCTTAGTTTCATGCTCGATATTCGATAAAAATCGCTGCTGGCTTTTGGGCTCCGGTGATGTTTGCAATATTTCACTCGCACCGCGAATTGCCGCAATGGGGCTTTTTAATTCATGCGTTAAGCTTTGTACGTAACGCTCTGCGTAATTTTTACCTTCTAACTGATGTCGCATCCGATCAATTACCTGCGCTAAATCACCATATTCATAAAACACTCTAAATTGCGGTGGCGATGCTTTTTCACCCTTAATCGTTTGCTCGGCATAATCGCTCAATCGCCCGAGCGCCTTGGTTATGCGCCACGAAATTAACGCGCCAAGTAACATAGCCACTACACCCAACACTATTCCCCACAGAATGAGCCGATTCTTAGAGCGCTCGATGAAAGGTTGCATCGCAATATTAGCTTTGGCAACCGTCACCGAACCAATGATTTGATCGCCATCGAGAATAGGCGCGGCGACATACATCACCGTTGATAACTCATCATCGATATCTAACTTAGTTGTGCGTGCACCATAGTCTCCACGCAGCGTTAAATAAACATCATTCCAACGTGAATAGTCTTGACCTAACGCCATATCGTCAGAATCCAAAATGACGATGCCTTTGTGATCTGTAATATAAATACGTTTATTCGCGTCTATTTTATCCATCCCCCAAATAGATGCTTGGGGCACATACTCACCAAATAAGCGAAACAACCGAGGATATTGGCTCTGGTTCAACGTACCTTGTTTCACATCATTAGCCACCACAACGGCAATCAAGTGAGACATATCAACCAAGGTTTCTTCCATCGTTTGACGAACGCCAGGTTTGATTTCTGCCGTCATAGTACGCAGTACCAAATAAGCACAAAAGCCGACAAATACGGCATAAAGCAGAAATATACGCAGTCCAAAAGGGATCTTAGGCCATGCCATAGTTACGCAATCTCATTGAGAGAATAACCAAAGCCGCGATGAGTTTTGATGTATTCATTGTCATCAAACTTTCTCAATTTAGCCCGCAATGATTTAATGTGACTATCGATATTACGCTCATAACCAGCATCGTGGGCAAAACCACCGGCTGTTAATAACTGATCACGACTCATTACAACCCCCGTGTGCTGATACATGTGCTGTAGTAATTTAAATTCGATGGACGTTAGTGATAATAATTGATTATGAAGCAAAAAATCACACCCTGATGGCGCAATTTGTAACCTACCACTCTGCGTTACTTCAACAGAGGCTTGATTGACACGCTTTAAAATAACTTTCACCCGCGCCGCTAATTCACGTGGACTAAAGGGCTTAGTGACATAATCATCACCGCCAATTTCAAGACCTACAACACGGTCTATTTCTTCACTGCGTGCAGTTAAAAAAATAATAGGTAAATCATAATGAATTCGAATATTTTTACACACCTCAAAGCCATTAATATCAGGCAGCCCAACGTCTAAAACCATCAAGGCGTATTGCTCTTGACTTAGGGATACAATGGCATCGCTCCCTAAGGAAACCCAGTCAACCACAAAACCTTCATTTTCTAAAACATGAATAACGGTGTCAGCAATAGCCTGTTCGTCCTCGACAACTAAGATGCGTTTTTTGGTCATGAAAAGATTGAATTTAAATATTTAAGATGACTGTAGAATAGCAGAACTGCAGGCACAAAAAAGCCCCGGATTATTCCGAGGCTTCAATCAACTCAATAACTATTTAACCAAATTGATTCATGGTGTTATCTTCACCCGCAGCTTTCAATGCCGCATCACCAGCGAAGTATTCTTTATGGTCATCACCCATATCAGAACCCGCCATATTTTGATGTTTAACACAGGCAATACCTTGACGGATTTCTTTACGTTGTACACCTTCAACATAACCCAGCATGCCTTTGTCACCGAAGTACTCTTTAGCCAAGTTATCAGTCGAGAGAGCAGCCGTATGATACGTTGGTAAAGTAATTAGGTGATGGAAAATGCCTGCTTCACGTGCGGCGTCAGCTTGGAAGGTACGGATTTTTTCATCAGCTGTTTTAGATAATTCAGTGTCATCGTACTCAACGCTCATTAGGTTATCACGGTTATAAGCACTAACATCTTCACCCGCTTCCACCATTGCATCAAATACTTGCTGACGGAAATTTAACGTCCAGTTAAACGAAGGTGAGTTGTTGTAAACGAGCTTAGCGTTTGGAATCACTTTACGGATCTCATTTACCATGCCACCGATTTGTGCAACGTGAGGTTTCTCAGTTTCAATCCACAATAAATCAGCACCATTTTGAAGTGACGTAATACAATCGAGAATACAACGTGCTTCACCTGTCCCTTGTTTAAACTGGAACAAGTTACTTGCTAAACGCTTAGGACGCACTAATTTACCGTCGCGATTTAAAATAACATCACCATTTTGGATATCAGCTGCATCAACTTCTTCAACATCTAAGAATGCATTGTATTGGTCACCTAAATCACCCGGCTCATTTGTTACGGCGATTTGCTTAGTTAAACCTGCACCCAATGAGTCAGTACGAGCAACAATAACACCATCATCAACGCCTAGCTCAAGGAAGGCATAACGTACGGCATTAATCTTCGCTAAGAAATCAGAATGAGGCACGGTAACTTTACCGTCTTGATGACCACATTGTTTTTCATCAGATACTTGGTTTTCAAGTTGAATACAACACGCACCCGCTTCAATCATTTGCTTAGCGAGTAAGTAAGTGGCTTCTGCGTTACCAAAACCAGCATCGATATCAGCAATAATTGGCACAACATGAGTCACATGACCATCGATTTTAGCTTGCACACGTGCCGCTTCAACTTCGTCTCCTGATTCACGAGCAGCGTCTAATTCGCGGAAAAAGCCACCGAGTTCACGGGCATCAGCTTGACGGAGGAAAGTATATAGCTCTTCAATTAGACCTGATACCGATGTTTTTTCATGCATTGATTGATCAGGCAATGGACCGAAGTCTGAACGAAGTGCTGCGACCATCCAACCAGAAAGATATAGATAACGACGATCGGTATTTTCAAAATGCTTTTTAATAGAAATCATTTTTTGCTGACCGATGAATCCATGCCAACAACCTAATGATTGCGTGTATTTACTAGAATCGTTATCGTAATTTTCCATATCACGACGCATAATGCCTGCCGTGTAACGCGCAATGTCTAAGCCTGTTTTAAATTGATTCTGCAATTTCATACGAGCAACAGACTCTGGATTAATCGCACTCCACGCTTCGCCCTGTTGTTGACATAGGTTTGCAACGTTGTCGATTTCAGTGTTGTAAGTAGACATGAGTATTCTTCCTTCGTATCAGTAGTATTTATTGTAAAGCGGCCTGCATATGTGCCGTGGTTTGATTAAATACTAGCCGAGCTCACTACTATAAAAATACTTTATAATTATTATTGTGAACATTCACAGTGGAAATGCACGTATTGTTTAACATAATTTTGATTAAAATATATTAATATAACTTTCATATGACTATGAGTTATTAAACTCCTTTATCATCATGACTTACATAGATTATTACTTTATATTCACTGAAAGGTATTGACTAAATTACAAACAACTATACTTTTGTCTACCACTTTAGAATAATCAAACGGTCATTTGAAAATATCGCTTTTAAACAATCTACTATTGAGGTACTTTATATTTTTTATCGCGAGCATTAGTCACATGAATATTAATAAAATAGATCTTAACTTACTCATATATTTAGACGTCTTATTACGCGAAAAGAATGTAACAAGAGCCGCGAATCAGCTCAATATTACTCAACCTGCAATGAGTAATGGACTAAAACGACTTCGCAACTTATTCAACGATCCTATTCTTGTTAGAACGTCAGATGGCATGGCGCCGACAGAGCGCTCTCAGGCTTTAGCACCCGTCATTAGAAAAATATTATTAGAGCTAGAAGAAGCGCTGCAAAGCGAAGATAATTTCAATCCAGCGACTAGTGACCGCGTCTTTCGCTTGATGGCCAGTGACTATGCAGCTTCTACGTTAGTGCCAAAGCTATTAAGCAATCTTAGTAAAATCGCACCTAATATCAGTATCGATATCATGACACCAAGTGATATCAACTTTCACGACGTTGAAGCGGGCAAAGTCGACATGGCGATTAATCGTTTTGAGGAACTGCCACAATCATTCCATCAAAAAACGCTATGGCATGATAACTTCACATGCTTGATGGCGTCAGACAATCCGATGGTAAAGCGCTTTGGTCTGCAAAACTACTTACGTGCTAAACACATTTGGGTGTCTAAAACAGGCTTTGGCGTTGGCGTCGGTATGGATCCTAAAGATGTTCAAAAACTCGGTTGGGTAGATGAAGCACTAGCGAACATAGGCGAAAAACGCGATATCCGAGTATTTACCCGTAACTATAATGTTGCCATTCAACTTGCTCTTGAAGATCAACTCATAGCGACGCTACCAAGCAAAGCCGCAGCGCGTTTTATTACGGCACCACGTTTTACTTTATTGGATCCACCATTTGATATTCCAGAAATAGAATTAAAAATGATTTGGTCACCGCTGTTGCACCATGATGCCAGTCATATTTGGTTTAGACAGAAAGTACTTGAAGCTGCACATGAATGCTAACTGAGGTATCATTGCTGCCATTATTGACTCTCTTAATTAAATCATGACAGAAACTGAATTTTGGCAACTCGTTACCGCCTCAAACCCACTGGCAAGTTCAGATGAACTGGCTGAGCAACTTAGCGAAAAATTAACGCCGTTAGACGACGAACAACTTGCCGCATTCGACAAACACTTTAGTTTAAAAATGCGTGATAGCTACACATGGCGAGTTTGGGGTGCAGCCTTTATTATTGCAGGTTGCAACAGTGAATATGCTTTTGCAGAGTTTCGATGCTGGTTAATTTCTCGAGGTTCGGATATCTTTGAACAAGCACTAAAAAAACCAGACAGCTTAGCCATTTTAGATATAGCACAAGATAAAGACGGATTCGCTAATCCATATTTGGAAGAGTATGACCTAATTGCTGGCCAGCTCTTTGAGGCCCGAAATGAGCATGAGCTTCCCTATGTACCGTCAGGTCAAAGCCAGCCTTTTGGTAAACGATTTAAAGACACTCGCAAATACCTTAAAACAAGCTATCCAAATCTATTTGAAAAATACTGGCAAGGCTAACCTTGTGCAATAACAATCGCTGTTAATCGTTGTTTAGCACGGGACACAATGCGATCGTAGTCAGCAGGAAGAATATCCCACTGCTGACATACAGCTACCTTATCTTGCACGCCAATGAGCAAGGCGGTTAAAATTGTTCTATCCCGCTGCTGCGGTATTTTGCTTATCGCAGCCATCAATGCAAGTCGCTGTTGTTGCAATTCAAGCGCTTGCTCTGCCGATGGCGCTCTCGTCATCAATTCTAAATCTTCAATATCAGTTTCTTGCATACGCTTAGCAATAGTCATCTGCTTTACCAAAAGATGGTTAGCAATTGAATAAGCGTAATATTTCAGGGCGGAAGGCTGTTGTATTTTTCCGGCGCGCATTTTTACTAATAATGCCATCATTGTTTCTTGAACAAGATCTGCCACCAAGTTCATATCCGTTTTCATTGCTAGCTTTTTAGTTAGATAAGGCAATAACAGATTAACAGTGTCAACCTCTGCACTCGCCTCTTGAGAAGCAACACGTCGGCATAGATGCTCAAAAGTTAAAGATTCTCTTGGTAAAGATTGACGAACTTCGCGCATATCAGAACTCCTTCTTCATGATTACTCATTTAATATCGCACGAAATACCCAAATTTCACGGCGTGAAATTTGGCCTGATGTTACAAATAATTTCCTAATTTAATCTACTCTTGTGCGCTACACACCACAGTTGGCAACCATTACATTCAATAAAACAACGCATTAGTGCATTTGTAAACGTAGCATCAATAAGTGTTTCCAAATACATTCTTTTACATTTTCAAAATAAACCACTGAGAGTTTTTCGCCCTAGTTAATACTTTATAAAGTGACAGAACAAAAATTACCGAGCTCTCTTTTCAATTGGTGATAGTTCTATCAATAGAGACATTTAATAAACTTTGGAGAACATCATGAAAACATTAACAGTGACTTTAATTTCAGGACTCATCTTTTGCGCTAATTCAGTTCAAGCGGGTGATTTTAAATTTGTTGCAGGAAACGACAGTATCTATACTAAATTTTGTGTCGCCGCAGCGAACAATAACTTGATGCAATATAATATGCGGGTCAACAATTCTGGATTAAGCGATCGACACGTTGCTCAAGCGACACTTTGTAATGGTGAAAACATCGCAAACTTCGCTGCAAAATACAACGCTCAGCGCACGGCAAAACACATTAATAGATACCGAAGAGGTAATGTCACCATTACCGACTTCGCAGCGGTAAAACACCCTATCCCAAACCAGACAACCATAGTGACTATCAATTAATACCAATAAAAAAGCCGTTTTGAATTCAAAACGGCTTCGCTTATAGACAACTTTAAAATATGAGCCTTAAAGTTGTGTAATTTTTTATTAATTTAGAATGTCCAGCGAACACCTAATTTAACGTTAACACCAGGTAATGGCGCTTGTTCTTTAAGGAAAGAACTATGCACTCGGGCTTCTTCATCAAACAAGTTATTCACTTTCAAGAAATACTTAAGCTGACCAACAGATACATTTTGATGTTTATATACACCAACATCTACCAGTGTATAACCATCAGTTTCTTCTTCAAATTGGCCTACTTTGTCCTGCTTAGCATACGTTGTAACACCAACATTGTAATGCCAATCCATGTACTCCCAGTTCAACGTATTCTTGATACGTAGCGGTGGAATGCGTGGTAAATCTTCGCCTGAAGTCAGCTGTACTTGTGAATAGTCAACAAACGAACTAAAGGTTAGTTGCTCATTAAAGAAATAGCTGAACTGCACTTCACCGCCATATAACTTGGCATCATTTTGACGATATTGATAGACAGGTAAATCGCCACTGCCTTCGACAACACGTTCGCGATATGCGTAGTTGTTTACACGGCTATAAAATGCAGACGTTGCAAAAACAAAATCTCTACCTTCATAACGCCAGCCAATATCTAACGTATTAGCGTCTTCTGTTTCTAATTTATTAAATTGCGCTGTTGGTTGGTGAGTCGCGTTACCATCGACTACATTCATATTAAAATATGCACCAACATCGAAAGTTTGCGTTCCTAAATGCTCACCAAAGGCAAATAACTCACTCGCACTCAATGCGCGTTGACTATGACTTAAGTTGACTAACAATTGTTGGTTTTCAGTCACCGCCCAATCAACACCGGCCGCCCAGCTAATTGGAGTGAAATCGATACTTGTTAGTGCATTGGCTTGAGTCAGCGTCGGTTTAATCTCTACCTGTTCGATTCGAGCACCCAAGTGCCATTGTGCATTCCCCAATTGACGACGTTGTGTTGCGAATATCGCTGTAGCGTCAGTTTTTGTTGCTGGAGAATTAGCTTCTGCACCAACAGGTGTTGTTGAATCATTCTGAATGTGAACGCCAACAATACCCTGCCATTGATCAATCCAGTTATGATTCAACTGCAATTTTACTTCGTCAGTTTTATTAGTGATTTGAGTGCCGACAGCACCTTCTTCTACTTCTTGTAATTTGTAGTCAACATGAACGGCTTTAAGAGAAACAGATTCAATGCCATTACCTAAATCAAACCATTTCGCATTAAGTTGTGTTCTGTCTTGCTCTGTTAAAACAAATGGTAATATTTCATCCGCATGCTCGTCATGACCTTCTTCCTCATGTTCATGCTCATCATGCCCTTCCTCTTCGTGCTCTTCTTCATGCTCTTCATGAGAATGCCCTACTAAGCCATATTTAGAACTCGTTGAACCAAAAGCAATACCCATCATAAAACTGTCTGTGATGTAGCTCGTTCCTAATGTGAAGCCATCACTGCGGTTTTGGCTATTTTCAATAACCTTACGCGTCGATTCTTCGTGTTCATCATGGCCTTCTTCTTCATGCTCATCATGATCTTCTTCGTGCTCTTCTTCATGTTCATCATGCTCTTCGTGAGCGGCAAGCACAGGAATATTTGTTTCATTTGCATCTTTAGCAAAACCATCGGCGTAAAATGCCCAGTTTCCGCTAGAACCGCTGATAGAAAATGCAGCATCTTTAGCGTCATCTACCGTTGAAAATGCGCCAACCACTTCACCAGAAATTTCATCAGATAATTTGGTAGGAATACGCTCATCAATCACATTGACCACACCACCAATAGCTCCGCTGCCATGTAACAAGGTTGCTGGGCCTCGCAATACTTCAATTTGCGTAGCAGTGCTCACTTCGCTACTGACCTGGTGATCAGGTGCACTCGCAGAGGCATCACCAGCTGCTAATCCATTTTGAAGGATCTTGACACGCGGGCCATCTAGACCACGAATAATCGGGCGTGATGAGCTAGGACCATAATAATTCGCATGAATACCAGGAGTAAATTTTAACGTTTCACCAAGACTACTCGCCTGCATCATGTCGAGTTGTTCACGCTCAATAAGTGTTGAAGAAATCAAAGAGTCTAGATCACTACGTAATAAATGCGCATTACTGCGAACCACAATGGTTTCAGTCTTGGCTTTCTTATCAGCGTCTTTAGGAGCTTTTTCCGCAGCATAAGCAGGAACACACGACATGCAAATTAGCGTCGCGAGTAGTGATTTTTTAGTATTCATTTCAGATTCCAAATTGTAACGTTACAACATAACATGACAAATGTTATAACATCACTTACTTATGTCAAGCAGTAATTATATGTTCTGAGCTGCAGCCTAAGACTAATTGACTTTCATTAAGAATGGCGATTTATCACCACTCGCGTTAATATTTGTAGCCAAATAATCTAATAATAAGGATCGACACGTGCCTAAAGCCAAGAAATCGTCGCCAGCAGCAATTAGCGAGCAATTTAATATTTCTAATCATTACGATGCAATCGTAATTGGTACCGGCCCAGGTGGTGAAGGTGCCGCGATGGGGTTAGCAAAACAAGGAAAGTCTGTTGCCGTAATTGAACGCGCCCCTCAAGTTGGCGGTGGTTGTACTCATTGGGGAACTATTCCCTCAAAGGCTTTGCGTCATTCCGTTTCTCGTATCGTTGAATTTCGCCGCAGTGGCTACGATGTTGAAGGTGATTTCAGCAAGCAATTTTCTTTTAAATCAATTTTAAAACACACTGAACGTGTTATTAGTGATCAAGTAAAATTGCGCCAAGGTTTTTATATGCGTAACCAGTGCCCAATATATACAGGCCACGCGCAATTTATGAATAACAATGTTATTGAAATTGCCAAAGAAGGTGGTGAAAAAGAGTATTTAAGTGCCGATCAATTCGTTATCGCAACAGGCTCTAGGCCGTATCGCCCAGCAGATGTTGATTTCACTAGCCCACATATATTTGATAGCGATACAATTTTATCCCTTGATAAAGATCCCAAAAGCATCATTATTTACGGCGCCGGTGTCATTGGTTCTGAATACGCATCAATTTTTAGAGGTCTTGGTGTTCGTGTCGACCTAATCAACACCCGAGATCGTTTATTATCATTCCTTGATACCGAAGTGAGTGAATCCCTGTCATATCACTTTTGGAATAGTGGCGTGGTTATTCGTCACAGCGAATCATATGAACGGATTGAAGATTCAGATAATGGCGTTGTTGTACATTTAGAGTCTGGTAAAAAAATGCGCGCAGATTGCATTTTATTTGCAAATGGAAGAACTGGTAATACGCATGATTTAGGCCTAGAGAATATTGGCTTAAACGTTAACTCGCGTGGCCAAGTCGATGTCAACGAACATTATCAAACGGCTGTTGACAATGTGTATGCTGTTGGTGATGTTATTGGATATCCATCGCTTGCGAGTGCCGCATACGATCAAGGCCGTATTGCCGCCAAGGCAATGATCAGTGGTAACGATGAAGGCTCACTTATTCATGATATCCCAACAGGTATCTATACCATTCCTGAGATCAGCTCAGTCGGTAAAACAGAGCAAGAACTAACGGAACAAAAAGTGCCTTATGAAGTTGGTCGCGCTCAGTTTAAACATCTTGCTCGCGCACAAATCGGTGGTATTAATGTCGGTTTCTTAAAACTGTTATTCCATCGCGACACTAAACAGTTGTTAGGCATTCATTGTTTCGGTGAGCGTAGCTCGGAAATCGTGCATATCGGACAAGCGATTATGGAACAGAAAGGTGAAGGTAATAATATTGAGTATTTTGTTAACACCACATTTAACTATCCAACGATGGCAGAAGCGTACCGCGTGGCCGCAATGAATGGTTTAAATAGACTGTTCTAAAACGAGCACTAA